>NZ_OU963893.1:0-317529 GCF_918797525.1 unidentified bacterial endosymbiont | reverse complement strand
TGTTTCAGCATGGCGTTGATCTTGTCGCCGATACCTTTCGCAGCCATACCCAGGTGTGTTTCCAGGATCTGACCAATGTTCATACGAGACGGTACGCCCAGCGGGTTCAGTACGATATCTACCGGCGTACCGTTAGCATCGTGCGGCATATCTTCGATCGGGTTGATCTTAGAAATAACACCCTTGTTACCGTGACGACCTGCCATTTTATCACCAGGCTGGATCTGACGTTTAACCGCCAGATAAACCTTAACAATCTTCAGCACGCCGGGTGCCAGATCGTCGCCCTGAGTGATTTTACGGCGTTTCGCTTCGAGTTTTTTCTCGAACTCGTGTTTCAGTTCGTCATACTGCTCAGCCAGTTGTTCCAGCTGATTTTGTTTCTCTTCATCGGTGAGGCCCAGTTCCAGCCAGCGATCGCGTGGCAGTTTATCGAGCTTATCAGCTTCAATGCCACCGGCAACCAGCACCGCATAAATACGGCTGAACAGACCTGCTTCGAGGATCTGCAGTTCTTCAGACAGGTCTTTTTTAGCCTGCTTGAGCTGCATCTCTTCGATTTCCAGCGCACGCTTATCTTTCTCAACGCCGTCACGAGTGAAGACCTGAACGTCGATAACCGTACCGGAAACACCGTTTGGTACGCGCAGAGAAGAGTCTTTAACGTCAGACGCTTTCTCACCGAAGATTGCACGCAGCAGTTTCTCTTCTGGTGTCAGTTGGGTTTCACCTTTCGGCGTTACCTTACCCACCAGAATGTCACCACCGGTGACTTCCGCACCAATGTAAACGATACCGGACTCATCCAGTTTGGAGAGCGCAGCTTCACCCACGTTCGGGATGTCGGCAGTGATCTCTTCTGGCCCCAGCTTGGTGTCACGGGACACACATGCCAGTTCCTGGATGTGAATAGTCGTGAAACGGTCTTCCTGAACCACACGCTCGGATACGAGGATGGAGTCTTCGAAGTTGTAACCGTTCCATGGCATGAATGCCACGCGCATGTTCTGACCGAGCGCCAGCTCACCGAGGTCGGTAGATGGACCATCTGCCAGCACGTCGCCGCGCTCGATCGGTTCACCCAGAGACACACATGGCATCTGGTTAATACAGGTGTTCTGGTTAGAACGGGTGTATTTGGTCAGGTTATAGATGTCGATACCCGCTTCGCCCGCGTGCATCTCGTCTTCGTTAACTTTAATAACGATACGGGATGCATCGACGTACTGAACGGTACCGCCACGCTTAGCAACTGCAGTAACACCGGAGTCGACAGCAACAGCACGTTCCATACCCGTACCAACCAGCGGCTTATCAGCACGCAATGTTGGGACGGCCTGACGTTGCATGTTCGCACCCATCAATGCACGGTTGGCGTCATCGTGTTCCAGGAACGGGATCAGGGATGCACCGACGGATACCACCTGTTGGGTGGAAACGTCCATATAGTCAACCTGGTCGCGGCTGAACAAGCTGGATTCGCCTTTACTACGGCAGGTTACCAGGTCTTCTTCAAAGTGGCCTTCATCATCCAGGTTGGAGTTCGCCTGAGCGATAACGTAGTTGCCTTCTTCAATAGCAGACAGGTAATGAATTTCGTCGGTAACAACACCATCGGTCACTTTACGGTACGGCGTTTCGAGGAAGCCGTATTCGTTTGTCTGTGCATACACGGACAGGGAGTTGATCAGACCGATGTTTGGACCTTCAGGCGTTTCGATTGGACATACGCGACCGTAGTGAGTCGGGTGTACGTCTCGAACTTCAAAGCCTGCGCGTTCACGGGTCAGACCGCCTGGGCCGAGTGCAGAGATACGACGTTTGTGCGTAATCTCAGACAGCGGGTTGTTCTGGTCCATGAACTGAGACAGCTGGCTGGAACCAAAGAACTCTTTCACTGCTGCAGAAATCGGCTTGGCGTTGATCATATCCTGAGGCATCAGGGTATCGAGATCGCCCAGAGACAGACGCTCTTTCACCGCACGCTCTACACGTACCAGGCCAACGCGGAACTGGTTTTCCGCCATTTCGCCTACGGAACGGATACGACGGTTGCCGAGGTGGTCGATATCGTCCACTTCGCCTTTGCCGTTACGGATATCAATGAGCTTCTTCATCACTTCAATGATGTCGTCTTTGCTCAGGATACCAGAACCTTCGATTTCGTCGCGTAACAGAGAACGGTTGAACTTCATACGACCCACCGCGGACAGATCGTAGCGGTCTTCGGAGAAGAACAGGTTCTCGAACAGGCTTTCAGCCGCTTCGCGAGTCGGTGGCTCACCAGGACGCATCATGCGGTAGATCTCTACTAGCGCGCTCAGACGATCGGTCGTTGGGTCGACGCGAATGGTCTCAGACATGTATGCGCCGTGATCCAGATCGTTGGTGAACAGCGTTTCGATACGTTTGTGGCCGGACTGGCTCAGCTTCGCCAACAGATCCAGGCTCAGTTCTATGTTCGCCGGGCAGATCAGTTCGCCGGTTGCGGTATCAACGTAATCTTTCGCGGCCACTTTTCCTGCAATGTACTCAACCGGTACTTCGATGAGTTTGATATCATCTTTTTCCAGCTGACGGATATGGCGCGCAGTGATACGGCGACCTTTTTCCACATACACTTTGCCGTCGGACTCGATGTCGAACGACGCGGTCTCACCACGCAGACGTTCCGGCACCAGCTCCATTTGCAGCTTGTTGTCGCGGATTTCAAAAATAACTTTCTCGAAGAACAGGTCAAGGATCTGCTCAGTCGTGTATTGCAGCGCACGCAGGATAATGGTCGCAGGCAGTTTACGACGACGGTCGATACGGACAAACAGGTTGTCTTTAGGATCGAACTCGAAGTCCAGCCAGGAACCACGGTAAGGAATGATGCGCGCGTTATACAGCACTTTACCGGAAGAGTGTGTTTTACCTTTATCGCTGTCGAAGAAGACGCCCGGGCTACGATGCAGCTGGGAAACGATAACACGCTCAGTACCGTTGATAACAAAAGTACCGTTGTCCGTCATGAGTGGAATTTCACCCATGTAGACTTCTTGTTCTTTAATGTCCTTAACGGTGCCTTCAGGCGCTTCGCGCTCGTAGATCACCAGACGCAGTTTTACGCGCAGCGGTGCGGAATAGGTCACGCCACGGATCTGACATTCCTGAACGTCAAACACCGGTTCGCCAAGGCGGTAGCTGACGTATTGCAGCTCAGAATTACCACTATAGCTCTTAATCGGGAATACGGAACGGAAAGCTGCTTCCAGACCATACTGCCCTTCAGGATCTTGCTCGATAAACTTCTGGAACGAGTCAAGCTGGATAGAAAGGAGATAAGGTATATCCAGAACTTGTGGACGTTTACCAAAATCCTTACGAATACGTTTTTTCTCGGTATAGGAGTAAACCATTAGGGTTCCTCAGCTCGCTGACAAGTCGACCCATCTGCCCGACGGAGGGACAGTTTGTGCAACACTATTTTGTTGACCGGAAAATTGAATACTTTCCGCAATACCTGTTGCTATCACGCTTAAACCATTTCATTGCGATTTACACAGAGCGAACACCCTGTCGCAATATATTAAGGCGTCGATAGAAACAAGCATTGTCAGGACAACCAGCAGTCAAACAGTGTGAAATGCTGCTGGCGCCTTACAGCGCAAAAAGGCTGGTGACTAAAAAGTCACCAGCCATCAGCCTAATTGCTTAGGCTGCAACCAGAAAAGTTGGCTTATTTAACTTCAACTTCAGCGCCAGCTTCTTCCAGAGATTTTTTCAGTGCTTCTGCGTCGTCTTTGCTCACGCCTTCTTTCAGCGCAGCTGGAGCAGATTCTACCAGGTCTTTAGCTTCTTTCAGACCCAAGCCAGTTGCGCCACGTACTGCTTTGATAACAGCAACTTTGTTAGCGCCAGCAGCTTTCAGAATTACGTCGAATTCAGTTTTTTCTTCAGCAGCTTCAGCCGGACCCGCAGCTACAGCTACAGCAGCAGCAGCAGAAACACCGAATTTTTCTTCCATTGCAGAGATCAGTTCTACAACGTCCATTACGGACATAGCTGCAACTGCTTCAATGATTTGATCTTTAGTGATAGACATTTAAATTGTTCCTGAAAATCAGAATAAGTTTATACGTAAGCGAGTGCGTTATAAAGACAACTGCGATTAAGCAGCTTCTTTCGCATCGCGAACAGCAGCCAGAGTGCGAACCAGTTTGCCAGCCGAAGCTTCTTTCATGGTTGCCATCAGGCGTGCAATTGCTTCTTCGTAGGTCGGCAGGGTTGCCAGGCGATCGATTTGCGATGCCGGGATCAACTCACCTTCAAAGGCTGCAGCTTTGACCTCAAATTTTGCATTCGCTTTCGCGAACTCTTTGAACAGACGAGCAGCAGCGCCCGGGTGTTCCATAGAGTATGCAATCAGGGTCGGACCAACAAACGTGTCTTTCAGGCACTCGAACTGAGTACCTTCAACTACGCGACGCAGCAGGGTGTTACGAACAACACGCATGTATACGCCAGCTTCACGACCTGCTTTACGCAGTTCAGTCATTTTGTCTACAGTAACGCCACGGGAATCCGCAACCACTGCAGACAGCGCGCCTTTGGCTACTTCGCTGACTTCAGCAACAATCGCTTGTTTGTCTTGAAGATTTAAAGCCATTAGCTTTGCTCCTGGATGTTTGCCAGGGCTCATGCCCTGGAACTCACTTCACTCAACCCAACGGGAAGAGCGTCTTAATACGGTGAGCAGAAACAAGCCAGAGTATTCAAAAAATAATCTTAGCGTTCTGTCACCGTCTACGCAGGGGATTAAGTTTCTTGCGAAACACCTGCGGTCTTCGACGGAGGCCTGGATAGGCCAGGCTCCAACGAACAATTCTGTTAGCCGCTAACTTTCGTTAGCAAACGTGGGGGTAAGATTGTAGACAAAATCACCGCCCACGTAAAGGCATTAGTTTGCAGCAGCGCTCAGGCCAGCCTGGTCAACTGCGACACCTGCACCCATGGTGGTGGAGATGCTAACTTTCTTGATGTACACGCCTTTCGCCTGAGTTGGTTTTGCTTTTTTCAGCGCAACCAGCAGAGACTCCAGGTTTTCTTTCAGTTTGTCAGCGTCAAAGTCCACTTTACCGATGGTGGTGTGGATGATGCCGTTTTTGTCGTTACGATAACGAACCTGACCTGCTTTAGCGTTCTTAACCGCTTCAGCAACGTTAGGGGTTACAGTACCCACTTTCGGGTTTGGCATCAGGCCGCGTGGACCCAGAACCTGGCCCAGTTGGCCAACAACGCGCATTGCATCCGGAGAAGCAATAACAACGTCAAAGTTCATTTCGCCTTTCTTGATCTGATCAGCCAGATCTTCCATACCTACCAGTTCAGCGCCGGCAGCTTTAGCAGCTTCAGCGTTTGCACCCTGAGCAAATACAGCTACGCGAACTGAACGGCCAGTACCGTGTGGCAGTACAGTTGCGCCACGAACGTTCTGATCGGATTTACGCGCGTCGATGCCAAGGTTTACGGCAACGTCAACGCTTTCAACGAACTTAGCAGTAGCCAGTTCTTTCAGCAGAGCGATAGCTTCGTTGATGTCGTACTGTTTGGTCGCATCAACTTTGTCACGGATCACGGACATGCGCTTGGTGAGTTTAGCCATTTCTTAGTCCTCCACTACCAGGCCCATGGAACGTGCAGTACCTTCGATTGAGCGAGTCATCGCTTCAATGTCAGAACCAGTCATGTCGGCAGCTTTGGTCTGCGCGATTTCCTGCAGCTGGGCGCGGGAAATTTTACCCACTTTGTCTTTGTTCGGTTTACCGGAACCAGACTTGATACCAGCCGCTTTCTTCAGCAGAACGGCTGCTGGAGGGGTTTTGGTAACGAAAGTGAAAGAACGGTCAGCGTAAACGGTAATAACAACCGGGATTGGCAAACCTTTTTCCATGGATTCAGTTTTTGCGTTAAACGCTTTACAGAATTCCATGATGTTCACACCTTGCTGACCCAGAGCTGGACCAACTGGTGGACTTGGGTTCGCCATACCAGCTGCAACCTGCAGCTTGACGTAGGCTTGTACTTTCTTAGCCATTCTAAAATCCTCTGATTGGGTAATAGCGCCTCAAGGAGGCTCCCCGTGAATAAAATTCGTTTTACGGGCCGGGCCCATAAAAACAAAAGGCGCGAAATTGTATTCCAATCTCGCGCCTTGTGCAACGGTTTAATCGTTGCTTTTTTGAACGCTGCTTAGGCTTTTTCAACCTGCGCAAAGTCCAGCTCTACCGGGGTCGCGCGACCGAAGATAGACACAGACACTTTCAGGCGGGACTTCTCGTAGTCCACCTCTTCCACCACGCCGTTAAAGTCAGCAAACGGACCGTCGCTAACACGAACCATTTCACCCGGTTCAAACAGCGTTTTCGGACGCGGCTTATCACCCACCTGCTGCAGGCGGTTCATAATCGCATCAACTTCTTTATCGCTGATTGGCGCCGGACGGTCAGACGTGCCGCCGATAAAGCCCATTACGCGCGGTACGCTGCGCACAAGGTGCCAGCTTGCGTCGTTCATCACCATCTGAACCAGCACGTAACCCGGGAAGAATTTACGTTCGCTTTTGCGACGCTGGCCGCCACGGATCTCGACCACTTCTTCGGTCGGAACCATCACTTCGCCAAACAACTCTTCCATATTGTGTAATTTGATATGCTCACGCAGCGACGTTGCTACGCGGCCTTCAAAACCGGAAAACGCCTGAACGACGTACCAACGCTTTTTAGGGGCTTCAGACATCTTAGAACCTCAGGCCAGTGATAAAGGAAACCAGGCGAACCAGAATACCATCCAGCCCCCACAGGATCAGTGACATTACCGCAGTCACTGCAGCCACAATCAGCGTGGTATGCAATGTTTCCTGGCGAGTCGGCCAAATTACCTTGCGGACTTCGGTACGCGCTTCGCGCGCGAAAGCAACGGTTGCTTTACCTTTAATCGTTAACAGCGCGACACCGCCCGCTGCAGCAATCAGAATCACCACTGCCAGCGCACGGAGCGGCAGCATCATGTCACGATAAAGATAGTTGCCAACGATTGCCACAATCAGCAGCACGGCAACAGCGATCCACTTCATCGCTTCCAGGCCGCGCCCGCTCCCTTGAGCTTCGGTATTCGCACTCATAAACCAACCTGTCAGAAGAATTCTACAAATAATTTCACCCCGCGATTGCGAGGCGAGCCAAATCGATACGTAATCCCTTTACGGATTATACGCTCTCTGCAGAGCCTGTCTCAGCAATGATTA
The DNA here is from genome assembly GCF_918797525.1 of unidentified bacterial endosymbiont. Taxonomy (NCBI): domain Bacteria; species unidentified bacterial endosymbiont. Next base: position 310,241 of record NZ_OU963893.1, on the reverse strand, counting down.
TGACAAAAAAAATCACTGATGAGCCAGGTTCTGATGTGAAAGCGTGCAAAAAGGGCATCAAATGATGCCCTTTTCATGCGCATTGCGTCAAATGTTATCAGCAATTAGCCGAGAACTTTAGCAACAACGCCCGCGCCAACGGTACGGCCGCCTTCACGGATTGCGAAACGCAGACCGTCGTCCATCGCGATTGGGTGGATCAGCGTCACAACCATCTTGATGTTGTCGCCTGGCATTACCATCTCAACGCCTTCTGGCAGTTCGATGGTTCCGGTCACGTCAGTTGTACGGAAGTAGAACTGTGGACGGTAGCCTTTGAAGAACGGAGTATGACGGCCGCCTTCGTCTTTAGACAGGATATAAACTTCAGATTCGAACTTAGTGTGCGGCTTGATTGAGCCTGGCTTAGCCAGAACCTGACCACGTTCGATTTCTTCACGTTTAATACCACGCAGCAGAACACCTACGTTCTCACCAGCACGGCCTTCGTCCAGCAGTTTGCGGAACATTTCAACGCCAGTACAGGTAGACTTAACAGTCTCTTTGATACCAACGATTTCAACTTCTTCGCCAACTTTAACGATACCGCGCTCAACACGACCGGTAACAACGGTACCACGACCGGAGATGGAGAATACGTCTTCGATTGGCAGCAGGAATGGCTTGTCAATCGCACGCTCTGGTTCTGGGATGTAAGAATCCAGGAAACCAGCCAGCTCAACGATTTTCGCTTCCCACTCTGCTTCGCCTTCCAGCGCTTTCAGCGCAGAACCACGGATGATTGGGGTATCATCGCCTGGGAAATCGTACTGAGACAGCAGTTCACGCACTTCCATCTCTACCAGTTCCAGCAGCTCTTCGTCATCAACCATGTCGCACTTGTTCAGGAACACGATGATGTAAGGAACGCCTACCTGACGACCCAGCAGGATGTGCTCACGCGTCTGAGGCATAGGGCCGTCAGTCGCAGCAACAACCAGGATCGCACCGTCCATCTGCGCAGCACCGGTGATCATGTTTTTAACATAGTCGGCGTGGCCTGGGCAGTCTACGTGTGCGTAGTGGCGAGTCGGGGTGTCATATTCAACGTGAGACGTGTTGATGGTGATACCACGCGCTTTTTCTTCTGGTGCGTTATCGATCTGATCGAATGCACGAGCGGAACCACCGTAGGTTTTTGCCAGAACGGTAGTGATTGCAGCAGTCAGCGTTGTTTTACCATGGTCAACGTGGCCGATAGTACCGACGTTAACGTGCGGTTTTGTACGTTCAAACTTTTCTTTAGACATCGATTGTCCCTCTAAGACACGGATAAATCGGTGATATCACCACATCAACCAGGCGAAATGCCTGAACAGTTGAATACATTTAAATTGAAACAGAGAGAAACGGGAGGGAGAAGTGAAGTGGTGCTGATACCCAGAGTCGAACTGGGGACCTCACCCTTACCAAGGGTGCGCTCTACCAACTGAGCCATATCAGCACGTATTGGAGCGGGCAGCGGGAATCGAACCCGCATCATCAGCTTGGAAGGCTGAGGTAATAGCCATTATACGATGCCCGCATCCTGAAACTCGGCTACCCAGTTCTTTCTGTAACAAAAAAAGAGATTTCTCTCTTTTCAAGTTCGAGCTGGTTAATTTTTCCAACCAGCTCCGGCGGCATTTACGCTGCCAGAAAGTGGTGGTGGGGGAAGGATTCGAACCTTCGAAGTCTGTGACGGCAGATTTACAGTCTGCTCCCTTTGGCCGCTCGGGAACCCCACCGGACTTGATGGTGCCGACTACCGGAATCGAACTGGTGACCTACTGATTACAAGTCAGTTGCTCTACCTACTGAGCTAAGTCGGCATCAAGTAGCGCGCATTCTATGGAGACCTGCGCAGTCATGCAACTAAAAAATTGCATAAAACGTTCTTTCGCTCACATTTTATGCGAAAGAAGCGCTGAGTGCTGCAAAAACAGTCATTCGAGGTTAAATATTCAGCGTTGCTGCGTGATTTAACCGGTATCTATCGTCACGTGATGGCTCCCGCGTAAAGCAGCGCTTCCCCATCTTTTTTCTTATTATTCCTGTCATCTGGTGTTAACCTCCTGCCCATTGTCCAAAATTAACTATGTGATGAACCGTGGCAGGCTGTTTTGTTGATGGTTCACTGAAGCATGCTTATGAGCAAAAAAGAGCAAACGTTAATGACGCCTTATCTTCAGTTTAACCGCAGCCAGTGGGCTGCCCTGCGTGACTCCGTCCCTATGACGCTGACGGAAGGCGAAATCGCACGGTTAAAAGGGATAAACGAAGATCTCTCACTGGAAGAAGTGGCGGAAATTTATCTCCCCCTCTCTCGCCTACTTAACTTCTATATAAGCTCCAACCTGCGGCGCCAGGCGGTACTGGAGCAGTTCCTTGGAACTAACGGTCAACGTATTCCTTATATCATCAGTATTGCGGGCAGCGTCGCAGTCGGTAAAAGTACCACCGCGCGCGTACTGCAGGCATTGCTGAGCCGCTGGCCGGAACACCGTAGCGTCGAGCTGATCACTACCGACGGCTTCCTGCATCCGAATGAAGTCTTAAAAGAACGTGGCCTGATGAAGAAAAAAGGCTTTCCGCTCTCTTATGATATGCATCGACTGGTGAAATTTGTTTCTGACCTGAAGTCAGGCGCGCCAAACGTTACCGCGCCGGTCTATTCGCATCTGATTTACGATCGCATCCCGGACGGTGATAAAACCGTTGTGCAGCCGGATATCCTGATTCTGGAAGGTTTAAACGTCCTGCAGAGCGGGATGGACTACCCCCACGACCCGCATCACGTATTTGTTTCCGATTTTGTTGATTTCTCTATCTATGTCGATGCGCCGGAAGATTTACTGCAAAGCTGGTATATCAACCGCTTCCTCAAGTTCCGTGAAGGGGCGTTCACCGATCCCGATTCTTACTTTCATAATTACGCCCAGCTCTCTAAAGAAGAGGCCACAAACGTCGCGATGGGGCTGTGGAATGAGATCAACTACGTAAACCTGAAAGAGAACATTCTGCCGACACGCGAGCGCGCCAGCCTGATCCTCACCAAAAGTGAGAAACACGCTGTCGACCAGATTCGGTTGCGTAAATAATCAAGCAGACGTAAAAAACCGGCCTGGCGCCTAATGCCGATCGTTTAAGGATCGGTTGACCGATCCGGTGGCTGGTATAAAAGGGTATCATGTTCATCATGGAACCCTTTTTAAATGGAACTTTCACAAGCCCTCGGCATCATCAATCTCGCTGACCTCATTCCCGAAGACCTTATCCGTCAGGCTTTGACGCTCTCCGACACCGTTACGCTGCGCAAACGCAAACTGTCGCTTGAATCAATGATATGGCTTGTCGTCGGCATGTCTGTTTTCTGCAACCGCCCGCTGACTGAAATTGTTAATCTGATGGATATTGTGGACGGCATCGGCTCACCTTTGACGGCCAGAAGCTCTGTCATTCAACGTCGCAAGACGCTGGGGGAAAATGCTGTCAGGGAACTGTTTGAACTCACTCAACAACACTGGCATGGGCAGGCAAATCACCGTAAGCGTATAGCGCGAACCGTATTGACGTGACGAGGATGGGTTATTCGGCAGGCAGTGTGATCCGCCACGGCAGCAGTTCACCAACCCGGTTTACCGGCCAGTCAGCAATGACGTCAAGGATATGGTGAAGGTAACGTTCTGGAGCTACTCCATTCAGTTTGCACGTCCCGATCAGACTGTACAGCAGCGCTCCCCGCTCACCACCGTGGTCTGAGCCGAAGAACAGCCAGTTTTTACGCCCCAGACTGACCGTCCGCAGCGCATTTTCAGCGATATTGTTATCGGCTTCAGCCCAGCCGTCGTCTGCGTAGTATGTCAACGCCTGCCACTGGTTCAGTACATAGGTGAACGCTTTTGCCAGCTCTGAGTGTCGCGACAGGGTTTTCACTTTTTCACGCAGCCAGTTTTCCAGTGATTTAAGAAGCGCTTTCGTTTTTAACTGGCGTTCAGCAAGCCGCTGTTCTGCTGGCATTCCCCTGATATCCGCTTCGATGGCATACAACTCGCCTATCCGTTTCAGCGCTTCATCTGTGAGCGCTGAGGGAGTGCGAACGTGAACATCATGGATTTTACGCCGGGCATGGGCCCAGCACGCGGCTTCCTTTATATGACCGTCGCGGTAGAGCTCGTTGAACCCGGCGTAGGCATCAGCCTGCAGTACGCCACTGAAGCCTGCAAGATGGGTCTGAGGGTGGATACCTTTTCTGTCCGGGCTGTAAGCGAACCACACTGCGGGGGCCAGCGCTGAGCCGGCGTTGCGGTCGTCGCGAACGTACGTCCATAAGCGCCCGGTCTTCGTCTTCTTATTACCCGGCAACAGCACCGGGACAGGCGTATCGTCAGCATGGAGTTTGCCGTCGGTCAGGACATAGTCCTGAAGGGCTTCATCCAGCGGTGCCAGCAGACGACAACACGCATCCACCCAGCCCGACAGTACAGAACGACTCAACACCACACCCTGGCGGGCATAGATCTCCGACTGGCGATACAGCGGTGTGTGCTCTGCATACTTTGAGGTCAGCACGCGGGCCAGCAGCCCCGGTCCGGCGATACCCCGTTCGATGGGGCGCGAAGGCGCCGGGGCCTGAACGATGCGATCGCACCGACGGCAGGCATGCTTTTCACGTACTGTCCGGATAACCCGGAAGGCGCTGCGCATCAGCTCCAGCTGTTCGGCGGCATCCTCACCCAGGTAGCTCAGCGAACCACCGCACTCCGGGCAACAGGACTCTGTGGGTAACAACCGCTTTTCATCACGGGGGAGTGACTCAGGGAACGGTTTGCGGGTGCGGGTCTGACGCAGCGGGCGCTGCACCGCCGGATCATCAACCCGACCGGTCAGCGTATCGCTTTCCTGCTGCAGCCGGTTCAGGTCAGCTTCCATCTGCGCGATACGGCGGGATACCTTTTCGGAACGACTGCCGAAGTTCATCCGGCGCAGCTTATCCAGTTGCGCCTGCAGATGGTCTATTTCGCGTTCCCGGTCGGCCAGCTTTTCCAGCAGGGCGCGGTTCAGCGCTTCCTGTTCGGCCAGGCGCTGTTTCAGCAGAAGGATGTCGTCAGAAGAGGTGTCGTTCATAAGCCCGTATTTTACCAGGCTTATTCTGCGACAACCAGGATAAAGAGCGCTACAACATGGTCAGGGACGTCAGTAACCGCTTTGGCTGTCGCCAGTCGATACCTTCCATCAGCATCGCCAGCTGCGCCGGCGTCAGGAACACTTTGCCATCGCGGGCTGAGGGCCAGGCGAAGCGACCACGTTCCAGTCGCTTTGTCAGCAGGCACAGCCCGTCACCGGTGGACCAGAGCAGTTTGACCTGACTGCCGCTGCGTCCCCGGAAGATGAAGACGTGGCCGGACATCGGGTCATCTTTCAGCGCGGTCTGCACCTTTGCGGCCAGGCCGTTGAAGCCGTTACGCATGTCGGTGATACCGGCAACCAGCCAGATTTTAGTACCTGAAGGTAGCGGGATCATCGCTTCAGTTCCTGTATCAGCAGAGCCAGGAACGTTTCGCTGACAGTGCCGTTGAGGCGAAGCGTCCCGTGCCGGAACGTTACCTCACAGCTGATACTGAGCCCCGGGTCTTCTGCGAGCGATTCTGGCTGTACGGCAGTGGCATCGAGAGTCACAGGAAGTAGCAGAGGACTCTCTGAGGAAGGTAACAGTAGCTTTCCGTCGCGCCACTGCTGGCGCCATTTAAATAACAAATTGGCGTTGATGCCGTTTTCAAGCGCCAGTTTTGAAATGGATATTCCGGGTTTGCAGGAGGCAGCAACGAGCTGCTGCTTAAACTCAGGAGAATAATTAGGGCAGCCCTTACGCCTGCCGGGGGTCACATTTTTCTGCATATCTGACACTTTGGTTCCCACTACTTATTTGGTGGACACCACTTTGTCGAATACATCAGATTATGACCAGACGGTTCGCGCTGTACGCTTACAAATCACCCACGCTGACACGGGCTGAAGCTCTGTGGTGTTGACGGTGTGGTCTGGCGGACACAGGATACCCCGGAAAATAACAATGCTTTCGGTAAGGCGTCAAACCAGCATGGCGAAAGAGGTTACCCGCAGGTGCGGATGATGTGCCTGATGGAGCTGAGCAGCCACCTGATACAGGGCAGTGAATTTGACCGTTATGACGTCAATGAAATGCGGCTGGCGGCCCGTCTGATCAGCAGCGCATCAGATAACAGTATCACACTGTTCGATATTGGTTTTTACTCACCCGGGTTGCTGCATCACTGGCAGAATGCAGGCGAAAACCGGCACCGGTGGGAAAACGAGCTGGGATACCGGGAGGCGAAACAGGGTCTTCTGTGCAACAGGTGGACGCCGCGCAGCCGGTTACCGGAAATGGTGCGCCAGGAGCTGTGGGGAGTGCTGCTGACGTATAATCTGGTGCGCTATCAGATGGTCAGGATGGCGTTCCATCAGAAAGGCGATTATCTGCCGTACCAGTTGAGTTTTAGCAGTGCAACAACGGAGATGATGCGGTTAATGATAACGCTGCCGTGGGCCTCATCGGGAACCGTACCGGGGGAACTGAAAAGGTTTTACGAGCAGGCGAAACACTGCGTGTTGCCGTTAAGACGGGAACGAAGTTACCCGCGAGAGGTGAGGAAAAAATGCAAAAAGTATCCGGATAAAAAGGCTGCTGGTCACCTTAAGTGACCAGCATTAGCCTGGCGCCGGTTTCTTTGTTTATGCCTGCGGCTTTTCACCGTTTTCATCCTGGTCCACGGCGAAACAGGCCACCAGTTGTCCACCGTAATCCTTCAACTGCGGTTGCAACTGAGTGCAAGGACCAAAGCGACGACGGCAGCGCGCGTTGAACGCACATCCCGGTGGCGGATTCAGCGGGCTTGGCAGCTCGCCGGTGAGCTTAATGCGCTCACGACGGTCGTCCGGGTTCAGGCGCGGCGTGGCGGACAGTAGCGCCTGGGTGTAAGGATGACGAGGGTTCGTAAAGATCTGATCTTTCGTCCCCTTCTCCACACAGCGCCCTAAGTACATCACCATCACTTCATCGGCAATGTGTTCCACTACTGACAGATCGTGTGAAATAAAGACGTACGACAGCCCCAGTTCCTGCTGCAGATCCATCATCAGGTTCAGCACCTGCGCACGCACGGAGACATCGAGCGCCGAAACCGGTTCGTCAGCAATCACCACGTCCGGGTCCAGCATCAGACCGCGGGCGATAGCAATACGCTGCCGCTGCCCGCCGGAGAACATATGCGGGTAGCGGTCATAATGCTCGGTTTTAAGGCCGACTTTCGCCATCATCGCCAGCGCCTTTTCACGGCGCTGCTCTTTGCTCAGATTGCTGTTGATCAGCAGCGGCTCTTCCAGAATCTGCCCCACTTTCTTGCGCGGGTTAAGAGAGCCATACGGGTTCTGAAACACAATCTGGATTTTCTGCCGACGCAGTTTTTGCGCCTGCGGATCGTGCTTAAGCAGATCCTGCCCCTGATAATAAAGTTCTCCGCCGGTTGGCGTTTCGATCATTGTCAGCAGTCGGCCCAGCGTGGATTTCCCACAGCCAGACTCCCCAACCACCGCCAGCGTTTTTCCACGCTCCAGCGTAAAGGAGACGCCATCAAGCGCTTTTACCAGGCGCTCGGGGGCAAAGAAGCCCTTTTTCACCGGGTAGTGTTTTTTCAGGTCGTGGGCCTGCAACAGTGGTTGTTGCGTGGTGGCCTGTTGCGAACTCATGGTGTTGGCCTCCCGGCATCATCGAGTGGATAGTGGCATTTCGACTGACGACCGTCAGCGAGCAGATTCAGTTCGGGCTCTTCTGCACGGCACTTGTCCGTGGCATATGGACAGCGCGGATTGAGCAGACAGCCCAGCGGACGGTCATATTTGCCCGGTACCACGCCCGGCAGCGAGGCCAGACGCGCTTTGTCCTGAGCAAACTCCGGCAGGGCACGCAACAACGCCTGCGTATACGGGTGGCGAGGCGCGCGGAAGATATCATTCGAACTGCCAGCCTCGACCACCTGGCCTGCGTACATCACGATGATTTTGTGCGCGGCTTCAGCCACCAGCGCCAGATCGTGCGTAATCAACACCAGCGCCATATTCTCTTTCTGCTGGAGTTCCAGCAGCAGTTCGATGATTTGCGCCTGAATGGTTACGTCCAGCGCGGTTGTCGGTTCATCCGCAATCAGCAGCTTTGGCCGACAGGCAATCGCCATGGCGATCATCACGCGCTGGCTCATTCCTCCCGACAGCTGGTGCGGGTAAACGTCCAGACGCGACGCCGGGTCAGGAATACCCACCTGCGTCAGCAGGTCAATCGCACGCTGACGACGGGTTTTCTTATTCCCCCCCTGATGCACCTTGATGGCTTCCATAATCTGGAAGCCGACGGTGTAGCACGGGTTCAGGCTGGTCATCGGGTCCTGGAAGATCATCGCCACTTCCGCGCCCACCAGCTGGCGGCGCTGCTTTTCAGAAATGCTCTTCAAATCCTGGCCGTTAAACGCCAGGCTTTCTGCCATGACGCGGCCCGGATAATCAATCAGCCCCATAATCGCCAGTGAGCTGACGGATTTACCGGAACCCGACTCCCCTACGATACCGACCACTTCGCCCTGATTTACACTGTAGCTGATGCGATCCACGGCGCGAAACGGTGTGCCCTCGTCACCGAAGTGCACCGATAATTTATCTACATTTAATAACGCCATCTCTTGCCTCTTACTGCTTCAGTTTGGGATCAAGCGCATCACGCAGACCATCACCCATCAGGTTAAATGCCAGCACCGTCAGCAGGATTGCCAGACCCGGGAAGGTGACAACCCACCAGGCGCTTTGTGCAAACTGCAACACATCGGCGAGCATAGTGCCCCACTCGGGTGTTGGCGGTTGAGCACCCATGCCCAGGAAGCCAAGAGCAGCCATATCGAGAATGGCGTTAGAGAAACCAAGCGACGCCTGAACGATCAGCGGCGCAAGGCAGTTCGGGAAAATATTAACGAACATCTGACGCATTGCGCCGGCACCCGCCACGCGAGAGGCCGTCACATAATCGCGGTTGACCTCCACCAGCACGGCCGCACGGGTTAAGCGCACGTAGTGAGGAAGCGCCACGAAGGTCAGCGCCAGCGCGGCGTTACCTATCGATGGCCCAAAAACCGCCACCAGCACCAGGGCCAGTAGCAGGCTAGGCAGCGCCAGCATGATGTCGACGATGCGCATAATGATGTTATCGACGAGACCACCGAAGTAACCGGCAACCAGGCCGAGCACCACGCCCATGACCAGCGACAACACCACCACCAGACAGCCAACCAGCAGCGACAGGCGCGCGCCATACATCAGACGAGAGAGCACATCGCGGCCTACGTCATCGGTCCCCAACAGATGCGTCAGGCTACCGCCGTCCTGCCATGCAGGTGGCGCGAGCAGCGCATCACGGAACTGATCCGCCGGGTTATAGGGTGCGATGAAGTTCGCGAATACCGCGATAAGAATCATGATGGTGACATACACCAGCCCTACCACCGCGCCTTTGTTGCGCTTGAAGTAGTGCCAGAACTCCTGCAGCGGCGTCATCGGAACTGGCGCCGCAACCACTTTATTTTCAGAAACGTGTGACATGATGGCCCCTTACTTCTTATGACGAATACGCGGGTTCACCACGCCGTAGAGCAAATCGACCAGCAGGTTGACGAGAATAATCATCGTCGCGACCAGCAGCACCCCGCCCTGCACAACCGGATAGTCACGGCGCTGCAGCGCATCAATCAGCCAGCGTCCGAGACCCGGCCAGGAGAAGATGGTTTCGGTCAGGATCGCCCCTGCCAGCAGTGTCCCAACCTGCAGGCCAATCACGGTCACCACCGGCAGCATGGCATTACGCAGTGCGTGGACGATGATCACGCGCATGCGGGTCAGGCCTTTAGCGCGGGCGGTACGGATGTAGTCCTCGCCCAAGACTTCCAGCATGGAGGAACGGGTCATACGCACAATAACGGCTAAAGGAATGGTGCCCAGCACCATTGCGGGCAGGACCATATGCGCCACGGCATCAATGAAGTTCCCCTCTTCTCCCCAGATGGCCGTATCGATCAGCATAAAGCCGGTCAACGGATTCGTATCATCAAGGAACACCATATCGCTGACGCGTCCGGAGACCGGCGTCAGGTTCCACTGCACGGAGACCAGCATGATCAGCATCATGCCCCACCAGAAGATAGGCATGGAGTAACCTGTTAGCGCCAGGCCAACGGCAGTATGGTCAAAGATAGAGCCACGTTTTACGGCAGCCAGTACCCCAACAGGAATACCCACCGCAGTGGCAAACATCATGGCGCAGATGCCGAGTTCCAGCGTCGCTTTAAAACGCGGCACGAACTCGTCCCACACCGGAAGACGGCTTTTCAGCGAAATACCCAAATCGCCGTGCAACACCCCCCAGATATAGTTGAGGTATTGCTGCCACATCGGCTTGTTCAGGCCAAGCTCCGCCAGCAACTGCGCATGACGCTCAGGCGAAATACCACGCTCGCCCGCCATAATCATTACCGGGTCGCCGGGGATCATATGGACGAAGGCAAACGTGAGAAGGGTGATACCGATAAACGTGGGGATGACAAGTCCCAGACGTCGGAGGATGAACTGCAACATAACCCGGATTCTCTCTGATGACGCACCACCAAGGGCGTGGCGTCTGTATTGCTCACAAATGTAAATTCCCTCTCCCGCCAGGGAGAGGGATAAAGCCCTACTGATTATTCAATTGATACGTTTTCGAAGTGGTGTTTGCCCAGCGGATCAACCACGTAGCCTTTCACTTCTTTGCGCACTGGCTCGTAAACGGTGGAGTGAGCAACGATCAGCGCCGGAGCCTGCTCGTGCATAACAACCTGAGCCTGCTTGTACAGTTCAATACGTTTGTTGTGATCGTCGGTCGCGCGCGCCGGCTGGATCAGGTCTTCAAACGGCTTGTAGCACCAGCGAGAGTAGTTAGAACCGTCTTTCGCCGCTGCGCAGCTGAACAGGGTCGCGAAGAAGTTGTCCGGATCCCCGTTGTCGCCGGTCCAGCCCATCATGACTGCCTGATGCTCACCCGCTTTGGCGCGTTTCAGATACTCGCCCCACTCGTAGGTCACGATCTTGGCCTGAACGCCGACTTTAGCCCAGTCGGCCTGAACCATTTCCGCCATACGGCGAGCGTTCGGGTTATATGGGCGCTGGACAGGCATCGCCCACAGCTCAACGGTAAAGCCTTTTTCATGGCCCGCTTCTTTCAGCAGCGCTTTCGCTTTCTCAGGATCGTAGGTGTAGTCTTTAATATCGTCGTTGTAGCCCCACATGGTCGGTGGGATCAAGTTTTTGGCGGCAACGCCTGCGCCCTGATAAACCGCTTTAATGATCGCGTCTTTATTCACCGCGTAAGTCAGCGCCTGGCGAACTTTTACGTCATCAAACGGTTTTTTCTCGGTGTTGAAAGAGAGATAGCCCACGTTCAGGCCAGCCTGCTCCAGCAGGTTGATATTTTTGTCCTGCTTCATACGAGCAATATCAGCCGGGTTCGGGTAGGGCATAACCTGGCATTCGTTTTTCTGCAGTTTTGCATAACGTACAGAGGCATCTGGCGTGATGGAGAAGACCAGACGGTCGATCTGCGGTTTAGTGCCCCAGTAGCCGTCAAAGGCTTTGTACAGAATACGGGAGTCTTTCTGATACTGCATCAGTTGGAACGGACCGGTACCGATTGGGTTCAGGTCCACTTTTTCCGGGGTGCCGGCTTTCAGCATGTTGTCCGCATACTCTTTAGACAGAATAGAGGCGAAGTCCATGGCGAGGTCGGCCAGGAATGGCGCTTCCGGGCGAGACAGCACGAACTGAACGGTGTTGTCGTCAACTTTTTTCACGTCGGTTATCAGTTCTGGCAGACCCATCCCTTCGAAGTATTCATAGCTGCCGCCAGACACTTTGTGGTACGGATTCTGCGCGTTTTTCTGACGGTCGAAAGAGAACACAACGTCGTCGGCATTAAAATCGCGCGTAGGTTTGAATTCTTTGCTGTCCTGCCACTTCACGCCCGGGCGCAGGTGGAAGGTATAGGTTTTGCCGTCTTCGCTGATATCCCACTTCTCAGCCAGACCTGGAATAACTTCTGTGGTACCGGTTTTAAATTCCACCAGACGGTTATAGATCGGTACAGAGCTTGCGTCATACGTTGTACCAGAGGTAAAGAGCTGTGGGTTAAAGCCTTCCGGCGAGCCTTCAGAACAGTAAACCAGGGTTTTTGCCTGTACGCTTGCTGCCACGGTCATAGCCACCAGGCTCAGACCAAGCTTCAGCATCCCTGACTTCTTCAAGGAAATACTCATTATTGTGCTCCAATGTGATGTTTTGCTTTGTTGTGTTACGCCGCCTGACCTTTATTTATTTTTTACCCGGTCCGGTCGGTGATGCCCGAAGGCGTTATAAGGGATGGAGAATCCTTTCAGAAGAGCGTTAGAGTTGCAGCGCAGATCCTCCCTGAAATGCCCCTCGTGCCCTACAATCTGTCAACAGAATGTGAAAACGTCAATACAGGTGACGGGGATTTACGCGGAGTGTGAGAAACCGCAAACAAAGATTAAAAAAACCTAAGGCCTCAGTTTTTAGCAGGGAAATTTATGCTACAGCCCATGTTGCAGCACAAATACCTTCATATTTAGCAACAATCAGTGATTAACTTTTATTCAGAATGGGTAAATTTTCTTGTAGAATGGTGATTATCTGAGCACTAAATACCGCGAACGTTAAAACGCACAGCGAAAAATGCTGAGGTTATCCATAAGCAACGCGAAAAAAGATCAAACTATATATAAAAAAATACAATGGATTATGTCACAAAAGCGTTAACAGTCAGGGTGAAGCAGCGCTAAGGGGCGTTTTGGATGGTCGGGATGAATAACCCACTAATGCAAAAAGGGCTAACCTTGCGGTTAGCCCTTTTTTCGAATGTGGTCGGCGAGAGAGGATTCGAACCTCCGACCCACTGGTCCCAAACCAGTTGCGCTACCAAGCTGCGCTACTCGCCGAATGCGGAGCGCATCGTACTGCTAAGGTGCGCCTCCGTCAATCCCTTAAATTAAAAAAGCCATTCAACTGGCGATAATCTCGCCAGACACGCTATTGCGCGGCTTTTACGGTGCTATCAGGGAGTTTGCACCAGTTGTTATTTTCATTTATACCGCCGTCCGGAGAGGTGTATCCCAGGCAGCCCAGGATGGTGTCGTAAAGTTCAACATGACGACGCGGCACCTTCATCTCTGCCTCTTTCTTCAGGTGGGCAAACATCTTCGCTTTCTCGGGATCTTCCAGATACTTGTCCGACATCCACACCATCATGGGCACGCGGAACTGTTCAGGTGGCGCCATTTTGCGCGGCGTACCGTGCAAGTGCTCCTTCTCATTGATCGATTCCCCGTGGTCAGCAGCATAGAACACAATCGCTTTTTTATCGCGCACCTGGTCAATCACCGCATCGATAAAGTGGTCAACATACATGACGGAATTATCGTAGGAGTTAATCAGTTGCTCTTTGGAACAGTCTTTATCAACCCCCACGCACTCCGGCGTCCATTTGGCGAAGCTGCGCGGATAGCGTTGGGTATAGTTGAAATGCGACCCTTTGGTGTGCAGGATAATCATATGTTTACCGTCAGGATTGCCGTTGAGGGAGATTTTCATCTCATCGATCAGCAGCATGTCATCGACCGCCTTGCCGCGGTTACGCGGCTCAGCACCAATCTGCTCGCGGTAGGCAATATTCTGCGCCATGGTATTACTGTAGAACCACATTTCGCTTTGCATGGCATAAAGGTCAGAGGTGAACCCAAGCTGATGCAGCACCGAGAAAACGTTCTGTTCTTTCAGGGTTCGCTGCGGGTTATCGCTTGCCCCCCCTTCCCGTACGAACATGCAGCGCAGTGAAAGCTTTGTTGCCGTGTCGCAAGAATAACCGCGATAAGCAATCAGGTTTTTCTCCTGTGCCAGCTTCGGCGTCGTGTCGCGGTCATAGCCCAGAATGCCCATGTGATCCCAGCGGGTGGTTTCGCCAATAATAAAGACAACATAGGTATCATCGATGTCTTTTGGCGCGTCATAGGTAAACTTCTTCGCCGGGTTCATCAGCGATTTGTTATCCGAGGATTCATCCACCTGCGCCCAGGCGTACAGCCCCAGCGCAGAAATCCAGTTAGAGGGCAGATACGAGTTCGCCACCACGCCGCCATAGCTTGGCATATCCACACCTGAAGTGCGCTCATCACTCTTCTGCTTCACGTCCAGAAGACGGATAGGTCCCCAGACCAGCAGCCCTGCGAGCAGAACGACCGCGACGCTCCTGAAACGTTTACCGGGGGTACGGATCTGGTGCACCAGCGTATACCGGCACCGGTTGCTCCAGATGAGCAACAGCGGCAAAGCGCTCACCGCCACCAGCCAGAGAATAAAGTGCAACCCGACCACCTCTTTCGAGAGATCGATATCTGTGGTCATAACCGAAGCAATAATGCCGTAGCCAATCACCACGTTCATAAAGGTCATATAATAGCTGGCGCCCGCCGAACAGAGCACGATAAGCGTTGCCAGCACCCGCCATACGCGGCGACCAAACAGAGAGAGAATGCGAAACAAAAAGAAGGTGACCAATACCGCAGCGACCAATTCGACAACCGCTGCAATTCCTTTCCAGACGGTAAAATCGTGCGCATAACCGTCAAACCGACGGAAAAAGACTGCGCCATTCATAAACAGGCCGATGTACAACGCCAGCAAAAAGCAGAGCTTTTGTTGCGCCATCGATTTAATGTATTTCATGCATGCTACCCGGAAAAAGGGACTGTACCGCCACCCGCCGGATATGACTGGAAGGCAGATTTGAAATTCGCTCAGGGGATCGTTCTAATAAACGTCTATAAGCGTGGTAAGTAGACCACAGGGAAAGGAAAAAGTGGCAACAGAGAATGTGATCGGTACAGTTTTTTACAAAAAAGGCAATCCGCGCGGCGAGATTATCGTCTAAGTAGAGCCGTAATAAACATTAAAAAGGCCGGAAACCCGGCCTCTGTATTCAACGCTTACGCATGCGCTTCTTTATAGACTTCGCGCTGCGGCTGGCGAATCATGGTCGACAGCGCCAGAGAGATAATCAACAGGGCAAATATTACGCAGAACGTGATATAGAAACCGCCAAACAGCGAGGCGATTAGCGAGCCGCAAATACTGCCGATACCGAAGCCCAGGTAAATGACCCCGTAGTTTTTCGTCAGATTATTCAGTCCAAAGAACTCGCTCACCAGTGACGGGAAGACGGTAATGGTACCGCCGAAGTTGAATGCTACGCAGGCAATCGCGGCAAAGAAGGTTGCTTCATTCAGCGGCGCAAACAGCAGCGCCGCCATGCCCACCAGCGATACCACCTGGCCAATCGTAATCACGCGGATACGGGCGATTTTGTCAGAGAGAATGCCCAGCACCAGACGGCCAGAAAGGTTAGCGATTGAGATCACGGTAACCGCGTTGGCCGCCGTTGCGGCATCGAGTTTCACCATTCCCTGGGCGATATCTTTTGCCACCCCAATCACGTACAGACCGCTCATGCACGCCGTGAGGAACATCACCGCCAACATCCAGTATTGCGGTTTGCGCATGGATTGAGCCAGCGTAAAGTCGTTCTCCACCACACCG
This sequence comes from unidentified bacterial endosymbiont, assembly GCF_918797525.1. Lineage (NCBI taxonomy): Bacteria > unidentified bacterial endosymbiont. Next base: position 294,470 of record NZ_OU963893.1, on the reverse strand, counting down.
TCAACGGATATAACCTCCTGCAAAGGCGCGTCTTTCATCAGCATGGCGCCGAACAGGATCATCACCAGAACAATAACGCCCCAGATCATAAAGGTATTTTCAAGGCCCACGGTGCTCAGCAGATGAGAATCGATGAATTTGAACCCGAGGCTGCCCAGCCCATAAGAACCGATGGCAAAGGCGGAGATTAAACCTTTACGCTCCGGGAACCACTTTACGCAGTTCGACAGCGTCAGCAGGTAACCGGCGCCGTCGGCCAGACCCACCAACACCCCGGCGCTCAGCCACAACATCATCAAATTACTTGAGTGCGCCGTCAGGAAAAAGCCGACGCCAAGCAGGATCCCGGAAGCCATCGTCACGCGCTTAACACCGAAACGCTCCTGCAATTTACCGGCGATGGAAGAAGACAGCGCTAACCCCAGGCTCAGCAGGCCGAAGGAGAAAGCGACCTGGCTTACCGGAGCGCCGAGCTTATCAGACAGCGCGCTGTTAAACAGGCTCCAGGTATAAACCGAACCCAGCGCAAACTGGGTGACGATGGTGCCAATGAGTGTCAGCCAGCGCGTACGGTTATAAGTTGATGTGTTCATGGCAGTTGTCCTGCAAGAGAAAGTAAAGGAATTCGCTGAGGACAACGATAAACAAAACCTTAAAACAGGTGGGGGAAAACGGCATGAGATGCAGAGAGGACGGAATGAAATGCCTGAAATTGGGAATGAATGGCCTTACGGGGAACTGAAGCGAACGTGTGTTAGCGTGTGTTAGCGTCTGCTATCGCTACAAGCCCCGTGGCTGTTGTGTTCAAGATGTTATGGCAACGTTTAAAAAAGTAACAATCTTAAAAGTTCGCGCTCACCCCAAGGGTATACATATATTGCTCCCCTGTCAGGGTATTCTCACCCTGTGCTAAAGTCGCCCAGGCCGCCATGCGGGTAGTAAAGGGTATATCCGTGCCGACGGTCACATCCATCCAGTTACTGTTTTGGGCGGGCGCAGGCGTTTGTGGCCGACCAAACTGCGCTTTCCACTGGTTTTCGCCAAACTGCTGGTTGTAGCTAATCTGCGCCCACGAACGAAGATCGCCATATTGCGTGTCTACGCGCCAGCCAAGCGTGCTTACGCTGGCGTGCCAGAGTGGGTTGGTGAGCGCCTGCGTTGTTATGCCATCGCCAAACGCATTGGTCATTACGGCCGTGGTACTGTCATAACGCCACGCCATTACCGGGCCGGTCGTCGTCTGACCATCAACCGGCATATTCCAGCCCACGCTCATGGCGCTTTCCGCCGTCGGCCCGGAAGGAACAGACAGAGCAAGTCCTGCTCCATTTTGCGACGTTTGAATACGTTCAGCGAGAATATCGTCATACCGCGGTTGGCGATCTGCATCCCAGGTATAGCGTTCCACCGTGGTGCTTTGCGCATCCGAAACGATATACTCCTGTTGCCAGGCCCGTGCGGTATTACTAAAAAATAAGCAGGATGAAACGCCCACAAGGCCAAAAACAACATGGCAGCCACTGATTTTTTTTATCATCATCAAAACGACTCCATAGAGAGCCGAACTCGGCGATATTTATCATTTTGTTGAAGAGGTTTTGAGGCATATAGCCCTGTATTAACTATTGTCTTTATCGTCGACACGTCAAGACTGACGGAATGAAATTTTTGCGATAACAGCGTCACCAGGGGAGATAACTATGCAGCGTTGCGGTTGGGTAAACCAGGATCAACTTTATATTGACTATCACGATCGGGAATGGGGTGTGCCGGAAACGGACGGCAAAAAGCTTTTCGAGATGATTTGTCTTGAGGGCCAGCAGGCGGGTTTGTCATGGATTACGGTGTTGAAAAAGCGTGAAAACTACCGCAACGCCTTTCATCAGTTTGATCCTGTCGCCGTCGCCGCCATGACCGACGAAGACGTAGAACGTCTGGTGCAGGATGCTGGCATCATCCGTCATCGCGGTAAAATTCAGGCCATCATCGGCAACGCACGAGCGTATCTCGCTATGGAGCAAAACGGCGAATCGTTCCCGGCGTTTGTCTGGTCATTTGCCGATACTCCCCCGCTCGTCACGCAAGCCGCGACGCTCGCGGAGATCCCGGCCTCTACCCCTGTGTCAGATGCACTGTCTAAGGCGCTGAAAAAACGCGGTTTTAAATTTGTCGGCTCCACTATTTGTTACGCCTTTATGCAGGCCTGTGGGCTGGTCAATGACCATATTACGGACTGCTTCTGTCACCCGGGGGGCCACCATGATCCGCACATGGCAAAGTGAAAATACTGAGCCGCTCCTGAGCTTATGGCTTGAAAGCACCATCCAGGCCCATCCGTTTATTGATGCAGGCTACTGGAAGGAGAGCGTAAGCACAGTGCGGGACGATTACCTTCCTGCCGCGCAAACCTGGGTCTGGGAGGAAGACGGCAAACTGCGCGGATTTATTAGCGTGATGCAGCCGCAGTTTGTGGGTGCACTGTTTGTCGCCACGCCCTTTATTGGGCGAGGGATTGGCCGCGCACTGCTGAAGCATGTTCAACAGCGCTTCCCCTGGTTAACCCTGGAGGTATACCAGAAAAACACCCGGGCGGTAAATTTCTACCATGCTCAGGGTTTTCGCATTGAAGACAGCGCCTGGCAAGATGAAACCCAACACCCGACGTGGATCATGAGCTGGCAGGGGGATCAAACGCCGTTAACCTGAGATCCGGCCCCTGATATTTCTCGACCCAGGCAAGCGCGGTATTTCCCGCACAGCCATTACCCAGCTTCGAGCTGGGGAGATCTTTGGTTAGCACATTGACCGCCCCGTTTTTGCAAATACCGCCGTTGCTGAGCGCCAGATCGGGCCATGCCCCCTGGTGAATGCAGATCACCCCCGGGCGGATCCCGTCGCTAACCACCGCCCCCGCCAGCACCTGTCCACGCGGGTTCCACACGCGTACCACGTCCCCCTGGACAATGCCGCGCGCTTTCGCATCGTCGATATGGATTGTGACTGGCTCACGTCCGCCCACGGCGTACAGCTCGCGCAAAGAGGAATAGTTAAGCTGGCTATGCAGACGATGCGCCGGATGGGCCGACAAGACCTGGAGCTGCTCCGCTTTGGCATTGCCATGCCATTCGTCTGGCTCCAGCCACGCCGGATGCGGCGGACAGTCGGCATACCCAAAGCTGGCGATGCGCTGGCTGAAAATGACAATCTTCCCGCTCTCGGTTTTCAGCGGATGGTTGTCCGGATCGCGGCGGAAATCCGCAAAACGAATAAACCGCGCGTTCTGCTCGCTTTCCGGCATTTCGAAAATGTCATTCGCTTCCCAGAATTGGCTAAACGGCGGTAACGTCACCCCCTGGGAAGCGCCCCGCTGACCGGCGATCTGGTAGAAGGTTTCCAGCCACTGCATGTCGGTTTTGCCTTCGGTGAAGCGCTCACGACCGCCCGCTTCCCACCGCTCGCTCAGTTCGGCAAAGATCTCCATATCATCACGCGCCTCATCGCGGGGGGGCACGACGCGCTTCATCGGCACCATATGCTGGTTGCTGTAGTCGCCGGTCATGGTGAGATCGTTGCGCTCAAACGAGGTAGTAGCTGGCAGAACGATATCGGCGTGCTTAGCCGAGGCGGTCCAGAAGCCTTCGGAGATCACCACCAACTCAGGCTTCTGCCAGGCACGGATCAGACGGTTGGTGTCCTGATGATGGGTAAAATTGGACCCACCAGCCCACCAGATAAAGCGAATGTCCGGGAAGTGGCGGTCCTGTCCGTTGTGCTGGTAAAACCCACCGGGATTTTCCAGGGCCTCGACGATACGCGCCACCGGGATTTTATCGACAGCATCAATACCGCCCTGCACCGAACCTTGCATAGAGGCCAGCACGGCGGCTTTGCGAGTAGGGTTGCCGCCGTTCGAGAAGTGATATGAAAGGCCAAATCCTCCGCCCGGCGTGCCAATTTGCCCCAGCATCGCGGCAAGCGTAACCAGCATCCAGTGCTTTTGCTCACCAAACTGCTGACGCTGCATTCCCCAGCCCGCCATCAGCATAGTGATGTTTTTATGAAAAATATCGGCCAGTTCGCGGATTTTACCCGCTTCAATACCACAAATGTCGGCGGCCCACTCTGCCGTTTTGGCGGTACCGTCCGCTTTGCCCGTCAGATAGTCAGCAAATGTGTCGAAGCCAGTGGTGCAACGCGCGAGGAAATCGCTATCCTGCCAGCCATTCTCGACGAGCGTGTGGGCAATACCCAGCATCATTGCCACGTCAGTGCCCATATGTGGCGCCAGCCACTCGGCGCTTTCGCCGAGGAAATCCAGGGTTTCTGAGCGCATCGGGTCAATACAAATGATGCGCTTACCGCTTTTACGTAGGGCGTCGAAATAAGGAATGCCCTGCTCGTCGCTGGCGTTCCAGGCAATTTTCAGCGTGTTGATCGGGTTGGCGCTCCACAGTACCACCACGTCAGTATGTTCCAGCACCAGCGGCCAGCTGGTCTGCTGCTGGTAAACCTCATTTCCCCCGACGACATACGGCATGATCGCCTGCGCCGCGCCAGTCGAATAGTCTCCCAGATGGCCTGTATATCCCCCGGCAAGGCTCATATAGCGCTGAAGCAACGTAGAGGCTTTATGCAGCACGCCGTTCGAGCGCCAGCCATAAGAACCGGCAAAAATGGACGATGGTCCGTAACTGTCGCGGATACGTTTGTGCTGCGCGTGGATAAGCGCCAGCGCCTGGTCCCAGCTCACGCGAACAAATTCATCCTGGCCGCGAATACCCTGCGGCGTTTCCGGCGACGCCAGAAACCCTTTTCGCACCATGGGCCAACGCACGCGGGTCTTGCTGTGCACCTGTTCGCGAACGACGGTCTGTAACGAGTTGGGATGTTGAGTGGGCAATGCCCCGCAGGATGAGAGAACATTCTCACCATCGGTTTCAACCCGTATCGGCCCCCAGTGGGCGGCGGTCAGAATAGTTTTCGTTGAGGTGCTCAAGCGTGCGCTCCTGATTGCGTGCAGGTTGACGGCCTTCTCATTGAGGCGGTTTATGGTTTGTGACAAATTTCAGCGTGATACGCTGAATTTTCTTCATCTCTGGACATCATAATCAACTGCCACGTGCGCTGAGGCAAAGAATAAAAAGGATTAAGGAAATAAGATGAAAAAACGCGTACCCGTTATTGCCGCTGTGGCTGTTTCTGGCTGTACAACAAACCCTTACAGCGATGCACGCGAACGGGCTAATTCGGAACAGCCCGGCGTCGTGGGGCAGCTACCCGGTCACTAGCCCTGTAGCTGGGTCTGACGGTACTTCAGGCTGACTACCGCCAGTGCCAGTACGATCAGCATAATACCACTGGCCCCGGATTCTCATCCAGTAGCCACCAATGGCCATCGAATTGCTCTTTTCAAAGACAGTCATGCTAAACCCATTAAGATGAGATTTTACTGCGGACACTATTCTCGCCATAAGGGCGAAAGCCCTTCGACGACTGTCGTGAAACAACCGCCGAAGGGCACTGTTGTAAAGATCAGCGACCTGGTAGAATGTAACGTTGTAATGTATGAAAGCAATTTCCGCATGATACTTTTGCCAACACCAAAACATTTCTGATATTCAGGTTATACCATTACATACTGAATGCCAGAACACCGTCTCAGACAACCCGCCCACTTCCAATGACTGTCTCGTTGTAAATGACGGAACAGATATAGAGTGAATTGTCCAAAGACTGCTGAGAGCGTGACTCATTCGGTACAGACGTTATAGTCTCTGGCAGAAATACCCTTGTCATGATATTCCTTCGGCATTAAGCAGCTAGCCAACGTTGATTTTCCCGCTAAGGTGTTGTCACGCACTCCAGGGACATCAGCGATGAACAAACCAACACGGGCCACTATCAGCGACGTGGCGAAAAACACCTGCTGTCCGATGCGCTACTGGCACGTATTGAGCAGGCGATTGCCGACCTCGACTACCGCCCCAGCATTATGGCGCGCGGCCTCAAGCGTGGCAGAACCCGTCTTATCGGGCTTATTATCGCCGATATCACCAATCCCTACTCCGTCAACGTACTCAGCGGGATTGAAGCTGCCTGTCGCGAAAAAGGTTTTACGCCGCTGGTCTGTAACACCAATAACGAGGTGGACCAGGAGCGGCATTCCCTGAAGCGCATTGGCCTGCACATGGCGCCGACCGGGTACGGCAGAAAGGCGGACAACATGCCATGCTTGCCGTCATTGCGCGGGCAAGGGCCGAGGGGGTTGAGATCCGCCGCGAACTGTTCAACAGCGCTGAGTTACAGGCATTACCTGCGCTGGGGGGCGACATCGAACAACTGGGCTGCTGGCGTCCGCCGCCCTGTTTATGCCTGATGGCATGCTCAATCCAGACCTTCCGCGCTATTTGCAAGAGGCCAGCGCCCTTAACGCCCTGTGGCTGAAAGTCTCGCTGGGGCATTTCAGCAATAATCAACCGCTGGAAACCTTGCGCACGTTGCTCATTGAAAGGGGCATGACGCTGGTGGTCGAGAACGACCAGACCAACTGCGGCCGACTGGCGCCAATGCAGCGCTTCGAAGCGGTCTGCCGTTGCGCCGGACCACGCCGATGCTCGCTGGCTGGCACTATTGGACCAGTTGCCGACCGAGGCCCGCGCGGCGTTGAATTCCCTCTGGAAGGGGACGATTTGAACGCCGTTACCCGTCATTACGTCAACCTGCTGCGTGAGACGTAAACCATGCAAAAAACGCTGGTGGTACATCATGCCAATCGTGTTTATCACGTACAGCCTGGCGTATCTTGATCGTGCCAACTTCAGTTTCTCATCTGCCGCTAGGATCACCGAAGATCTCAGGATAACCAAAGGGGTCTCCTCGCTGCTGGGTGCCCTTTTCTTCCTCGGCTACTTCTTCTTCCAGATCCCCGGCGCTATTTATGCGAAACGCCGCAGCGTAAGCAAACTGATCTTCATCTGCCTAATCCTGTGGGGCGGATGTGCGTCACTCACCGGTGTGGTGAACAACATTCCCGCGCTGGCCGCTATCCGCTTTATCCTCGGTGTGGTTGAGGCGGCAGTCATGCCTGCCATGCTTATCTACATCAGCAACTGGTTTACTCAGTCCGAGCGTTCCCGCGCCAACACCTTCCTGATCCTCGGTAATCCGGTCACGGTGCTGTGGATGTCGGTCGTTTCCGGCTATTTGATCCAGTCTTTCGGCTGGCAAGAAATGTTTATTATCGAAGGTGTGCCTGCGGTTATCTGGGCGTTCTGCTGGTGGGTGCTGGTTAAAGATAAGCCTGCGCAGGTGAAATGGCTTTCCGAAGAGCAAAAAGCGGCACTGCAGGCGCAACTGGATAAAGAGCAGCAGGGGCTGAAGGCGGTACGCAACTATGGTGAAGCCTTCCGTTCCCGCAACGTGATTCTGTTGTGCGCGCAGTATTTTGCATGGTGCATAGGCGTGTACGGTTTTGTGCTGTGGCGACCATCGATTATCCGTAGCGGTGGTGAAAATCTCGGCATGGTAGAGGTGGGTTGGCTGTCGTCCGTGCCCTATCTGGCCGCAACCCTCGCCATGATTGCCTGCTCCTGGGCCATGGGGGGAATAATTTCTGGGCTTCTTACACTCTTCTGGTGATTGCCGGCGCAGCCATGTACGCCCCTATGGTCCATTCTTTGCCATTATCCCGGAGATGCTGCCACGTAATGTCGCGGGTGGCGCAATGGCCTTGATCAACAGCATGGGCGCGCTGGGCTCGTTCTTTGATATCTTTATGGGGGTGGCACTTTTTGGCTCGGTGTGGCTTACTCTGATTGTTAAGCCTGATAATAATCAACAACACCCAGTGGGCACCCGACACGCCTGAACCCTTTAAATCAACGGAGATTAGCATGAAGCCGTCCGTCATTTTATATAAAGCGCTGCCCGACGATCTGCGAAAACGCCTGGAAGAACATTTCACCGTCACACAGGTGGAAAACCTTAGCCCGGATACCCTGGCGCAATATGCGGATGCGTTCGCCAGTGCCGAAGGGCTGCTGGGTTCAAGCGAAAAAGTAGATGCCGCTTTGCTGAAGAAAATGCCGAAGCTTCGGGCGACCTCAACCATTTCAGTGGGTTATGATAATTTCGACGTGGATGCCCTGAATGTCCGCAAAATTCTGCTGATGCATACCCCCTTCGCCCTGACGGAAACCGTGGCTGACACCCTGATGGCACTGGTGCTCAGCACCGCTCGCCGGGTGGTGGAAGTGGCTGAACGCGTTAAAGCTGGCGAATGGAACAAAAGCATTGGCCCGGACTGGTTTGGCGTTGATGTTCACGGCAAAACGCTGGGGATTGTTGGCATGGGCCGTATCGGTATGGCGCTGGCGCAGCGCGCGCATTTCGGCTTTAACATGCCTGTTCTGTATAACGCGCGTCACCATCACCCTGAAGCCGAAGAACGCTTCAACGCCCGCTATTGTGAACTGAATACCCTGCTGCAGGAAGCGGACTATGTCTGTCTGATCCTGCCGCTGACGGACGAAACCCATCATCTGATTGGCAAATCCGCGTTTAAAAAGATGAAGAAATCCGCCATTTTCATCAATGCCGGACGTGGTCCTGTAGTAGACGAAAAAGCGTTAATTGACGCGCTGCAAAACGGCGCGATCCACGCTGCAGGTCTGGATGTGTTTGAACAGGAGCCGCTGCCGGTAGATTCCCCGCTGTTAACGTTGCCAAACGTCGTCGCCCTGCCGCACATCGGCTCGGCAACGCATGAAACGCGCTATAACATGGCCGCTACTGCGGTGGATAATCTTATTGCCGCCCTGGAAGGACGCGTTGAGAAGAACTGTGTAAACCCGCAGGTACGACAGTAGAAATGAAAAAACCCGCCAGAAGGCGGGTTTTTGAATTTTTGCTACTGAGCTGGAAGCTTACAGGCTTACAACATTACCAGCTGCTGGGCCTTTAGCGCCGCTTTCGATGGTGAAGGAAACTTTCTGACCTTCGTCCAGAGATTTGTAGCCATCGTTCTGGATAGCAGAGAAGTGTACGAACACGTCTTTTGAGCCATCGTCAGGAGTGATGAAGCCGAAACCTTTATCAGCGTTGAACCATTTTACCAGACCAGTCATTTTACCAGACATAGAAATTACCTTATTAAAAATTTGTTTTGCCTTCCGGCACGATGGTTGCGTTACAGATTTTTAAGCGATGAAGGAAGGGTCACTACGAAGGGTATCTATGGATAACAATCTGGACTGCTTAACTAAACTGCTTTAGGTCTGTGTAACAAACCGACAGGCATAGTTATACCGATGTGGTAGAAGGATAGCAAGCTTTATTTTAAACGGGCATAAAAAACCCCGCTTTGCGCGGGGTTTTTTCTTAATCCGTTGCGGCGACTGCCGCACTCCACGCCTGACTAAAGGCCTGGTGCTGTGCTGCCAGCGGCCCAATCAGGGTATTGTACTGGCTCGCCTGCTGGGAAGTAGGGAACTGGATGCCGTTAGCAACGAAGCTCACCTGGGTCCCCTGTCCGGAGATAAAATCGCCAACCTGCACCAGTTGCTGCGTGAAGATCTGCGCGGCAGGGATCAACGGTTGCATCGCGTCAGACGGTTTGGTCACTACTTTCTCATACACCTTGTCGAAAACCGGTTTGAGATCGTCGCTCTGTTTCAGCGCGGAGCGCGAGGCATCGGCTTGCATCTTCGCATTCTGCAACTGCTGGCTCAGTACACCGAGCGCACCGTTAGACTGGCGCAGCGGTTCACGCTGGGTCATATAATCCTGTGGCACCCGGATGGCGTTAACGCTATCCAGCACGGGACGCAGACCGGAATCCATCGCCTGACTCACCTGCTGTGAATAACCATACAGAATGGCGTAATCAGACACGAAAGGACCAAACTGTTTTTTCTGATCCGCAGTCAGCGTAGGCAGACGCTCGCCGCTGCGCATCACTGTATTCTGTAGAAAATCGATAAACGCTTTGCGCTGATCGCCTTCTTTATCAAAACACCCACTCAGGCTAACCACCATCAACAACGCCGCAATAGGCGCAAACCAGCGAGAGCAGGACTTTCCTGTCGCCATTTTATTACTCCTTTCACCCAAAAAGCGCACACCGGCACACGCGTGCCCAACGCTGACAAGGATAGTCCAGGTCAGCCCGGCAAGATACTCTTTTCATGCAAAACGGGTAATGCCGTTTTACGTCTAACTATTTACAAAAAAATACCTGGCGAAACCAACATAGGGTTAATCAAGTAATTAGCATATCTGTTTTTGTAGCTGAAACGCGTAAAGCGATACTTACCGCACGATTAATCACCGCCGTGACGATCCTGCCTGCTTATTAATGACTATTCTTATATTGCTCTCTGATGTTCTTGATCCCTGTTTGTGATTTAAGAGGAGTTCTCAATGGAATATAAAGATCCTGAGTTTGAGCTGCTGAGCAGCCTGGAACAGATTATTTTTAAAGATGTCCCGCAGACAATTACTCTGCAACAAAAGCCCAACCCCTTTACAGAATTTGAGCAATTGCGCAAAGGGTCAGGCCTCAAAAATGACGAATTCGCCAGAGCAATGGGTGTCAGTGTAGCCATGGTGCTGGAGTGGGAGTCGAAACGTGAAAAACCTACGCCAGCTGAGCTAAAACTGATGCGTCTGATTCAGACAAACCCAGCGCTCAGTAAGCATATCGCGTAACACCGCGTTGTACGCCCCCGCCTCTGCGGGGGTTTATGTTTAACGCCACATCATCAGGCCAGTCGTTCCAACCCTGTCGGGTTCCGCCACCAGCGAGCCTGGCATCTCCAGTGGCGCAAGTCATACTACTATCAGAAGGCCCGTGCAAGCGAAGCGCCGCCGGGCACAGGGCAGGTTACTGCAGGAGCGAGATATCCGCCACGCGCAGGAACAGTTCGCGCAGTTTCTCGAGCATAGAGAGACGGTTAATACGCAGAGCTTTATCGTCTACGTTCACCATCACTTTCTCAAAGAAAGCGTCAATAACCTCACGCAGTTCAGCCAGTTCAACCAGCGCGTCCTGGTAACGGCCTTCTGCGAAATACGGTTCCAGCTTGTCGCGCAGTACCACGACCTGCATCGCGAGCGCGATCTCTTCTGGCTCTTTCAGCGTCGCGGCGTTAACTCGCTCGTTTAGCGTTTCGTCGGATTTTGCCAGAATGTTTGATACACGCTTGTTGGCCGCAGCCAGCGCAGAGGCCGCTTCCAGCGTACGGAAGTGAGAAACCGCCTTCATGCGCGCATCGAAATCTGCCGGGCGCGTCGGACGTCGCGCCAGTACCGCCTGAATCGTATCGACGGTGTAACCCTCGTCCTGATACCACGCGCGGAAACGGCCGAGCATAAAGTCGATCACCTCATCCACGACCTTCGCGTTCGTCAGCTTATCACCGTACAGACGTACGGCCTCTTCGGTCAGGGTCTGCAGGTCGAGGTTAAGGTTCTTCTCAACAATGATACGCAACACGCCGAGCGCAGCACGGCGCAACGCGAACGGATCTTTATCGCCTTTCGGATGCTGACCAATACCAAAGATACCCGCCAGGGTGTCCATCTTATCGGCGATCGCTACGGCGCAGGCAACAGGGTTAGACGGCAAATCGTCACCCGCAAAGCGCGGCTGGTATTGCTCGTTCAGTGCCACCGCCACATCTTCCGCTTCGCCATCGTGACGCGCGTAGTGCATCCCCATCACGCCCTGGGTGTCGGTAAATTCAAACACCATGTTGGTCATCAGGTCGCATTTGGACAGCAGGCCCGCACGCGTCGCATGGTTCACGTCCGCACCGATTTCACGGGCGATCCAGCCTGACAGCTCCGCGATACGGTCGGTCTTGTCGCGCAGCGTACCCAACTGTTGCTGGAACAGCACGGTCTGCAGACGCGGCAGGTTATCTTCCAGACGCTTTTTACGGTCAGTATTGAAGAAGAACTCGGCATCCGCCAGACGCGGACGAACCACTTTCTCGTTACCAGAGATAATCTGGCTCGGATCTTTAGAGTCGATGTTCGCCACGAAGATGAAGTTTGGCAGCAGCTTGCCGTCGTTGGCATATACCGGGAAATACTTCTGGTCACCTTTCATGGTGTACACCAGCGCTTCTGCCGGAACGGCCAGGAATTTTTCTTCAAACTTCGCGGTCAGTACGACAGGCCATTCAACCAGCGAAGTCACTTCTTCCAGCAGACTTTCGCTCAAATCAGCGTTACCGCCAATCTGGCGCGCCGCAGCTTGCGCGTCGGCTTTGATTTTGGCTTTACGCTGTTCATAGTCAGCGATCACTTTACCGCGCTCCAGCAGGATAGCTGGATACTGGTCGGCATTGTCGATGGTGAACTCCGGCTCGCCCATAAAGCGGTGACCACGGATCACGCGATCGGATGCCACACCTAAAATAGTGGCAGGAATAACGGTATCGCCCAGCAGCAGCGTCACGGTGTGAACCGGACGCACAAAGTGAACATCCGACGCCCCCCAGCGCATCAATTTTGGAATCGGCAGCTTAGCCAGCGAAGTCGCAATCATGTCCGGCAGCAGCGCTTCTGCGATCTCGCCTTTGACATGGGCACGATACAGCAGCCATTCGCCTTTGTCCGTGGTCAGGCGCTCGGCCTGGTCAACGGTGATACCGCAACCACGCGCCCAGCCCTCTGCCGCTTTGCTCGGCTTGCCTTCAGCGTCGAACGCCTGGGCAATCGCCGGGCCACGCTTTTCGACTTCGCGATCCGGCTGAGATCCAGCCAGGTTCGCCACTTTCAGGGCCAAACGGCGCGGTGCGGCAAACCATTCAATTTTGCCGTGTGCCAGGCCAGCGTTATCCAGCTCAGCGGTCACGTTCGCAGCAAAAGACTCCGCCAGGCTGCGCAGGGCTTTTGGTGGCAGCTCTTCAGTGCCGATTTCCACCAGGAAAGTTTTCTCAGACATGGCCGCCTCTTATTTGTTTCGGTTGCACATCGGGAAGCCAAGGGCTTCACGGGACGCATAGTAAGCTTCTGCAACGGCTTTAGTCAGGGTACGAATGCGCAGAATGTAGCGCTGACGTTCCGTCACGGAGATGGCTTTGCGGGCGTCCAGCAGGTTGAAGCTGTGGGCGGCCTTCAGAATACGCTCGTAAGCAGGGAGCGGCAGCGGCGTATCCAGCGCCAGCAACTGCTGCGCTTCTTTCTCGTACTGCTCAAAGCAGGTGAACAGGAAGTCTACGTCCGCGTATTCGAAGTTATAGGTGGATTGCTCCACTTCGTTCTGATGGAAAACGTCGCCGTAGGTGGTTTTACCCAGCGGGCCGTCGCTCCAGACCAGGTCGTAAACGCTGTCTACGCTCTGAATATACATGGCCAGACGTTCCAGACCGTAGGTGATTTCACCCGTAATCGGTTTACACTCCAGACCGCCAACCTGCTGGAAGTAAGTGAACTGCGTCACTTCCATCCCGTTCAGCCACACTTCCCAGCCCAGACCCCAGGCACCCAGCGTTGGGTTTTCCCAGTTATCTTCCACGAAACGAATGTCGTGAATGGTGGGATCCAGACCCAACTCTTTCAGTGACCCAAGGTACAGTTCCTGAATATTGTCAGGCGATGGCTTAATGACGACCTGGAACTGATAATAGTGCTGCAGTCGGTTCGGGTTTTCGCCGTAACGGCCATCGGTTGGACGACGGGATGGCTGCACATAGGCGGTCGCCATTGGCTCCGGCCCCAACGCGCGTAAGCTGGTCATCGGGTGTGAGGTGCCTGCGCCAACTTCCATGTCCAAAGGTTGAACAATGGTGCAGCCCTGACGAGCCCAGTAATCCTGTAAGGTCAGGATCAGGCCCTGAAAGGTATTGGTATCAAACTTTTGCATAATATTTCGTGCTGGATACGTGTGGTTTCAAAAGGAAGGGATCAGTATACCCGCTGGCTGCAAGATATACAGTACGAAACGGGGTTGTTTAGGCAAAATTAGAAAATAAGCCTTTCAGCCAGAACGGCAGAAGCGTCTGGCTGCTGATTATGCGAGCACGTTAGCGCATCGAGAGATGCAAAAACTGGCCGTCCGCATCAAAAGAACAGACAAAGCCCTCTTTACGGGATGTATAGCCCTGCAGCTCATAGCTCCCCTGGAAGCGCTCAAACCCGGTGACATCAATTTTCTGAACAGCGGAGTTATAACGGTGGGCCGCCCGGTCTTTGCAGATTTGCTCCATATTCAGCGAACGTTCCGGGCTCACTCTGCCCTGCTGGGCTTTTTGCGCAGGAGCGTCCTGCGACGCACTGCATCCTGCAAGCGTTAGCAGCAGAAAGAGGGGTGCGACTCGCTTTGTCATCATTTTGGTTACCGCCCTGCCCAATGGCTGTTATTTTTAGTATCTACACTTTTATAGATTATGGTCAGGCATTCTGCGAATCTCTCGGCCTTCACACAAGCCTGGGTAATCAATCTCAGATTTTTCCATAGCAAGACTTTTACACAATAACAGTCACACTCTCTTTACAGGGAATAAGAGGAACTGATGCAGTCAAAAATTAACTGGATTGATAATCTGCGAGGAATAGCTTGTCTGATGGTGGTGATGATCCACACGACGACCTGGTATGTCACAAACGCACACAGTATCAGCCCCGTTAACTGGGATATCGCCAATATTCTCAACGCCGCCTCGCGGGTGAGCGTGCCGCTATTCTTCATGATTTCTGGCTTTCTTTTTTTTGGTGAACGCAGCGCCCAGCCGAGGCATTTTATCCGCATCGCTGCGTGCCTGGGGTTCTATAGCACCGTCGCTTTTCTTTATATCACCCTGTTCACCTCGATTAACGCCGGGCTATCGCTTACGTATTTACTGCAAAAGCCGGTGTTCTACCATCTGTGGTTTTTCTTCGCCATTATCGTTATTTACCTGGTTTCACCGCTCATTCAGGTCAAAAATGTCAGCGGTAAAATGCTTCTGGCGCTAATGGTGGTGATTGGCGTAGTCGCAAACCCGAATACGCTTTCGCAGGAAATTGACGGCTTTGAATGGCTGCCGGTTAACCTCTACATCAACGGCGATACCTTTTACTACGTTGTGTACGGCATGCTGGGACGCGCCATCGGCATGCTGGATACCCAAAAACGCGGGATGAACGCGCTGTGCGCAGTCTTGTTTATCATCGGTGTAGCGGTGATTTCACGCGGGACGCTGCATGAGCTGCAATGGCGCGGTAATTTTGCCGACACCTGGTATCTGTACTGCGGCCCAATGGTGTTTATCTGCGCGGTATCGCTACTGACGCTGGTCAAAAACACCCTAAACGCTCGCCCACTGCCCGTACTGGGGTTTATCTCGCGCCACTCTCTGGGGATTTACGGTTTTCATGCGCTGGTGATCCATGCCCTGCGCACCCGGGGCGTTGAGCTGAAAAGCTGGCCGGTGCTGGATATTGCGTGGATTTTCATCGTTACGATTGCCCTGAGCCTGCTGCTGTCGATGCTGCTGCAGAGAGGATCGATACGCGCCGCTTCGTGAGCTGACGAACCGCTGACGGGCGCGGTGAAACTGGCGCGGGGAGGAAAACCCCGCCGCCAGTGACGCTTGCTCGACGCCACGGCCCTGCAATAGCCACTGTTCAGCCACCGCCAGCCGCAGTTGCTCAAGATAATCCCGGACGCTTATCCCTAAATGCGCCTGAAAAAGCCGGGTTAAATGGCGCGGACTAACGTGCGCCTGCTCTGCGATATCCGGGACATTCCATGCCTTTTGCGGCTCGGCGGTCAGGGCATCCTGAGCACGGTGGATAGCAGGATGAATATGATTACGATAGCGTAACCAAGGGGATAGCTGCGGATCCTCGCCGGACCGGCGAAACCAGACCACCATCTCCCGCGCCACGGCCAGCGCTTTTTCCGGCCCGCACAGGCGGTTAATCATATGCAATGCCAGATCGATGCCCGATGTAATCCCGGCGCTGGTCCAGATATTGTCATCCTGAACAAAAATGCGGTTTTCTTTAATCATTGCCGTGGGGGCAGCGCGGCGCAACCGGCTGATTACATCATGATGGGTCGTGCACTGTCTGCCATTCAGCAGGCCTGATTTCGCCGCCAGCAGCGCCCCTGAACACACGCACATCAAGGTAATATCCGCACGCTGGATCTGTGGCTGCAGGCGCATAAGCCAGTGCTGAATGCGATGCGTCAACGGCGTCGAGAACTGATAGCTGGAGTCACTCACGCCAGACAGCACCAGCAAGCTTCCCTTCGGCAACGTTTCCGGCAGCGGCTGGATGCCGCTCATCGTCAGGCCAATAGAGGTTGAGACGTCCGGTTGCGGGCCAATGAAATGCAGGCGAAATGCCCCGCCCGCCAGCGAAAAGGTCTCTGCCGGGCCGGTCATATCTAGTGACAATATTCCTGGCTGCATGACAAACCAGACGTCGATACTCATTAAAGTGACTCCAGCGTCTCCACTACGGTTTTAATGTCGGCAAACCGCCCGTCCAGCACCGTTTCAGTACGATGGCGCAAATCATCCGCGCTAAGGGCGATCACCTTGTGCGTCATCGGAAACGTCAGCGTCGCCTCACCCACAAAGGTCACAGCATAGCCCAGATCGCAGGCCACCCGTGCCGTTGTTTCGCAGCACTGCTCGGTGCGGATGCCACACACTATTAGGCGGTTGATATCACGTTCGCGCAGCCAACGGTCAAGCCCCGTATCGGTAAACGCATTGTGAACGTGCTTGTGAAATATAACGGCAGGCTGATGACATAAAAAGGCCATGGGCTTGACGTAGCCACTTTGCAGTGAGAAGGGGCCGTCTTCATCCACATGAAAAATATCGACCACAGGAATACTACGCGACGCGCAGCCTTCAATCAGACCCAGCATCGCCTGTTGAAAGGCGGGTGTATCCTTCTCCTGCCAGTAATCGCGATGCTGGAAAGACTGTTGGGTATCGATGTTGAGTAAAGCAGTGCGTGACATGATGGTACTCCTCGCCAGTGGGTATGATCTTATCCTGGCGAGGACTTGAGCGCACGAACAGACCAAAAAAGGACATCCTCGTGCCGCTTCCGGACAATCGATTTTATGACATTAACGGCAGTAGCTGCTGGTAGATTTTGCGGAACACGCCGCGTCTTTCTGCGTAATTCGTATGCCGAGTGGCATCAGGCAAATGTGCCTGTTCCAGGGCAAGCTGCGGCAACAGGTGTGAAAGCGGCGTGTTTGGGTTCACGGCTATCTGCGCCAGTCGCGCTGCGCCGAGGGCTGGCCCAACATCACCACCCGTGCGATAGTCCAGCTGTAAACCGCTGATATCGGCCAACATCTGCCGCCAGTAGCTGCTGCGTGCTCCGCCGCCAATGAGCGTAATGCTTGCGGGTTTAAGACCGCAGTCGTGGACTACGTCCATCCCATCCGCCAGGGCGTACCCCACCCCCTCCAGAACCGCGCGCGCCAGTTCGGCGGGGCCATGCTGATGCGTTAGGCCAAAGAACGCCCCTTTCGCTTCCGGATTGTTGTGCGGCGTTCGTTCGCCGGAAAGATACGGTAAGAACCAGACGGGACCCGCGTTTTCATCCGCGTGCTGAGCGGCTGCAATCAGTGCTGTCACATCAGCCATCCCGGTGAGCTTCGCTGCCCAGTCGAGGCAGGACGCCGCACTCAGCATGACCGACATCAGATGCCATTTCCCAGGGAGCGCATGGCAGAAACTGTGTACCGCGCTTTCAGGATTGCTGCGATAGCCGTCGCTGACGGCAAAATAGACGCCAGAGGTGCCCAGCGAGAGCATGGCCTGACCGGCGTCAACCATCCCGACGCCCACCGCACCGGCCGCGTTATCGCCGCCTCCGGCAACCACCGGCACGGCAGGCATATTCCAGCGCTTTGCAATGGCTGGCTGCAACGTTCCGGTAATTTCACTGCCTTCGAAAAGTTCAGGCATATGCTCGCGTGTCAGGTGGCAGGCATCAAGCATTGCCTCGCTCCAGTCGCGCTTCGCCACGTCGAGCCACATCGTGCCTGCGGCATCTGACATATCGCTGGCGAAATCACCCGTCATGCGAAAGCGCAAATAATCTTTTGGCAGGAGCACCTTCGCCACCTGGCGGAAAATCTCCGGCTCATGGCGTTGTACCCACAGCAATTTCGGCGCGGTGAAACCCGGCATCATCAGGTTACCGGTGATCTCGCGGGAGGCAGGTAGGCGCTCCTCAAGGATGGCACACTCTTCTGCGCAGCGGCCATCGTTCCAGAGGATCGCAGGGCGCAATACGCGATGCTGGTTATCCAGCAACGTTGCGCCATGCATTTGTCCGGCAATCCCCAGCGCGTTAACGTTTCGCAGACTGTGTTGTTCGCCTAGCGCTGTGATTGCACGATCCGTCGCCTGCCACCACTGCTCCGGGTCCTGCTCCGACCATAGCGGATGCGGACGTGAAACCTGTAGTTTTTCTGTCTGCGTTGCTAACACGTCGCCCTGCTCGCTGAGCAGGATGGCTTTCACGCCCGATGTGCCAAGATCGATCCCGATATACATTCGGTGACTCCTTTAACCAAAATGCCCGATGGCGCACAGCGACCGGGCCTGCGTTGTACTCAACTATCTGCTAGTTATTGAACAGATAGTGATTGACCAGGTTTTCCAGCAGTTCCTGATGCCCGCTCTGGTGTTGCGGAGCCAGTTGATGGTGTTCAGCGTACTTCGCGATATCCGCAAGTGATAACTGCCCTTTCAGAATTTGCTGGCCCAGCTCACTGTTCCAGCCGCTATAACGCCGGGCAACGCGCTTATCCAGCGCTCCGTCTTCAATCATACGCGCCGCCACCTTCAGCGCCAGCGCCAGGGTGTCCATCGCGCCAATGTGGCCGTAGAACAGGTCGTATTTATCGGTGCTTTGACGACGGACTTTGGCATCGAAGTTCAGGCCGCCCGTCGTGAAGCCGCCCGCTTTGATAATTTCGTACATCACCAGCGCGTTCTCCTCTACGCTGATTGGGAACTGGTCAGTATCCCAGCCAAGCTGCGGATCGCCGCGGTTTGCATCCACAGAACCGAAGATGCCCAGCGCAATCGCCGATGCAATTTCGTGATGGAATGAGTGCCCGGCAAGCGTCGCGTGATTGGCCTCAATGTTCACTTTGATCTCTTTTTCCAGACCAAACTGCTTCAGGAAGCCGTACACGGTTGCCACATCGTAATCGTACTGGTGCTTGGTCGGCTCCTGAGGTTTTGGTTCAATCAGCAGCGTGCCGCGGAAGCCAATTTTGTGCTTATGCTCAACAACCATCTGCATAAAGCGGCCAATCTGCTCACGCTCCTGACGCAGGTCGGTGTTCAGCAGCGTTTCATAACCTTCACGTCCGCCCCACAGTACATAGTTCTCACCGCCGAGCTGGTGCGTTGCGTTCATGGCGGTGACGACCTGAGTCGCCGCCCAGCTAAACACTTCTGGATCCGGATTTGTTGCCGCACCCGCGCCATAACGTGGGTTGGTGAAGCAGTTAGCCGTGCCCCAGAGCAGCTTAACGCCGCTTTGCTGCTGTTTTGCAGCCAGCACATCCACCATTTGCGCAAAGTTGTTCAAATACTCTTTCAGGGAAGCACCTTCCGGCGAGACATCCACATCATGGAAGCAGTAGTACGGTACGTTCAGCTTGTGGAAGAATTCAAAGGCGACATCCGCTTTGCGCTTCGCCCGCTCAATGGCCTCACCCGGCTGCTGCCATGGACGGTCAAAGGCACCCACGCCGAACATATCGGCTCCGTTCCAGCAGAAGGTATGCCAGTAGCAGGCGGCAAAGCGCAAATGATCTTCCATGCGCTTACCCAGCACCAGCTCATCCGGGTTGTAGTGACGAAATGCTAAAGGATTGGTCGTTTTCGGGCCTTCGTAACGAACACGATCGAGTTGGTCGAAATAAGCTTGCATATTGAGCTCCATAATCAGGGTATGCGGCGAGTCATAGAAACAAGAGTAATAGTGAATACACATTCGAGGTTGCTCAATTACGTTATTTCACACTGCTATTGAGAGAATGCACAACTGTGCGCTGGCTCGCAAAATACTGTGCAGACGAACTATTTTTCGGCACAGATTCCAGATTCACATGTAATTAATAAGTTACGTATTTTAAAATCCGATCGCGGTCATAAATTCAGAAATAAACGAAATATCATAACGAGAAGATAAAAATCTGTAATTGCCAGCAGGCCTTTCCACGTTAAAAATTTGCTGCGTCTCAGCAGTGAATGTTTCTTTTATCTCGACATCACCTACCCCTACAAAAAGGCCAAATAATTATGAAGATAAAGAACCTGTCCCTTACACTCTGCACTACTCTTCTGCTTGCAAGCTTCGCCGGGCATGCTAAAGAGGTCAAAATCGGCATGGCGATAGACGACTTACGCCTGGAGCGCTGGCAAAAAGATCGCGATATCTTTGTGAAAAAAGCGGAATCACTGGGTGCAAGCGTGTTTGTTCAGTCGGCGAATGGCAACGAAGAGACGCAAATGTCGCAAATTGAGAATATGATCAACCGCGGCGTCGATGTGCTGGTCATTATCCCGTACAACGGTCAGGTATTAAGTAACGTGGTGAAAGAAGCCAAACAAGAAGGGATAAAAGTTCTGGCCTATGATCGTATGATTAATAACGCGGATATTGATTTTTATATTTCGTTCGATAATGAAAAAGTCGGTGAATTACAGGCTAAAAGTCTGATCAACAAAGTGCCTCAGGGAAATTATTTCCTGATGGGCGGTTCACCGGTTGATAACAACGCCAAATTATTCCGCGAAGGACAGATGAAAGTCCTTAAGCCGTATATTGACGCCGGCAAGATTAAAGTGGTTGGCGATCAATGGGCTGACGGCTGGCTGCCAGAAAATGCACTAAAAATTATGGAAAACGCCTTAACCGCCAACAACAACAAAATTGACGCGGTTGTCGCCTCTAACGATGCCACCGCAGGCGGCGCCATTCAGGCGTTAAGCGCCCAGGGCCTGGCGGGGAAAGTGGCTATTTCGGGCCAGGATGCCGATCTCGCAGGGGTAAAGCGTATTATTGCGGGGACACAAACCATGACGGTCTACAAACCCATTACCGAGCTTGCTAATACGGCCGCGGACATTGCCGTCGAGCTGGGTAATGGCCAGCAGCCCAAAGCAGACGCCTCCCTGAACAATGGGCTCAAAGATGTTCCATCTCGTCTGCTAACGCCTCTTGAAGTCAATAAAGAGAACATTGATGCCACCGTGGTGAAAGACGGCTTCCACAAGAAAAGCGATCTGTAAACCAGCGCTGCCCCTGCCCTGTGGGGGCGCACTGACTTGTCCTGTTCTTACCTGGGTCACGTGGAGCAGCTATGTCTTATTTACTTGAAATGAAAAGTATCACCAAAGCCTTTGGCGCCGTGAAAGCGGTCGATAACGTGAGCCTGCGGTTAAACCCTGGCGAAGTGGTTTCACTGTGCGGGGAAAATGGCTCAGGCAAGTCAACGTTGATGAAAGTGTTGTGCGGGATCTATCCGTACGGCAGCTACGACGGCGAGATCGTCTTTGCAGGTGAGGTCATCCAGGCCACCCACATTCGCGATACTGAACGCAAAGGCATCGCCATCATTCACCAGGAGCTGGCGCTGGTGAAGCATCTCACTGTGCTGGAAAATATCTTCCTCGGGGCCGAGATTTCGCGCCATGGCGTGCTGGATTACGACACCATGACGCTGCGCTGCGAAAAACTGCTGGCTCAGGTTAGCCTTGCGATTTCACCTGATACCCGCGTGGGAGAGTTAGGCCTGGGTCAACAACAGCTGGTGGAGATTGCCAAGGCGCTAAACAAACAGGTGAGGCTGTTGATCCTTGATGAGCCGACGGCTTCGCTCACCGAACAAGAAACAGCCGTCCTGCTTAATATTATTCGCGACCTGCAAAACCACGGTATCGCCTGCATTTACATCTCGCACAAACTCAATGAGGTCAAAGCCATTTCGGACACGATCTGCATCATCCGCGACGGACAACATATCGGCACCCGTGACGCAGAGGGCATGAGTGAAGATGACATCATCACCATGATGGTGGGACGCGAGCTTACGGCACTCTACCCGAATGAACCTCACACCATTGGTGAAGAGGTACTACGCGTGGAAAACATGACCGCCTGGCACCCTATAAACCGTCACATTAAGCGCGTTAATAATATCTCCTTCTCACTCCACCGGGGAGAGATCCTGGGGATTGCGGGCTTAGTCGGCGCCGGGCGCACCGAAGCCGTGCAGTGCCTTTTTGGCGTATGGCCAGGCCGCTGGGAGGGCAGCGTTTATATCGACGGCCAGTCAGTGAAAATCAATACCTGCCAGCAGGCGATTGCCCGTGGAATTGCCATGGTCCCGGAAGATCGCAAAAAAGACGGCATCGTGCCGGTGATGGCCGTGGGTAAAAATATTACCCTGGCGGCGCTTAATCAGTTCTCCGGGGCGCTAACGAGCCTGGATGATGCCGCCGAGCAGCAGTGCATTCTTCAGTCGATTGCCAGGCTCAAGGTCAAAACATCCTCTCCTGAGTTGGCCATAGGACGTCTTAGCGGTGGCAACCAGCAAAAGGCGATTCTGGCTCGCTGCCTGCTCCTTAACCCACGCATCTTAATCCTCGATGAACCGACCCGCGGAATTGATATCGGCGCGAAGTATGAAATCTACAAGCTGATTAACCAGCTCGTGCAGCAAGGGATTTCCGTCATCGTCATTTCATCTGAACTACCTGAAGTGCTGGGCCTGAGCGACCGTGTGCTGGTCATGCATGAAGGAAAATTAAAAGCCAACCTGAAAAACCAGAACCTGACGCAGGAGCAGGTGATGGAAGCCGCTTTAAGGAGCGAACGTCATGTCGAAAATCAATCCGTCTGATATCAAAGCCGCTGTTCCAGCGCCCGGCGCGTTCGCGGGGCTAAAAGCGCTTAACCTGCAGATTTTTGTGATGATCGCGGCCATTGTCGTCATCATGCTGTTCTTTACCTGGATGACCGATGGCTCATATCTGAGCGCGCGAAACATCTCTAACCTGCTGCGCCAGACCGCCATTACCGGCATTTTAGCAGTGGGGATGGTGTTCGTGATTATCTCTGCGGAAATCGACCTGTCGGTAGGCTCGATGATGGGTCTGCTCGGCGGCGTGGCGGCGATATTTGACGTCTGGCTCGGCTGGCCGCTGCCGCTGACTATTGCCGTAACCCTGGTGCTGGGTCTGGTTTGTGGAGCCTGGAATGGCTGGTGGGTAGCCTACCGTAAAGTGCCCTCGTTCATCGTCACGCTGGCCGGGATGCTAGCCTTCCGCGGGATACTCATTGGCATCACTAACGGTACCACCGTTTCCACCACCAGTGCGGCCATGTCGCAGATTGGCCAAAGCTACCTCGCTGATGGCGTGGGCTTTACGATTGGCGTGATAGGTCTGATGGCATTTATCGGCTGGCAGTGGCGTGGACGTTTGCGCCGTCAGGCGCTCGGGCTGGCCTCGCCTGCATCAACATCTACGGTGGGGCGACAGGCGCTCACCGCGGTAATTGTGCTGGGGGCCATCTGGCTTCTTAACGATTATCGCGGCGTGCCGACGCCCGTCCTGCTGCTGGCGCTGTTATTGCTGGGGGGGATGTTTATGGCTACGCGCACTGCATTTGGTCGCAGAATTTATGCCATCGGTGGCAACCTTGAGGCAGCACGCCTGTCGGGTATCAACGTGGAGCGTACCAAACTCGCCGTCTTTGCCATTAACGGCCTGATGGTCGCCATTGCCGGGTTGATCCTCAGCTCGCGTCTGGGGGCCGGTTCTCCGTCCGCCGGTAATATCGCCGAGCTGGATGCGATTGCCGCCTGCGTTATTGGCGGTACCAGCCTCGCTGGCGGTATCGGCAGCGTAGCCGGAGCCGTGATGGGCGCATTTATTATGGCTTCGCTGGATAACGGAATGAGTATGATGGACGTTCCGACATTTTGGCAGTATATCGTCAAGGGGGCCATTCTTCTGCTGGCAGTCTGGATGGACTCAGCCACCAAACGACGCGCCTGAGAACAGTATCGTGACTTTAATGGGAAAGTAAGCCATGTTTGAAAAGCGTCACCGCATTACGTTGTTATTCAATGCCAACAAAGCCTACGACCGCCAGGTGGTGGAGGGGGTTGGCGAATATTTGCAGGCGTCGCAATCCGAATGGGACATCTTCATTGAAGAAGATTTTCGCACCCGGCTGGAGAACATTAAAGACTGGCTGGGCGATGGCGTTATCGCTGATTATGACGATCCTGTTATTGAGCAATTGCTGACAGACGTCGACGTTCCCATCGTGGGCGTCGGCGGTTCTTACCATGCGCCGGAACATTATCCCCCGGTCCACTATATCGCTACCGATAACCACGCTCTGGTCGAAACCGCCTTTTTGCATTTGAAGGAAAAGGGGGTTCACCGCTTCGCCTTCTACGGTTTACCCACCACCAGCGGAAAGCGCTGGGCGATGGAGCGCGAGTACGCGTTTTGTCAGTTGGTAGCGCAGGAGAAGTATCGCGGGGTGGTCTATCAGGGGCTGGAAACTGCCCCTGAAAACTGGCAACACGCTCAGAATCGTCTGGCCGATTGGCTGCAAACGCTGCCGCCCCAAACCGGGATTATTGCGGTAACGGATGCTCGCGCCCGCCACGTGCTGCAGGTTTGCGAACATTTGCATATTCCGGTGCCTGAAAAGCTGTGCGTGATTGGCATTGATAACGAAGAGCTTACCCGTTATCTTTCTCGCGTGGCGCTCTCTTCGGTGGCTCAGGGGACACGTCAGATGGGCTACCAGGCCGCAAAGCTGCTGCACCGCCTGCTGGATAACGAATCCCTTCAGCTTCAGCGCTTGCTGGTTCCCCCCGTTCGGGTGGTAGAACGCCGCTCGACGGACTATCGCTCTTTAAGCGATCCTGCGGTTATTCAGGCCATGCACTACATTCGCAACCACGCCTGTAAAGGGATAAAAGTCGATCAGGTGCTGGATTCTGTCGGCATCTCCCGTTCGAACCTGGAAAAACGTTTTAAAGAGGAAGTGGGCGAAACCATTCATGCCGTGATACATGCAGAAAAGCTGGAGAAAGCGCGCAGCTTGCTGATATCCACCTCGCTGTCGATCAACGAAATCTCGCAGATGTGTGGTTATCCCTCGCTGCAGTATTTTTACTCGGTGTTCAGGAAAGAGTACGACACCACACCAAAAGAGTATCGGGAACGCCACAGTGAGGTATTGATATAGAAAGCAAAACGCCTTCCAGCGGAAGGCGTTCTCAGGAATTACATATGTGCTGCAATTAAGCGTTGGTTATCCTGGTACATCGCAAACAGATAGTTGTTATAGCGCTGCCCTTGTGTGGAATAGCCTTTAAGCTTGTGGATCATCGCGCTCGCCGTCACTTCCTGATCCGCTTTACGCAACTGAGCGCGAGACTTACGGAACGACGCATAGGCCGGGTGGGTATTCAGATTCACCACATAGGCATTCACGGAATCTTTAACAGATTCAAACTGTGAGTAGCCTTTCACTTTGCCAGGCGCGTTACTGCAGCGACCTTTCGCACATTTCATGCCGAACAGGTTATTGTTATTGCGCGCCAGCTTCGAGGTCCCCCAGCCACTTTCGGCTGCGGCCATCGTCGCGACCATACTGCCTGGAATGATATCTACACGCTCTAACAGTGTGTTCCACGGCACACGACGCGTGTTTCCGTTCCAGCTAACTTTATAGCGTTTGGAGATTGCTTTCAGGCGCGTGCGCTCAGACGGCGACCAGCGGCTATCGTACTGTTTTGAAATCAGCCAGTTGCGATCCGCCGTAATCGCGGAATTTTGACTCGTTATGTAAGGCATTACCGTCCGGAGAAACGCTTTTTTTCTTGGCGTCCCGGAAGGGTATTTTCGCAAATCAGGAAGTGAACGACTCTTTGCACTATTGCGAGAATACTCTTGTTTACTGCTAACCTTACTACTTGTCGTCTTTATGACGTGGGCTTTTTTACTCGTTGTGTCCGTGTGCGTCTTTGCAAGCACCTCACCCGAAAATGCCAGGGTGAGTAACATGAGTATCGCAGCCCCATATCGTCGAATGGGAGTCGATATCATTAAGTCTCCTGGTCGGATATAAACATTCCAACACCTTATTTTTTCACAATATTGAGAGCGGAATCTCAAATCATAGCAAAAATAGACCTCAAGAGCACGTCCAGAAATAGTCCAATTCCGAAACCATGTCATCCGAAAGATGCTCAATGAAGCGTGATTTCATAAAAAAAACGTGCGCGATATCGCAGATAACAGCCTAATTTTGCGCGGGATCACTCATCCCTTCGCATCCTCCTGGTAGAAAGCCCCAGAGGATGAGTTTTTCCTTATGCCGTAATGGCAAACTGGTTAAAAATGCCGCGACAGGAAAATGGGATGAAACGCACTGCATTCGCTTATCTGATGTTACCCGCACTGGCACACGCAGGCTGGTCATCACCGGGGTTTAGCGTTTTTAGTGCTGAAGGAAGCGGGATCTTTACCAGTCAGGCCCAGCTTTCGAAGGGTACGCGTCCTCTAACGCTAAGTTTTGACAACGCGTGCTGGCAACCAACAGAGGCGATAAAACTCAATGAAATGCTTTCGCTGAAACCCTGTAAGGGCGCCCCGCCGCAATGGCGTCTTTTCCGCGATGGTGAGTACCAGATGCGTATTGATACCCGCTCCGGTACGCCGACACTGATGCTGACGATCCACAGCGTAGCCGATAAACCTGTCGCAAACGTTACCCGCCAGTGTCCGAAGTGGGACGGCAAACCGCTCACGATGGACGTCAGCCATACCTTCCCGGAAGGCTCCGTGGTGCGCGATTTCTACAGTCAGCAGACCGCGACGGTTACGAATGGAACAATCACCCTACAGCCTGCCGCCAACAGCAACGGTCTGCTGCTGCTTGAACGTGCCGGGACTGACAAACTCGCCCCGTTTAGCTGGCAGAATGCCACCGTCTATTTTGTCCTCACTGATCGCTTTGTTAATGGTAACCCCGCCAACGACAACAGCTATGGACGGCATAAAGATGGCATCCAGGAAATTGGCACCTTCCACGGAGGCGATCTGAAAGGACTTGCCAGTAAGCTTGATTATCTACAGCAACTGGGGGTTAACGCACTCTGGATAAGCTCCCCACTGGAGCAGATCCACGGCTGGGTT
This sequence comes from unidentified bacterial endosymbiont, assembly GCF_918797525.1. NCBI lineage: Bacteria > unidentified bacterial endosymbiont. Next base: position 267,243 of record NZ_OU963893.1, on the reverse strand, counting down.
GGCGGCGGTACAAAGGGGGATTTCCCCCACTACGCCTATCACGGCTACTACACCCAGGACTGGACCAGGCTTGATGCCAATATGGGCACCGAAGATGATTTACGGCATCTGGTCGACGAAGCCCACAGGCGCGGCATCCGTATTCTCTTTGATATCGTCATGAACCACGTGGGTTATGCAACGCTTGCCGACATGCAGGAGTACCAGTTTGGTGCCTTGTACCTGCGGGGTGATGAGCTGAAAAAAACGCTGGGTGAACGCTGGACGGACTGGAAGCCGGACGCAGGGCAAAGCTGGCACAGTTTTAACGATTACATCAACTTTAGCGACAAAGCGGCATGGGAAAAATGGTGGGGTAAAAAGTGGATCCGTACCGACATCGGCGACTACGACAACCCAGGCTTTGACGACCTGACCCTGTCGCTGGCCTTTTTACCGGATCTGAAAACAGATTCCACAACGCTTTCCGGCTTACCTCATTTTTATCAACATAAACCCGATACAGAAGCGAAAGCTCTCCCCGGCTACACCCCACGCGATTACCTGACCCATTGGCTAAGCCGGTGGGTGCGGGAATACGGCATCGATGGTTTTCGCGTCGATACGGCTAAACACGTCGAGCCTGAAGCATGGCAGCAGTTAAAAGACCAGGCAAACCAGGCGCTGGCTGCGTGGAAAGCCGAGAATCCGGATAAAAAGCGCGACGATGCGCCATTCTGGATGACCGGGGAATCCTGGGGCCACGGCGTTATGCAAAGCGATTACTACCGCCACGGATTCGATGCGATGATCAACTTCGACTATCAGGAGCAGGCGGCTAAAGCGGTAGATTGCCTGGCCGATATCGATATGACCTGGCAGCAAATGGCGGATAAACTGCAAAGCTTTAACGTCCTCAGCTATCTCTCATCGCACGATACACGCCTGTTCCGCGAAGGGGGCCAACGTGCCGCTGAATTGCTGTTACTGGCACCGGGCAGCGTACAAATCTTCTACGGAGATGAATCTGAGCGCCCGTTCGGCCCAACGGGCTCGGACCCGTTACAGGGAACCCGCTCGGAGATGAACTGGCAGGACGTAGCGGGCAAACAGGCTTTAACCGTCGCCCACTGGCAGCGTCTGGGACAGTATCGCGCTCGCCATCCGGCGATTGGCGAAGGCAGGCAAACCACGCTGTCCCTGAAGGAAGGGTACGGCTTTGTGCGTGAGCATAATGGCGATAAAGTGATGGTCGTGTGGGCAGGAGATCGGTAGACATGTATACCCCCCCTCGCCCTTTGGGGAGAGGGCTAGCGTGAGGCCTGCCGGAGCTTTACACTGCATAAACCAAAACCCACAACACAAAACGACAAAGCCTCCCGCCTGTCTCGATTTGCACCAGCACGATGCTCGCGTTATGGTTACCCCCTTTCATAATAAGCACGACAGAACACCTGCTATGACGTTTTCACTTTTCGGCGACAAATTTACCCGCCATTCAGGCATTACCCGCCTGATGGAGGACCTCAACGACGGGCTGCGCACACCGGGCGCAATCATGCTCGGCGGTGGAAATCCGGCTCAAATCCCGGAGATGAACACCTATTTCCAGACTTTGCTTGCGCAGATGCTGGAAAGCGGCAAAGCGACCGACGCACTCTGCAATTACGACGGTCCGCAGGGTAAAACCGAGTTGCTTAGGCTCCTCGCTGATTTGCTACGCGAAGAGCTGGGTTGGGATATCGAACCACAGAATATTGCACTGACAAACGGCAGTCAGAGCGCGTTTTTCTACTTGTTCAACCTTTTCGCAGGACGACGTGCCGACGGCACCACTAAAAAAGTCCTGTTCCCGCTGGCACCGGAGTACATCGGTTATGCCGATTCCGGGCTCGAAGACGATCTGTTTGTCTCTGCGCGTCCTAATATTGAATTGCTGCCGGAAGGCCAGTTCAAATATCACGTCGATTTTGAACATCTGCACATTGGTGAGGAGACGGGCATGATCTGCGTATCGCGTCCAACCAATCCAACGGGCAATGTCATCACCGACGACGAATTGATGAAACTGGACGCGTTGGCTAACCAGCACGGCATTCCACTGGTGATCGATAACGCCTACGGCGTACCGTTCCCGGGGATAATTTTCAGCGAAGCCCGTCCGCTGTGGAATCCGAACATCGTTCTGTGCATGAGCCTCTCCAAGCTGGGGCTGCCCGGCAGCCGCTGCGGCATCATCATCGCTAATGAAAAAATCATCACTGCCGTGACCAACATGAACGGCATTATTAGCCTTTCTCCAGGCGGTATCGGCCCGGCGATGATGTGCGAAATGATTAAACGCAACGATCTGCTACGTCTGTCAAACGAGGTCATTAAACCGTTCTATTATCAACGTGTTCAGCAAACGATCGCGCTACTTCGCCGCTATTTACCGGAAGAACGCTGCCTGATCCACAAACCGGAAGGGGCTATTTTCCTGTGGCTGTGGTTTAAGGATCTGCCGATTACAACAGAGCTTCTCTACCAGCGGCTGAAAAAACGCGGCGTGCTGATGGTGCCGGGCGATTACTTCTTCCCAGGGCTGGATAAACCCTGGCCACATACGCATCAGTGCATGCGCATGAACTACGTCCCGGATCCGGAAAAAATCGAAGCGGGGGTGAAAATTCTTGCCGAGGAGATTGAAAGCGCCTGGCGAGAAGACGGTCAGTAAGGTTTTCACCACAAATCGGGCCTGGACAGTGATCAACCAGAATTGATGTGCTCTTTACAGTACCGCCGTTTCCACACGGCGGGTGTAAGCCCGGTATGCTTCGAAAATATCTGCCGAAAATAGCCTACGTCATTAAATCCACAGCGGCGTGCCACTTCGCTTAATGATGCGGAGTCGTTCAATAATAATTTTTCTGCCGCCCTGACGCGTTGACGATGGATCGCTTCCGTCAGGGTTAAATGAAATGTCCGGCGAAACACACGACCGAGATAATCGGCATTACAGTGCAACTCTTTTGCCAGTTGCGACGTGGACAACGGTAAATGAAACTGGGTGTGAATAAGCTGTTTTGCCTTCCAGGCCATTGCCGCCCCGGCTTCGTCCGTCTTATCGTCATATTCCGTTGAAAGGGATAGTTGCTGTAATATGAGCAGTAAAATTATTTCCAGCGCCACGTTTCGCTGTAATTTTTCCTGCTCGCTCAGGAACTGGCGAAAAAGCGTTATAACATATTGTGCATCTTTCACGCAGCAATGTTGCTCTATTGCCAGATTGGCCTGCTGTGTGCGATGAAGCTCAATCTCAAAATGGAGCCAGTAAAAGCGCAGGTCGGGCGCAAAGTCTTCAATACCCACATGTCGACGGTCCGGCCAGAGCAACAAACTTTCTCCTGCTTTCACTTCAAAGACATTCTTTTCTTCCTGGATCGTTAATAACCCTTTTTCGACAAAAATAATCTCCCACGACCTCAGTTTACGCGCAGGATGACGGCCAACACCCCGGGAGATAAATAAGCCGCCATTTTGTACGTTAATCGGAAGCGCTACGGATAATTCGAGCATAGATAGACATTATTCCGCGTTAATCACCCTATTTATGTAATTTACCCGTTGATTATTAATAAATATTCATTTACCTGCCCAATCGACATCACAAATTTACCATCAAGTCGGAATCGTCACCTTTTTATACTTTTCCCTTCCCTTGTTGGTCCCCGGGTTCAGTGCAGAATAAATAAGGTACCTTGCATAAATACGATAAAAATCGATTACCGAGGAGTTACCTCATGACTTCTACACCGATAACAGAATCTGACGTTGCACAGCGGATACCGGGCGAGCGTTTGTCCGTCCGTGAGAAAATTGGCTACGGCCTTGGCGATGCGGGCGGTACGGTCATAACCTGTCTTATCATGAATTTTCTGACCTTTTTCTACACCGATGTTTTTGGCCTGACCCCTGCGTTGGTGGGCACGCTGTTTATTGCCCTGCGCGTATTTAACGCCGTTTCCGACCCGGTGATGGGCGTCATAGCTGACCGCACACAAAGCCGCTGGGGGCGTTTTCGTCCCTGGCAGCTATGGGTTGCGTTCCCGATTGGGGTTATCGGCATACTGACCTTCACCGTTCCTGAAGCCAGTATGGGCATAAAAATTGCCTGGGCATTCGGGACGTATCTGCTGCTGTCGGTGGGCTATACCGCCATCAACGTGCCTTACTGTGCGCTTATCAACACCTTGACGACGCGCCAAAATGAAGTGATTTCCTGTCAGTCCTGGCGCTTTGTGCTTTGCGGTGTGTCAGGTTTTTTAGTCTCGGTTGGCCTGCCGTGGCTGGTCGCGGCGCTCGGTCAGGGTAATGCCGCGCGGGGTTATCAGCTTGGGGTTGGCATACTGTGCGCCATCGCCGTGGTGATGTTCCTGTGCTGCTTCTTCTGGGTTCGCGAACGCGTACCGCTGGCGCGGATGGGCAAATACACGTTACGTGAACATCTGGCTAGTCTGTGTAAAAACGACCAACTGCTGCTGATGCTGGTGATGTCATTTCTGCTGATCAACGTTTTCAACCTTCGCGGCAGCGGGTACATGTATTTCATCACCTACGTGCTGCAGGGCAGTACCGCTTACACCTCGCTTTTTTTCACCATGGTGACCTTTGCCGCGATTCTGGGCGCGGTGATTGTTAATCCGCTGACGCGCCGGATTGATACCGTCAAACTTTATTACGCCACCAACCTGGCGCTCGCCGCGCTGGCTGTGGGGATGTGGTTCCTGCCAACCGGCCCGGATGACCAGACGCTCTGGCTGATAGTGATTTTAAGTAACGGCGTGATCCTTGGTTTTACCCTGCCGCTGCACTTCTCGCTAATGGCTTTTGCCGATGATTACGGCGAGTGGAAAACAGGCGTGCGTTCTTCGGGCATGAACTTCGCTTTCAACCTGTTTTTCATCAAGCTCGCGTGGGCCTCCAGCGCCGGGATCGTAAGCCTGGTATTTATCATCGTGGCCTACCAGCCGGGCGTGAGTAATCAGACGCCTGCCTCGCTGCAAGGCATCACTACGATGGAGACCCTACTCCCTGCCCTTTTCCATCTGCTACTGGCCCTCTCTGTTCGCTGGTGCAGACTTAACAATCCGATGATGTCGCGCATCTCCATTGATCTGCGCCAGCGTCATGTACCCTCCTGAGGAAAATGAGATGTCCATAATGGAAGCCGACCTGCACAAACTGAAGATTAACGATCCGTTTCTTGGCCAGTATCAACGGCTGGTGCGTGATGTGGTCATTCCCTATCAATGGGATGCGCTCAACGACCGCGTCACGGAAGCCGAACCCAGCCACGCGATCGCTAACTTTCGTATCGCGGCAGGGCTGGAAACAGGTGAGTTCTACGGCATGGTGTTTCAGGACAGCGACGTGGCGAAATGGCTGGAAGCGGTAGCATGGTCGCTGTGCCAGAAACCCGACGCGGAACGGGAAAGAACGGCTGATGAGGTTATCGAACTGGTCGCGGCGGCGCAGTGTGAAGATGGCTACCTCAACACCTATTTCACCGTTAAAGCGCCGGTCGAACGCTGGACTAATCTGGCCGAATGCCACGAGCTTTACTGCGCCGGGCATATGATTGAAGCAGGCGTGGCCTATTTTCAGGGATCGGGCAAACGCCGCCTGCTGGAGGTGGTATGCAAGCTGGCGGACCATGTCGACAGCGTGTTTGGTCCCGGCGAGCACCAACTGCACGGTTACCCCGGCCATCCGGAAATCGAGCTGGCGCTGATGCGGCTCTATGACATCACCCGTCAACCACGTTACCTGAAGCTGGCGAAATACTTCATTGAGGAGCGCGGCGCACAGCCTCACTTCTACGATATCGAATATGAAAAACGCGGCAAGACATCACACTGGCACACCTACGGTCCGGCATGGATGGTCAAAGACAAAGCCTATAGCCAGGCGCATCAACCGCTTGTAGAACAGCAGGCCGCCATCGGCCACGCGGTGCGTTTTGTTTACCTGATGGCGGGCATGGCGCACCTGGCACGCCTGAGCAACGACGAAGGCAAGCGGCAGGACTGTTTACGTCTTTGGAAAAATATGGCGCAACGCCAGCTGTATATTACCGGCGGAATCGGCGCACAGAGCAGTGGCGAAGCCTTCAGCAGCGATTACGACCTGCCCAACGATACGGTGTATGCCGAAAGCTGTGCCTCGATCGGTCTGATGATGTTTGCCCGCAGGATGCTTGAGATGGAAGCGGACAGCCAGTACGCCGACGTCATGGAACGGGCCTTATACAATACGGTATTGGCCGGTATGGCGTTGGACGGTAAGCACTTTTTCTATGTGAATCCGCTGGAGGCGCACCCGAAAACCCTGGCCTTTAACCATCTCTACGATCACGTAAAGCCGGTTCGCCAGCGCTGGTTCGGCTGCGCCTGCTGTCCACCAAATATCGCCCGCGTGCTGACGTCATTAGGCCATTATATTTATACCGTTCGTCCGGATGCGCTGTTTATCAACCTGTACGTGGGGAATGACGTCGCCATACCGGTTGGCGGTCGGGAGCTACAGCTGCGGATAAGCGGCAATTATCCGTGGCATGAACAGGTAAACATTGAGGTCACCTCTCCTGTTGCGGTGGCCCACACGCTGGCCCTGCGGCTACCGGACTGGTGCGAGAAGCCTGAAGTTTCGCTGAATGGTGTTGGGGTTACAGGCGAGGTATCGCGTGGCTATCTCTACCTTACCCGTAGCTGGCAGGAGGGTGACACACTCACGCTGACGCTACCCATGCCGGTGCGCCGCGTGTATGGCCATCCACAGGTACGCCAGCAGGCTGGAAAAGTCGCCCTCCAGCGCGGCCCACTGGTTTACTGCCTCGAGGAGGCCGACAACGGTGCAAACCTGCATAATCTCTCCCTGCCTAAAGAGAGTGTATTCAGCGTCTTTGAGGGTAAAGGCATATTCGCGCATAAGATGCTGATTCAGGCGGAAGGCATCGGTTGTCAGGCCACAGGTTCAGAAGCGCTCTGGCAATACGATCGCTCGCCGGTGCAGCGTCAGCCCCAAAGGTTAACCTTTATTCCATGGTTTAGCTGGGCCAACCGGGGCGAGGGAGAAATGCGTATTTGGGTTGATGAAGCATAGCCGAGAACTCTGTTTCGTTACATCACATATGAAGAATCAATTAAGCTCGGTAACGCCGGGCTTGTTATTTATTTTTTATAAAAAGAGCGTCTTGCCCGCCACCCGCCGAAATAACCCTAAGGGCGTATTTACGCGGTCTATCACCGATTACCGTACTTTACGTTTCGTTTCTACCGCTGAGCCATACTTAACAGTTAAAGGGCTCATGAGGAACGATGCGATGCGGCTATTTATTGGCTTTGACGTGGGTGGAACTCACATCAAACACGGTGTGATTGACGAAAACGGTAACGAACTGACGTCCGATGAGTACGATACTCCAGACGATAAAGAGACGTTTAAACAGAAATGGAAAGCGGTGGTGGAAGACTACGGCAAAGATCATGACATCGTGGGTATCGGCGTGAGTTTCCCCGGCCACATTAACCACCATACTGGCGAAGCCGCAAAAGCGGGCGCACTTACGTTTCTTGATGGCGTAAACTTGTGTGCGCTTTTTGGCGAGCTAACCGATCTTCCCGTCACCGCTGAAAACGACGCAAACTGCGCGGCATTAGGAGAGCGTTGGCGGGGTGCGGGTACAGATTATGAAAATTTCGTCTGCATCACTATCGGAACCGGTATCGGCGGTGGGATCGTGATGGAAGGCGATCTGTATCGCGGCTCGCATTATCGGGCGGGTGAGTTTGGCGTGCTTCCCGTCGGCAATAACGGCGAATGTATGCACGAAGTGGCATCGACCAGCGGGCTGATGAAAGCCTGTAGCCGCGCGCTGCGGCTTACCGAAGACGAGATGCCCCACGGTGAAGAACTCTTCAAACGGATGGAAAGCGATGTACATCTGCGTGAAGCCATTGAGGAGTGGGCACATTTTCTTTCACGCGGGGTCTACAGCGTAATCTCCATGTTTGACCCGCAGGCGGTACTGATTGGCGGCGGTATCAGCGAGCAGGAAAAAATCTATCTCCTGCTCGATAAATATCTCCAGCGCTTCGAAGAGTGGGAGGCGCTCAAGGTCCCCATCCTTCCCTGCGAGCTGGGTAATCAGGCGGGAAGGCTGGGCGCGGTCTGGCTGGCTAAGCAGAAGTTTGCACGCCGGGCTTAGCGCCTTACGGGAATAACTGCGCGTCGCGAAGCGTATGGTCGTTGCCCCGACGACGCGTAAATCCGATACGGTTAAAATATTCCAGAATCTGGATAGCAAGCTTACGCCCGACGTTCAGACGATCGCGGAAGTCAGCCGCACAGGTAGAGCCTTTCTCCCGATCCATTTCGCGGATGAGGTTAGCAAACGCCACAATTCGATCGTTACGGTAATAACGATCTTTAACGATCGCGACTATCAACCCCTGCTGCGCCGCATGGCGCAATACCTGACGCATCATCTGCTCATCGGTGTTCGCTTCACGCGCGAGATCGCGCACCCACCAGGGTTCATCGGCAAACAGTTGCGCCACTTTCTGCCACACCGCGTCCTGCTCTGCGCTAAAGCCAGCTTTATGATCGGGCAGATGCAGCCAGCCGTGGTGACTTTTAATCACGCCGCTTTCACGCATGTTTTCAATCAACAGCAGCACCAGCGCGTCGTCTTCCATCGGCAAGGCCATACGCCGCAGACGTTCACGCCCCGGGCCAGGCTCATCCTGATGCTGTTCATGGTAGGTACCGAGCGTGCTCAGGATTTTACGCTGCCAGCGTGCCGCAACCGGCGCGTTCAACAGGCTGTGACCTGCCTGAATAAAACCAGGCGCCTGGGTCAGTTGACGCAAGCCTTCTCCACTGAGCTGACGTGCCCATGCGAAATCGGCCAGATCGATGGCGCCCCGTTCGAGATGTGCTAGCAGCGCGGCGTTATCATCCGTGGCCTGCGCCAACGTAGCCAGCCACTGGAGATACTCAGGCTTCCGCTTGCCACGACGCGGCGGATTGAGCGTCACCACGCGTGCGCCAGCCAACGTTTCCCGTGCCGAGATATCGCGCAACACCAGGCGGTCATTATCCGCAAGCCAGAGCGGAGCGTCGAAAACCAGCTCAGCGAGATTATTTTCCAGCAGCGATACGCGCCCGGTGATATGGCTGGCCGCGTGGTGGATATGCAGCGGCTGCCACTGCGTGAGCGAGACGTGGGTCTGCAAAGAGACGATCGCCCGCTCTGCAGGCTCAGGCGGCGCATCGGCTAACAGCCAGTCGCCGCGGTTAAGCCGCTCTTTTTCAGCATCACCCGCAATATTCAGCGCAATGCGTTGCCCGGCATGGGCATCCCCGACGGGCTGGTTTTGCGCATGTAAACCACGCACACGCATCGGTTTATTGACACCGGTCAGCCATAGCGTATCGCCCACCTTAACGTCACCGCTCAGCGCGGTACCGGTAACGACCAGACCCGCCCCTTTCACGGTAAACGCCCGGTCGAGCGCCAGACGAAAGCGGTGATGGCTGGCGTGTTCACGCGACGGGAGTTGCTGCAAATGCACGCGCAGGGCATCAATGCCACGGCCCTCTGTCGCCACGGTGACAAACAACGGTGCATCGGCAAAACCGAATTCACGCACTGTGGCCTGCACCTCATGACGTACCTCATTTACGCGCGCCTCATCCACGCGATCGGCTTTGGTCAGCGCCACGGTCAGCTGCGGGTTACCCGTCAGTTGCAGGATCGCCAGATGCTCCCGGGTTTGCGCCATCACGCCGTCATCGCACGCCACCACCAGCAGGGCGTGATCAATACCACCCACGCCAGCCAGCATATTGGAAAGAAATTTTTCGTGCCCCGGTACGTCGATAAAACCCAGCACGCGCCCCTCTGGCTGCGGCCAGTAGGCATAACCGAGATCGATGGTCATGCCGCGCTTTTTCTCTTCCGGCAGACGGTCAGCATTTACGCCGGTAATCGCCTGCAATAGGGTGGTTTTTCCGTGGTCAACGTGACCGGCGGTGGCAATAATCATTTCAACAACATCTCCAGAAACCGCTCTTCATCTTCAAGGCAGCGTAGATCTAACCACATGCGGCCGTCGTATATACGCCCGATAATCGGCGTTGGCAAGGCGCGCCAGCGCGCCGACAGTGCGTCAAGCTGGCTACCGTGCCCGTCGCGCGGGGTGAACGTAAGCGCTTCGCTCGCCAGCCTGTCGACCGGCAGCGAGCCGCTGCCAATTTGCGACAGGCAAGGTTCAATACTTACATCAAAATCGGGATAGCCTGGGGCGACTTTCGCTAACACTAATTCACCCTGGGCGCGAATTGAGGCGGCATCGCGACTTAACAGGCGCAGCGTGGGCAAACGCTCGGCCAGTTTTTCCGGATGAAGATACAGACGCAGCGTCGCGTCCAGCGCCGCGAGGGTCATTTTATCTGCACGCAGGGCGCGTTTGAGCGGATGCTGCTGTAACCTGGCAATCAGATCGCGCTTACCGACGATAATCCCCGCCTGTGGCCCACCCAACAGTTTGTCGCCGGAAAAACTGACCAGACTGACGCCGGCCGCAATCATCTCCTGCACCATTGGCTCTTTCGGCAGACCGTACTGAGTCAACTCCACCAGCGAACCGCTACCGAGGTCGGCAATCACCGGAACATTCAGCTGCTGGCCGATAGCCGCCAGTTCCGCCTCTTCAACGCTTTTAGTAAAACCTTCGATATGATAATTGCTGGTGTGTACCTTCATCAGCAGCGCAGTATTTTCATTCACCGCGCCACGATAATCTTTCGCATGGGTACGGTTAGTGGTGCCCACTTCATGCAGCGTGCAGCCAGCCTGGCGCATCACGTCCGGAATACGGAACGCGCCGCCAATCTCCACAGCTCGCCGCGTGAGACGACAACCTCTTTGCCGCTGGCAGTAGCCGCCAGCATCAACAGTACCGCCGCCGCATTGTTGTTGACGATACAGGCGTCTTCTGCACCCGTAAGCTGACACAGAATATCAGCCAGCGCCCGATCGCGGTGCCCGCGCCCCGCCCCGTCCAGATCGTACTCCAGCGTTACCGGCGAACGCATGGCCTGCGCGACCGCCGTGACCGCCTCTTCCGCCTGCTGCGCACGTCCCAGATTGGTGTGCAACACTGTCCCCGTCAGGTTAATGACCGGGCGTAAGGCGCTTTGCGCTTTCTCAGCCAGCCTTTTTTCAACCTCCAGCCCCCATGCAGCGCACCAGCCGGGCAATGCATTTTGTGCCTGAATAGAGGCCCGGGCTTCGTCCTGAAGCAAACGGAGCATATTGACTGTCGCAGTATGGCCGAACCGCTCCAGCGTGGTGAGAACCTGAGGCTCTCGCAGGAGACGGTCAGTAGCAGGGATTTGGCTGTACAGGGAGTGATGAGTAGTCATGAAAGCGCCTGGCGAGTAGATATCTTCCCCCCTCCCGACGGGAGAGGGAGTTAACATGTGGAGGGATTGTACCGCCTCCAGCCACAAACTTGTTATAACCCGCATCAAGCCTTTGGCGGTTCAGTACGGGCGAAGCTTTCACGCTGGAACAGCGTCCCGGCGAGTTTCACCAGCAGCGGACGCTCAACGCACCAGCCCGGTGTCACACGACGAAAGTTGAGGTAGCCAATGGCGCAGGCGATGGCAATCGTCCCCAGGTTCAGGCTATCGGGTTGAATTTTGCCTTCACGCATAAGCTGCTCGCACAAGTCCAGACTACGGCTGATTTTATCGCGCTGGCGTACCAGTTCCGTTTCCGACTGCTGCCCAGCCGGTCTTGCCTGCTCGCGCACGGAGGTTAACGCCGCATCCATAATGCCATCGGCAAGCGCCTCTGTTTGCTTCACCGCCAGTGCCGCTTGCGGATCGGCCGGTAACATGGCCGGCGCCACGTCCAGCAGTTCAATGTATTGCGCAATAATCGGCGAATCGAACCAGTATTCGCCTTCGTCCGTCACCAGCGCCGGGACCTTTCCTAACGGATTGTACTGCGCCACGCCATTTTCAGCGTTGTAGGGCTGCTCGTTCACGAATTCAAATTCAATCCCCTTCTCCAGCAGGAGAATCGAGATTTTACGCACGAAGGGACTGGTATAACTGCCGATGAGTTGCATTGCCTGCTCCGGAATGCCCATAAAGAGCTCAGTATGGATCAAGCGCTGAAAAAAGGGCAGGTAGGGTCGTCGTATTCCTGCGCGTTTCCCGGATATCCGTGCGGTAAACGACAAAGCAAAGTTTGGTGTCGATCACATCCGGAGAAATCTGCATAAAAATATTTTGTGAATTTCATCACAATTAATAAACAAACCCGCGGCCACAAAAAGTGATAAGCATCACAAAAATACGCGGGTTTTGCTCTATTTCTGCACATTGGCTTTTTTTTACCCACCCATTATGTGATACGGATCACTGCATTAATCCCTACACCCCCTACATTTACGTGACTGAGATCACATAAATTTTCGCTGTCTGGACAGTTGAACGATTCAGTGCCAGATTTCACAGCATCAGAACAGGGCCCGGCTACCCTGCCGCCGCACACTAACGATAAACCTCGGGCCGCAAGCCTAAGCGTAAACATAAGAAGGGGTGTTTTATGTCATCCGATTTCAAGATCAAAGTTCAAAGCTTTGGTCGATTTCTCAGCAATATGGTGATGCCAAATATCGGCGCGTTTATCGCGTGGGGTATCATCACTGCATTGTTCATTCCGACAGGGTGGTTGCCAAACGAAACGCTGGCGAAACTGGTCGGCCCGATGATTACCTATCTGCTGCCTCTGCTCATCGGTTATACCGGTGGTCGTCTGGTGGGCGGTGACCGCGGTGGCGTGGTGGGTGCTATCACCACCATGGGAGTTATCGTCGGTGCGGATATGCCGATGTTCCTCGGTGCCATGATTGCCGGTCCTCTGGGCGGCTGGGCAATTAAGAAATTCGACGTCTGGGTTGATGGCAAGATCAAATCCGGCTTCGAAATGCTGGTGAACAACTTCTCTGCGGGCATCATCGGGATGATCCTCGCGATTCTGGCGTTCCTCGGCATTGGTCCTGCCGTTGAGATACTGTCCAAACTGCTGGCAGCCGGCGTTAACTTTATGGTTGCGCACGACATGCTGCCGCTGGCGTCTATCTTTGTTGAACCGGCTAAAATCCTGTTCCTCAACAACGCCATTAACCACGGTATTTTCTCACCGCTGGGTATTCAGCAGTCTCATGATATCGGCAAGTCTATCTTCTTCCTGATTGAAGCCAACCCGGGTCCGGGTATGGGCGTGCTGCTGGCATACATGTTCTTTGGTCGCGGCAGCGCGAAGCAGTCTGCTGGCGGCGCGGCTATTATCCACTTCCTCGGTGGTATTCACGAAATTTACTTCCCGTACGTGCTGATGAACCCACGTCTGATCCTGGCCGTTATCCTCGGCGGTATGACTGGCGTATTCACCCTGAGCGTGCTGGGCGGCGGCCTGGTTTCTCCTGCATCTCCGGGCTCTATCCTGGCGGTGCTGGCAATGACCCCGAAAGGCGCTTACTTCGCTAACATTGCAGCTATCTGTGCGGCAATGGCGGTCTCCTTCGTGGTATCGGCCATTCTGCTGAAAACCAGCAAAGTGAAAGAAGAAGATGATATCGAAGCGGCAACTCGTCGTATGCACGATATGAAAGCGGAATCCAAAGGCGCTACGCCGCTGGCCGCTGGCGAGGTTTCAAACGACCTGAGCCATGTGCGGAAAATCATCGTTGCCTGTGACGCCGGTATGGGTTCCAGCGCAATGGGTGCGGGCGTGCTGCGTAAGAAAGTGCAGGATGCGGGCCTGAGCAACATCTCTGTGACCAACTGCGCGATCAACAGCCTGCCACCGGATGTTGACCTGGTTATCACCCACCGCGATCTGACCGAGCGCGCCATGCGCCAGGTACCGCAGGCGCAGCATATTTCGCTGACTAACTTCCTCGACAGCGGTTTGTACTCCAGCCTGACCGAGCGTCTGGTTGCAGCACAACGCCACGAAGAGAACCAGGTCAGAGTCCGCGACAGCCTGAAAGACAGCTTCGATGCGAATGACAGCCACCTGTTTAAACTGGGCGCGGAGAACATCTTCCTCGGCCGTACTGCGACTCATAAAGAAGAAGCGATTCGCTTTGCCGGTGAACAACTGGTGAAAGGCGGTTACGTTCAGCCTGAATATGTAGATGCGATGCTGGAACGTGAAAAACTGACCCCGACCTATCTGGGTGAAGGCATCGCGGTTCCTCACGGTACGGTTGAGGCAAAAGACCGGGTGCTGAAAACCGGCGTTGTGTTCTGTCAGTACCCTGATGGCGTGCGCTTCGGTGAAGAAGATGATGACATTGCCCGTCTGGTGATTGGTATCGCCGCGCGTAACAATGAGCACATCCAGGTCATTACCAGCCTGACCAACGCCCTGGACGATGAAACGGTCATTGAGCGTCTGGCCAGCACCACCAGCGTGGAAGAAGTTCTGGCGCTGCTGAACAAGTAACTTCTCTACCCTCTCCCCTCTGGGGAGAGGGCTAGGGTGAGGGGAGACAGTTCCTCACCCCAGCCCTCTCGGGTAAAAACATTGATTAAGGTTAACTCTATGAAAGCATTACATTTTGGCGCAGGTAACATTGGTCGTGGCTTTATCGGCAAACTGCTGGCTGACGCGGGCATTACGCTGACATTCGCCGATGTGAATCAGGTGGTCCTGGATGCCCTGAATGCCCGTCATAGCTACCAGGTGCATGTGGTGGGAGAAAACGAGCAGGTCGACACCGTATCAGGCGTTAACGCAGTGAGTAGCATTAGCGACGAGGTTATTGACCTCATCACTAACGTAGACCTTATCACCACGGCCGTTGGTCCAGTGGTACTTGAACGCATCGCCCCTGCGCTGGCAAAAGGGCTGGCAAAACGTAAGGCACAAGGGAACGACACGCCGCTGAACATTATCGCCTGTGAAAACATGGTGCGCGGTACGACGCAGTTGAAAGGCCACGTGCTGGCGGCCGTCGCCGATGAAGATAAAGCCTGGGTGGAAGCACATGTCGGCTTTGTTGATTCCGCCGTCGACCGTATCGTTCCTCCGTCAGAATCCTCCACCCATGACCCGCTGGAAGTGACTGTGGAAACGTTCAGCGAGTGGATCGTGGACAAAACCCAATTTAAAGGCGACCTGCCGGCCATCACGGGTATGGAGTTAACGGATAACCTGATGGCATTTGTCGAACGTAAACTCTTCACGCTGAACACGGGTCATGCTATAACCGCGTACCTCGGAAAATTGGCCAGTCATCAGACCATTCGTGACGCTATTCTCGATGAGAAGATCCGCGCGGTGGTAAAAGGGGCCATGGAAGAGAGCGGCGCGGTGCTTGTCAAACGCTACGGTTTTGATGCAGAAAAACATGCGGCGTACATCCACAAAATCCTCGGTCGTTTTGAAAACCCGTATCTGAAAGATGATGTTGAGCGCGTGGGTCGTCAGCCGCTGCGTAAGCTAAGCGCAGGCGATCGCCTGATTAAGCCGCTGCTGGGTACGCTGGAATACGGCCTGCCGCACGCTAACCTGGTAAAAGGAATTGCCGCCGCGATGCACTACCGCAGCGAGCAAGATCCGCAAGCGCTGGAACTGGCTCAGTTGATTGACGATCAAGGCCCGCAGGCCGCACTGGCGCAGATTTCCGGTCTGGATGCCAACAGTAGCGTGGTTGTGGAGGCGGTAACTGCTTATCACGCAACCAAATGATGCAGAATGCGGCGCA
The DNA here is from genome assembly GCF_918797525.1 of unidentified bacterial endosymbiont. Classification (NCBI taxonomy): domain Bacteria; species unidentified bacterial endosymbiont. The sequence goes on along the minus strand of NZ_OU963893.1, from coordinate 251,425 downwards.
GGTTATCCTGCGCCCAGATAACAGATTGTCAGATATGCAGGCAATAATGGAACAAACCCAGGCCTTTGAAAATCGTGTGCTTGAGCGTCTGAATGCTGGCAAAACCGTACGAAGCTTCCTGATTGCTGCCGTCGAACTATTAACCGAGGCAGTGAATATTCTGGTGCTTCAGGTGTTTCGCAAAGACGACTATGCGGTAAAATATGCTGTAGAACCGTTACTGGACGGAGACGGACCGCTGGGCGATTTATCAGTACGTCTGAAGCTGATTTATGGTCTCGGCGTACTAAACAGGTCAGAGTACGAAGACGCTGAACTGTTGATGGCGCTACGCGAGGAGCTCAATCATGACGGTAATGAGTATTCCTTTACCGACGATGAAATTTTAGGTCCCTTCGGTGAGTTGCATTGCGTTAGCGCACTGCCTCCTGCTCCCCGTTTTGATAGCAGCGACCCAGAGCTTTACGCCATGCAAAAGCAGCGCTATCAACAGGTTGTCCGTTCGACAATGGTTCTTTCCCTGACTGAGCTGATTTCCCGAATCAGCTTAAAAAAAGCGTTTCAGAAGTAAGCCTGCTCACATTGGTGTATCCTTCCTGTAAATTCCCCCGATTCAGAGTCATTTGTCATGAAAGAAGTCGAAAAGAATGAAATTAAACGCCTGAGCGACCGCCTGGATCTGATCCGCCACCAGATGGCGGGTCTCTCACTGGTGGATTCCGCTGAGAAGTATGCCGAGCTTGAGAAAGAGGCGGCAACGCTGGAAACGGAGATTGAGCGTCTGCGCGACGTCAAAGGCCAGAAGCTCAGCAAAGAAGCGCAGAAGCTGATGGATATGCCGCACCGTCGCGCCATCACCAAAAAAGAGCAGGCTGATATGGGCAAGCTGAAGAAAAGCGTCCGTGGCCTGGTGGTGGTGCACCCAATGACCGAACTTGGCCGCGAAATGGGCCTGAAAGAGATGACGGGTTTTTGTAGGACGGCGTTCTAATCAATTTAACTTAGGCCCCATCAACTTAAGCCCAATACATTCATCATATAAATGTATTGGGCTTTTATATATGCAACAAACCCAATCTCCACTGAATGAATGTAAACATGTAATATCGAAATTTGATAGATTCACAATTCTCTTGCATGAGAGTAGAGTGGATATTCATTTCTTTCGAATCTAAATTAATACACACGGCATGCCATTGAAATATAGTATATTTTCTCTGGCCTGATGGTTTGTCATTGCATTAGGTTATAAATTTTATGAATTCTACTGAGAGCTCAACCTTCCAGAATAGCGCCCTTTCGTTGGAACAAAAACTTGAAAAAGCCAGGGCTGAACTCCTTGACTTAGGGGCAAGGAACCGCCTGCTGAACATCCCCCGGTCTAAAAACACCCGTTTTCTGGAGGTGATTGATGAACGTTCTGAGCTAATCTATGACCTTCTCTTTAATGAAAAAAAGACCTTCACATTCCTTCATGGTAAGTCAGGTAAAGAAGAAAATATCGATTCAGAAGAAGATTCGACTGACGAAAAAAGATTTATATATCAATTTGATGAAACTAGCCCTGAAGCTAAGTCACAGCACTTTGATACAAAACTTCAGACCCGTCTAACACCTAAAGGTTTGCAGAGTCGTTTACTCGATTTGTATCACGACTCAAAAACGCTGGAAGAAGAACAAGGTGCAAACATACTTTTCCTTGCCCTGGGAACACTGAAATGGGTCGATCCGGCTAACAAAGGAAATATTCGTTATGCACCGTTAATACTCGTGCCCGTTAGCCTGGAACGAGGAAATGCTGGTGAGAGGTTTAAATTAAAAGCACGGCAAGAAGACATTATCCCTAATCTCTCATTAGACGCTTTTCTTGAGCGTGTGCATCATATTACCCTGCCAGAACTGCAACCTGGTGATAGCGATGAAATAAACGTGAGTGATTACTTTAATGCTATCAAACAAGCTATAACATTGAAGCCCGACTGGGAGGTTAAGTCTAACGATATTATCCTGGGACTGTTCTCATTCTCTAAATTTCTAATGTATCGCGATTTAGATCCTGCCAATTGGCCCGGTAACGAAGCAATTACCTCAAAGTACCTTATACGTGCGTTGATGGAAGAGGGGTTTGACGAAAGCGATGGGCTTCTTTCTGAAGACAGTCCTATCGATCCCATCATAATGCCAAAAGATATGCTCCATATAATGGACAGCGATAGTTCTCAAACATTAGCTATCCATGAAGTCAGAAAAGGTAGAAACCTTGTAATCCAGGGACCTCCCGGAACCGGTAAATCACAAACAATCGCTAATATTATTGCCTCGGCCATTGCTGATGGTAAAACAGTGCTTTTTGTTGCTGAAAAAATGGCCGCACTGGAAGTCGTAAAACGACGTTTAGACCAAACTGGCGTGGGGGATGCTTGCCTTGAGCTTCATAGCAACAAGGCTAATAAAAGGATATTACTGGAAGAGCTAAAGCGAGTATGGGAGTTAGGCTCTCCACGTGGCGAATACCCTGATGAATTGATTGAGAACTTAACAGAAGCCCGTGATTCGCTGAATGCTCATCCTGTCCAACTTCACAAAATGTATATCCCTTCAGGTTTAAGCCCTTATCAGGTGATTGGGCAGTTAGTACGATTACGTCAAAATGGACAAACGCCAACAGACTTCCATCTTCATGGTTTCGAAGAATGGACTAATAACGACCTGATTAAACGTTTAGATCTCGTCAAAGAGCTTGTCGAACGAATAGAAGACATTGGGCTACCACACATTCATCCCTGGAATGGCGTAAAACGAGAATCAATTTTGCCTGGTGAACTTGATCGGCTGGTGCCAAAAATGAATGCCTTATTGAATGATGTCTATGAATTTCAAACTGCAATAGTGGCTATTGCTGTGCGCGTAGGCGTAACCCCTGAGCCGATCCGCTTCAGTGAAGTAGAAAAAATTGTTGAAATTGCAGAACAGGTTTATCAGGCACCAAAATTTGAAGAGGCATCATTAATAAGCCCTATATGGTCTACTGCGCTCTTCGAAATAAAAGCTCTTACCGAACAGGGCACGTCATATCTGATTAATTTTGAAGAGATCAAAAATCTTATTCACGACGATCAGTTTGATACCCCACTTTTGCAACTTCGTGATGAGCTGCAAACTATACCTTCGAACCTGTTGCCTGAGGGTTTTGCCGCAGCAAGAACACTGCTAACGCTAGTACCACAAATCTCTGCAGCAGTGGCAAATCTGACTAAAGAATTGGGTACGGAATCTCTTTATCAAACACCTCAGGAAATCAAAAATCTAATCGCACTCAGTTCACGCGTTGCGGATGCACCTGATGCAAGTCCCCAAGCTTTCATTGCTTCAGTATGGGAACACGGCGTTGAACAAGCCATGGATCTGGTGGATTCTATTGCTACTTTACATTCACTACCCCAGAAAATAGATCCCCATATATCTGATGCTGTATGGGATACAGAGCTAACACAAATTCGACATAACCTCGCGATACACACTGGAGTATTTAAAATTATGAGCGGCGAGTGGCGCCGTTCGCATGCACTTGTCCGCACTCTGATTCGAGATTCAAGCCAACCCGTACAGCAGCAAATTGAACTTTTAGATAACGTTATTCAGGCTCAAACATTACGGAAAAAAATCGCAAACAGTAGCGAATTTGGTGCTAGCGCGTTTGGTTCGCACTGGCGTGGGGAAAACAGTGAAAGCGATACCTTAAAAGCGTTAGTTGAATGGATGGCTACGCTTAAAGATGTCGGGTCTGAAGCGCGTATCCTTGCGAGCCAACTGTCAGATCGTGATACGGTAAAGCATCTTAACCATCATCTTGAACAGCTTCTTAATAAAGCCAGTATTGAGCTTGAACTACTCTGGAAATCATTTGGCTCTACTGTGGATTCTTGGTTTGATAACCATTATTCAATTAAGCGCGTTCCATTGGGTTTCACTGAAGCGATGGTTCAAAAACTCGATCGTATCGATTCAATGTCTCATCAGATAATAAAAGTTCCCGCAGACCAGCCGGGTGAACGTCTGGAGCTTATTAACAAAATTATCAATCTTCAGCATCAAAAGTCGGTAATTGAATCCCAATCGGAATTGGGGAGTAAAGCATTTGGTAGTGAATGGCTTAGCAGCCTATCTGATTGGCAGGGGCTACGTCGCGATCATGCATGGATGGAAAAACACGGAGATCTACGCTTCATTTGCGCGACCATTAACGATCGTACTGAACTTCTGGCCTCTGCCAACAAGATTTTATCGGCAAGTTCATCCATTATGGAGGAATTAGATACTCTGACCAACGAACTAAAATCCACCTCTGACCTGCTCTTCCCATCAGATGATAATCGCCTACGAATGGATAGCGTAATAAACAAGCTAACATCATGGATTGAGAATGCTGAACAACTTTCGAAATGGGTTGCCTGGCAGCACAGACTTAACCAGGCTAATGAGCAGGGCCTTTCTGAAGTTGTAGAGAGACTTGAGGATGGTCGCTTATCTCTTTCCGTTTGCTACAGTGCCGCCGAATATACCTATTATGAATCGCTATTTAGTCAAATGGCTAAGCAGACGCCTTCCCTTTCACGTTTTGATGGTGAGTTGCATACCCGAAAAGTGAATCACTTTGCCGAAATGGATCTACGTCGCATTAAAACCTCAAGCCTTGAAGTTGCCCGCGCGCATCATCGCCGTATCCCTTCGAAAATCGGAGCTGCGGGTCCCGTAGGAGTATTGCGAGCTGAAATGGCGAGGAAAAGAGGTCACATGCCTATCCGCCAGTTAATGCTTAAGGCAGGTCCTGCAATTCAGGCGCTGAAACCCGTCATGATGATGAGCCCGCTTTCTGTCGCACAATTTCTGATACCAGGAAAGCAAACATTTGATTTACTTGTAATGGATGAAGCCAGCCAGATACAACCCGTCGATGCCATTGGCGCAATTGCGCGGTGCCAGCAAGTCGTCGTCGTTGGTGATGAACGTCAATTGCCGCCCACGAGTTTCTTCTCTCGTATGACTGAAGCTAGCAATGATGATAACGATGATGATGCAACCCAGGTTGCTGATATTGAAAGTATTCTTGGATTATTTGTTGCACGAGGTTTACCACAAAGAATGCTACGCTGGCATTATCGTAGCAGACACCAATCGCTGATTGCAGTTTCAAACAGCCAGTTTTACGAGAATAAATTGTTTATCGTTCCTAGCCCATATACCGAAGAAGCAGGCATGGGGCTACGATTCCATTATGTTGAAGACGGTGTTTTTGAATCAGGTGCAGGTAATGCCAATCCTATCGAAGCTAAGAAAATTGCCACTGCAATCCTTGAGCATGTTCAACTAAATCCAGAGCTGTCCTTGGGAGTTGCAACATTCTCCGTTTCACAACGTAAAGCTATTCAGGATGAATTAGAACTACTCCGTCGTTTAAACCCGCAATATGAAGATTTCTTTAACGCTCACCCTGGCGAGCCATTCTTCATCAAAAACCTGGAGAATATTCAGGGTGATGAACGTGATGTGATAATGATTTCAGTGGGATATGCACGAAACAAACAAGGCTATCTCGCAATGCGATTTGGGCCATTAGGATCACAGGGCGGTGAGCGTCGCCTGAATGTTCTGATCAGCCGAGCTAAACGTCGCTGTGAGGTTTTTGCCTCAATCACTGACGAAGATATCGATATTGAGCGTGTCAAAGGGGTTGGCGTTCTGGCATTTAAACTCTTCCTTCGATACGCCCGCACTGGTCGGTTATCAATGTCCACCCCTTCTGGTCGCCCTATGGACAGCGTATTCGAAGAGCAAGTCGCTTCTGCTCTCCAGGCCAGAGGCTATCAAGTACATCCGCAAGTGGGGATTGCGGGCTTCTTTATCGATTTAGCAATCGCCGATCCTGAATTACCGGGTCGTTATCTGCTGGGCATTGAATGCGATGGAAGCGCTTATCATTCCTCCCGTTCTGCCCGAGAACGCGACCGTCTCCGTCAGGCCGTTCTTGAAGACCACGGATGGATTATACACCGAATCTGGAGTACCGATTGGTTCCAAAGACCTGAGGAGCAACTGCAAAGAGTAATCAATGCCATTGATAATGCAAAAATAGAGCTTAATAGCAGAGCGGAATATTTATCGGGACGCTCGCGTGCCGTTCCTGTAGGTATCGTCACGGTTGAACGAGAAGATGTTATTGAAGTTGGCTTAGATCGAACCCATTCCGCGAATGACCAGTATGTTAATTATGAAGAAGCCAAGCCTGAAGCCAATCTTTCATATGCATTGCATGAAACACCAACGGGTATACTTGCAGATATGATTGAAAAAATTGTCTTCACAGAATCGCCAATTCATATGAACGAAATTATTACACGTCTTCGTTCAGCATGGGGATTACAGCGAGCAGGGGCTCGCATTGAAAGCGTCGTCGGTCAAGCCGCTCAAATGGCCTGTAAGAAAGGCAATATTTACGAAGACAATAGCTTCTTCTTCCATTCAGGTTCAGTGATTAGGCTAAGAAACAGGCAGAATGTTTTGTCTGCGGGTTTACGTAAACCTGAACTGATCGCTCCAGGAGAAATCGCGGCTGGGGCAATAGAAATTGTCAGAACCAGTCTGGGGGCAACAGAAGATGAGATTATTTTAGCCGTATCCAGAATGCTTGGTTTCAAATCAACCAGCAGTGTTCTTAGGCGTGTTATTTCGGAAGTTATTGAGCAACAGATTAAAAATAAGCAACTCAAACAAAATGATGGTCTCATAATGGTAGAAGAATCAGAAGAAATTCAAAACGTTGTTTGAGTGAACGTTTTTGAACTAACCGCTATTCCGGGGCTTGTCAATATGACCATCAAGCCCCGCTCAAATTGGCCCAACCAATCCACCAATCAACCCTTCCCTGGTTCACACTTTCATCATTCCAAATCACAAAGCCATTGCCCAAAAATAACATTTGGTTAACCATTCGTTGTCATTAACCCTACATCACAATATTGGCAGGACCACTTTTACACTGACCGTGACGCAGAGATGAGCACAGACTCACCGCAACGCAGTCCGTGTGGTCCCCAGGAGACCTGCATGAGCCTCTGGCAACAAAATTACGATCCGGCCGGGAATATTTGGCTATCGAGCCTGATCGCATCGCTTCCGATCCTGTTTTTCTTTTTCGCGCTGATTAAGCTCAAGTTGAAAGGCTACCTGGCGGCGACTTACACCGTTGCCATTGCTCTGATGGTCGCGCTGTTGTTCTACAAAATGCCGGTCGACCGCGCACTGGCGTCCGTTGTGTACGGCTTCTTCTACGGCCTGTGGCCGATAGCGTGGATAATCATCGCCGCAGTATTTGTCTACAAAATCTCGGTGAAAACCGGACAGTTCGACATCATTCGCTCGTCAATCCTCTCTATCACGCCGGACCAGCGTTTGCAGATGCTGATTGTCGGCTTCTCCTTCGGGGCATTTCTTGAAGGGGCGGCAGGTTTTGGTGCGCCGGTAGCCATAACGGCAGCACTGCTGGTTGGCCTGGGTTTTAACCCGCTGTATGCCGCGGGACTGTGCCTGATTGTCAATACCGCCCCGGTGGCCTTCGGCGCGATGGGCATTCCGATTCTGGTCGCCGGACAAGTCACCGGGCTGGACAGCTTTGAAATAGGCCAGATGGTCGGTCGTCAGTTGCCGTTCCTGACCATTATTGTACTGTTCTGGATCATGGCGATTATGGACGGCTGGCGCGGCGTGAAAGAGACCTGGCCTGCGGTAATGGTCGCAGGTGGCTCGTTCGCGGTTGCCCAGTATCTCAGCTCTAACTTCCTCGGCCCTGAGCTGCCAGACATTATCTCCTCCCTGGTTTCGCTGGTCTGCCTGACGCTGTTCCTGAAACGCTGGAAGCCGGTACGCATCTTCCGTTTTGCCGATATGGGCGCTTCGCATGTCGATCAGACTCTGGCCCGCACCGGTTATACCGTCGGACAAGTCGTTCGTGCCTGGTCACCGTTCCTGTTCCTGACCGCAACCGTTACGCTGTGGAGCATCCCCCCGTTTAAAGCGCTATTTGCCCCTGGGGGGGCGCTGTACGACATGGTAATTAACATCCCTGTGCCGTTCCTCGACAAGATGATCGCCCGTATGCCGCCAGTCGTGCATGACGCCACGCCCTATGCGGCTGTGTTCAAGTTCGACTGGTTCTCCGCAACCGGTACCGCCATCCTGTTTGCCGCCCTCCTTTCTGTGGTGTGGCTGCGCATGAAGCCTGCCGCCGCGGTCCAGACTTTTGTGGCTACCCTTAAAGAGCTGATGCTGCCGATCTATTCCATCGGCATGGTGCTGGCGTTTGCTTTTATTTCGAACTACTCCGGCCTGTCGTCAACCCTGGCGCTGGCGCTGGCGCATACCGGCCACGCGTTTACCTTCTTCTCGCCGTTCCTCGGCTGGCTGGGGGTGTTCCTGACCGGTTCGGATACCTCGTCTAATGCCCTTTTTGCCGCACTTCAGGCGACAGCCGCTCAGCAAATTGGCGTCTCGGACGTGCTGCTCGTGGCCGCGAATACCACCGGCGGCGTGACCGGCAAAATGATCTCTCCACAATCCATCGCCATTGCCTGTGCGGCGGTGGGTCTGGTGGGGAAAGAGTCGGATCTGTTTCGCTTTACCGTTAAACACAGCCTGATATTTACCTGCATGGTGGGGGTGATAACCACCCTGCAGGCCTATGTCTTAACCTGGATGATTCCATGATAGTGATGCCCAGACGCCTGTCCGACGAGATAGCCACTCGCGTTCGGGCGCTAATTGAAGAACAAAATCTGGAAGCAGGCATGAAATTGCCCGCCGAACGCCAGCTTGCCGCCCAGCTTGGCGTGTCGCGAAATTCACTGCGCGAGGCGCTGGCGACGCTTGCCAACGAAGGGGTACTGCTGAGCCGTCGCGGCGGCGGCACCTTTGTCCGCTGGCAACATGATGAGTGGTCAGAGCAAAACATTATCCAGCCGCTCAAGTCCCTGATGGAGAACGACCCTGATTACAGCTTCGATATCCTTGAAGCGCGTCACGCTATTGAAACCAGTACAGCCTGGCATGCAGCGATGCGGGCGACAGAAGCCGATAAAGAGAAGCTCAGAGCCTGCTTCGAGGCCACGCAAAGCAGCAACCCGGATATCGCCTCACAGGCGGACGTGCGTTTTCACCTGGCGATTGCCGAAGCATCGCACAACGTGGTTCTGCTCCAGACCATGCGCGGCTTCTTTGACCTGCTGCAATCCTCCGTCAAACAGAGCCGCCAGCGTATGTATCTGGTCCCACCGGTCTTTGCCCGGCTGACCGAGCAGCACGAGGCGGTGCTCAACGCCATTCTGACGGCTGATGCCGATGCCGCGCGCAAAGCCATGATGACGCATCTGGGGTTCGTTCACACCACCATTAAACAATTCGATGAAGATCAGGCCCGGCAGGCGCGCATAACCCGTCTGCCCGGCGACAACGAGACTTCCTGGGAGAAAAAAGCATGATTATTTCCGCAGCCAGTGACTATCGCGCCGCGGCGCAGCGTATTTTGCCGCCGTTCCTGTTCCACTATATCGACGGCGGCGCCTATGCCGAACATACCCTGCGTCGTAACGTAGAAGATCTCTCGAACGTGGCCCTGCGCCAGCGGGTGCTGAAAAATATGTCCGACCTGAGCCTTGAGACAAGGCTGTTTAACGAAACGCTCTCCATGCCGGTGGCGCTCGCGCCTGTCGGCCTGTGCGGCATGTATGCCCGTCGGGGCGAAGTCCAGGCAGCTGCAGCGGCGGATGCCAAAGGCATTCCGTTCACTCTCTCCACGGTTTCCGTCTGCCCAATTGAAGAAGTCGCGCCGACGATAAAGCGCCCGATGTGGTTCCAGCTGTATGTCCTGCGCGATCGCGGCTTTATGCGCAATGCGCTTGAGCGCGCCAAAGCGGCAGGCTGTTCAACGCTGGTGTTTACCGTCGATATGCCCACCCCGGGCGCGCGCTACCGTGATGCGCACTCCGGCATGAGCGGTGCCAATGCGGCGATGCGTCGTTACTGGCAGGCGGTGACGCACCCGCAGTGGGCGTGGGACGTGGGCGTTAACGGTCGTCCGCACGATCTGGGGAATATCTCGGCTTATCTTGGTAAACCGACGGGCCTGGAAGATTACATCGGCTGGCTGGCGAATAACTTCGATCCGTCGATTTCGTGGAAAGACCTGGAGTGGATCCGCGAATATTGGGATGGCCCGATGGTGATCAAGGGGATCCTCGATCCGGAAGACGCGCGCGACGCGGTGCGCTTTGGCGCGGATGGGATCGTAGTGTCGAACCACGGCGGGCGCCAGCTCGATGGTGTACTTTCCTCTGCGCGCGCCCTGCCTGCGATAGCCGATGCGGTGAAAGGCGATATCGCCATTCTGGCCGACAGCGGCATTCGTAACGGACTGGACGTGGTACGCATGATTGCGCTCGGCGCGGACACGGTGCTGCTGGGCCGAGCGTACCTTTACGCGCTGGCGACATACGGCCAGGCGGGAGTGGCAAATCTGCTGAACCTGATCGAAAAAGAGATGAAAGTGGCGATGACGCTGACCGGGGCAAAAACAATTGGTGGAATCAGTAAAGATTCGCTGGTACAAGAGTTGAGTAAAATTCCTGCGGCGCTGGCACCGCTGGCGCAGGGGGATGCGGCTTAGTCTCCCCTTTGGTGAAAGGGGGTGGTATGCTGCCCCCGTTTTTTAAGGGGGCTGCATGCTTAACATCGTCTTATTCGAACCAGAAATTCCGCCGAATACCGGCAACATCATCCGCCTGTGCGCTAACACCGGCTTTCGACTGCATATCATTGAGCCAATGGGCTTTACGTGGGACGACAAGCGTCTACGCCGTGCGGGGCTGGATTATCATGAATTTACGGCAGTGGTTCGCCATCACGATTATTCCACTTTCCTGGAAGCCGAAAAACCGCAGCGCATCTTTGCTCTGACCACCAAAGGCACGCCTGCACACAGCGCGGTAAGCTATCAGGACGATGATTATCTGATGTTTGGCCCGGAAACACGCGGCCTGCCAGCGACCATTTTGGACGCCCTGCCCGCTGAGCAGAAAATACGGATCCCTATGATGCCGGATAGCCGGAGCATGAACCTTTCAAATGCGGTATCGGTGGTGGTGTATGAAGCCTGGCGTCAGTCAGGTTATCCTGGCGCCATTCTTAGACGTTAAATACCGTCACCGTATTCGAACGTATGGTGAATGCCGTTGAAGTGCTGATCCATATCCATTGACGGTTTTTCGCTGCCTGGCTTGCCGACGATACGCGCCGGAACGCCAGCGGCGGTGGTGTGCGGAGGAACCGGCTGCAGTACAACTGAACCCGCCCCAATCTTCGCCCCACGTCCAACTTCGATGTTGCCGAGGATCTTGGCGCCTGCGCCAATCATCACCCCTTCACGAATTTTAGGATGGCGGTCGCCGCTGGTTTTACCGGTACCGCCCAGCGTGACCGATTGCAGGATAGACACGTCATCTTCAATCACCGCCGTTTCACCCACAACAATTCCGGTGGCGTGATCGAGCATGATCCCGCGACCAATTTTCGCCGCCGGGTGGATGTCAACCTGGAAGGTCACCGAAACCTGGTTTTGCAGGAAGATAGCCAGCGCGCGGCGGCCTTCATTCCATAACCAGTGACCAATGCGGTAAGCCTGAAGCGCATGAAACCCCTTTAGATACAGCAGCGGCGTAGAGTACTTGTCCACCGCCGGGTCGCGCGTGCGCACGGCCTGAATGTCACAGGCGGCGGAGGCGATCATTTCCGGGTCAGCGGCATAGGCCTCTTCCACTACTTCACGAATGGCGATAGCAGGCATAATTGATGAGGCCAGCTTGTTGGCGAGCATATAGCTCAGGGCGCTGCCGAGGTCTTCGTGCTTGAGTAGCGTCGCGTGGTAAAAACTGGCCAGCATAGGCTCGCAGTCGGCCAAAGCCCGGGCTTCAGCTTTAATATTGTTCCAGACGATATCCAGTTCTTCACACGGCATTGCTTGCTCCAGACGATAATATAATGACCAGCCAGTTCTGCGCTGGCTGGGTCATTCAGGTGACGAGTGTTCTCGGTTAGTTGCTGCTGCGCTCGTCCTTGCGGGCGCGACCCAATAAGGTCAATGCTGCCTCGCGCGCATTTTTTCCGCAATACAGTACCTGATAAATTTCCTCGGTTATTGGCATTTCGACACCAAAACGGTGCGCCAATTCGCGAACTTCTTTGGTATTGCGGTAGCCTTCAACCACCTGACCAATATTCTCCTGCGCGCTTTGCACATCGCTGCCCAGTCCGAGCATCATGCCAAAACGGCGGTTACGCGACTGGTTGTCGGTACAGGTCAACACCAGATCGCCCAGTCCCGCCATCCCCATAAAGGTCTCGGGATCGGCACCCAACGCCGCCCCCAGGCGGGACATTTCTGTCAGCCCACGGGTGATCAACGCAGTGCGCGCATTCGCGCCAAAACCGATACCGTCGGACATCCCGGCACCAATCGCAATCACGTTTTTCACCGCCCCGCCTAGCTGCACGCCGATAAAATCGGGATTACTGTAGACGCGGAAGCTTTTGCCGCAATGCAGCAGGTGCTGAAGGTCGTCAGAGAAAGTCTGGTCGGTCGATGCCAGTGAAATGGCGGTCGGCAGGCCCGCAGCGAGTTCTTTGGCAAACGTCGGCCCGGAAATCACCGCCAGCGGAATGGTATCGCCCAGCGCTTCGCGGGCCACATCCTGTAACAGGCGCCCGGTTTCCGCCTCCAGCCCTTTCGTCGCCCATACAATGCGCGCATCCGCCCGCATCAGCGGCTTAATCTGATGTAACACCTGGCCAAACACGTGGCTCGGCACCACAATCAGAATGTTACGGCTGGCCGCCAGGGCAGCCGTGAGATCGCTTTCCAGATGCAGAGAGTCAGGGAACGGAACGTCCGGAAGAAACGCCACGTTGCAGCGGTCGTGTTGCAACGTGGCGATATGTTTAGGATCGTGGCCCCAAAGGACCACCTCGTGACCATTTCTTGCCAGCGTGATGGCAAGAGCGGTGCCGTAAGAACCGGCACCGATCACAGTCATTGACGCATTAACAATGCTCATCAGGCATCCTGATGTTGTTCGGCACCTTCGCCAGACTGCTGCTGCAGATAGTTCATGAACAGCGCATCAAAGTTAACTGGCGCAAGGTTCAGTTGCGGGAATGTACCGCGAGAAACCAGGTTGGTGATGCATTCACGCGCATACGGGAACAGGATGTTCGGGCAGTATGCACCCAGGCAATGCGCCATCTGGTTGCCTTCGATGCCGCCGATGGAGAAGATGCCGCCCTGCTGTACTTCGCACAGGAATGCAGTCTCTTCGCCCAGAGAAGCGGTAACGGTCACGCGCAATACGACTTCATACACATCATCTGCCAGTTGGGTGGATGCGGTATCCAGATCAAGTTTAACCTCTGGCTGCCAATCTTTCTGGAAAACGTGTGGCGCATTTGGCGCTTCGTAAGAAACATCTTTGGTATAGATGCGCTGGATCTGGAAAGTCATTTCGGTGTTGTTTTGTTCTGACATGGAAAAACCCTTTTTAATTGTCCTAAAGTCTCTTAGCGCAGCAGTGGATCGAGTCCACCACGGGCGTCGAGCGCATACAAGTCATCGCAGCCACCAATGTGCTGCGCATCAACGAAAATCTGCGGAACCGTCGTACGACCACTACGTTGAATCATCTCTTCGCGCTTGATCGCGTCACCATCGATCGGCAGTTCCTGGAAGGTTACGCCTTTGCTGTTCAGCAGCGCTTTCGCGCGATGGCAGAACGGGCAGGTCGCTTTGGTGTAGATTTCAATATTGGCCATCACTGCACTCCTTATTTACCCCGCACCAGCGGAAGGTTTTCCCCGCTCCAGCCGGAAATACCTTCTTTCAGTACGGTTACGTTTTCGAAACCGGCTTTATGCAGAGCGTTAGCGGACTCCTGCGCCTGCATCCCGGTCCCGTCAACCACGATAATCGGCTGAGCTTTATGCTTATCCAGCTCACCAAGATTGTTTGCTTTGATTTCAGCCGGCAGCAGGTTGATAGCGCCTGCAATGTGACCTTTGCGGAAATCGTCGCGCTGACGCAGATCGACTACTACGGCGTCTTCTTTGTTGATCAGCCGCGTGGCCTCGCCACGGGTGATCACCTTAATCTTAGACGTCAGGCCTTTAAAGGTGGTGAAAAGCACTGCGGCCAGCAGGCCAATCCACGCGATGCTCAGAACCGGGTGGCGGCTTACAAATTGCATAATTTCTTGCATGGAGGGTAACAACTCCCGACTAAGTGATTAAAAAAACCAGGACAAGAGTATACCTGTGCGTTGTGGCAAATACAGCCAGCGACAATAAGCTAATCCATTTTATGCGGCATGCCACGAAAAAAAAGACGCAAAATCGTCAGTGGCCGCCCTTGTCCCTGCGTATTCTTTGATCTTCTGCGGCTATTATATCGATTCAGCTATAGTAAAATTACGCCTATTTTTCGTCTCTTGAGCATGAGGTTGTCGCAATGTCAGTTTCTAAAAAACCTATGGTACTGGTGATTCTGGATGGCTATGGCTACCGTGAAGATAGCCAGGATAACGCTATTTTCAACGCCAAAACTCCGGTTATGGATGCGCTATGGGCAACACGTCCCCATACTCTGATTGATGCATCTGGCCTGGAAGTGGGTCTGCCGGATCGTCAGATGGGCAACTCCGAAGTGGGCCATGTAAACCTGGGCGCGGGCCGTATCGTGTATCAGGACCTTACCCGTCTGGACGTTGAGATCAAAGAACGCACGTTCTTTCGCAACCCGATTCTGTGTGGTGCGGTAGATAAAGCCGTTGGTGCAGGTAAAGCGGTGCACATTATGGGCCTGCTCTCTGCGGGCGGGGTTCACAGCCACCAGGATCACATCATGGCGATGGTTGAACTGGCAGCGGAACGCGGCGCTGAAAAAATCTATCTGCATGCTTTCCTTGATGGTCGCGATACTCCACCTCGCAGCGCAGAAGGTTCACTCAAAGCCTTTGATGACAAATTTGCCGCGCTGGGCAAGGGCCGGGTGGCCTCCATCATTGGCCGTTACTACGCCATGGACCGCGACAACCGCTGGGATCGCGTTGAACAAGCCTATGACCTGTTGACGCTGGCAAAAGGTGAGTTCCAGTTCGCCACCGCCGTGGAAGGTCTGGAAGCCGCTTACGCGCGTGAAGAAAATGACGAATTCGTCAAAGCGACCGTGATTCGCGCGCAAGGTCAGGCCGATGCCGCAATGGAAGATGGCGATGCGCTGATTTTCATGAACTTCCGTGCTGACCGCGCGCGTGAAATTACCCGTGCATTCGTGAACAGCGATTTCGACGGTTTTACCCGTAAGAAAGGGGTCAATCTCGATTTTATACAGTTGACCGAATACGCCGCAGATATCCCGGTACCTTGCGCATACCCACCCGCGTCACTGACTAACACCTTCGGCGAGTGGATAGCGAAAAACGATAAAACACAGTTGCGAATCTCCGAAACCGAGAAATACGCGCACGTGACCTTCTTCTTCAACGGCGGTGTTGAAGAGTCGTTCAAAGGCGAAGACCGCATTCTGATCAACTCGCCGAAAGTTGCAACCTACGATCTGCAGCCCGAAATGAGCTCTGCCGAACTGACAGAAAAACTGGTCGCGGCAATCGAAAGCGGCAAGTACGACACCATCATTTGTAACTACCCTAACGGTGATATGGTCGGCCATACCGGCGTGATGGAAGCCGCAGTCAAAGCTGTTGAAGCGCTGGATCACTGCGTTGAGCAGGTGGCGAAAGCGGTGGCATCCGTTGGCGGTCAGCTGTTGATTACCGCTGACCACGGCAATGCGGAGCAAATGCGTGACCCGGCCACCGGCCAGGCGCACACCGCCCACACCAACCTGCCGGTTCCACTGATTTATATTGGTGATAAATCATTGAAAGCAGTGGAAGGCGGTAAGCTTTCCGACATCGCGCCAACCATGTTGACGCTGATGGGTATGCCAATCCCTGAAGAGATGACTGGTAAGCCGCTGTTCATCGTGGAATAATCGCTCCCCATGAGGGGAAAGGCGAATTTTTCAATCACATGGGTCGTGAAGCCGCTTAGGTTATCAGTCAGGCCCCTGCTTTGCGCCAGCGCACTCAGCGCTGGCGTATTGCTGTGCGCCGCATCCGCTCATGCGGACGATCGCGACCAGCTAAAATCTATTCAGGCCGATATCGCCGCCAAAGAGCGTGTGGTTCGCCAGCAACAACAGCAACGCGCCTCGCTTCTGGCCCAGTTGAAAAAGCAGGAAGAGGCAATCTCCGCCGCCACGCGAAATCTGCGTGAAACGCAAAATACCCTCGCACAGTTGAATAAGCAGATCGATGAGATGAACGCGTCGATTGCCAGACTCGAGCGCCAGCGCGACGCCCAGGAACGTAACCTTTCCGCACAGCTTGATGCCGCGTTCCGCCAGGGTGAACACACGGGCCTTCAATTGATCCTCAGCGGCGAAGAGAGCCAGCGCGGGCAGCGCCTGCAGGCCTACTTTGGCTACCTGAACCAGGCGCGTCAGGAGACTATCGCCCAGCTAAAACAGACGCGTGAAGAGGTCGCCAGCCAGAAAGCCGAGCTGGAAGAGAAGCAGAGCCAGCAGCAGACACTGCTCTACGAGCAGCAGGCCCAGCAGGCAAAGCTTGAGCAGGCGCGCAACGAGCGTAAGAAAACCCTTTCAGGCCTTGAATCCTCCATCCAGGCAGGCCAAAGCCAGCTGAGCGAAATGCGCGCCAACGAAGCGAAGCTGCGCAACAGTATTGCCCGTGCGCAAGCCGCGGCTAAAGCGCGTGCCGAAAAAGAAGCGCGTGAGGCGCAGGCCGTTCGCAACAAGCAGCAGGAAGCCTCTCGTAAAGGCACCACCTATAAGCCAAGTGAAAGCGAACGCTCCCTGATATCGCGTACCGGCGGTTTAGGCGCGCCTCGCGGTCAGGCTTTCTGGCCCGTTCGTGGGTCAATTCTGCATCGCTATGGCGAACAGCTGCAGGGTGAACTACGTTGGAAAGGGATAGTTATCGGCGCGTCTGAGGGTAGCGAAGTGAAAGCCATTGCCGATGGCCGCGTGATCCTGGCCGACTGGCTGCAGGGCTACGGGCTTGTGGTGGTGGTAGAGCACGGTAAAGGCGATATGAGTCTTTATGGCTACAACCAGAGCGCGCTGGTCAGCGTGGGCACTCAGGTGCGCGCAGGCCAACCCATCGCCCTTGTGGGCAGCAGTGGCGGTCAGGGCCGCCCGTCACTCTATTTCGAAATTCGTCGCCAGGGTCAGGCGGTCAATCCACAGCCGTGGTTGGGAAGATAAGTTTTGCTTCAATTTCGTCGAATTATGCTCTCCGTCGCCAGCGCACTGGCGCTGGCTGCACCGGTATACGCAGGCAAACTCGCCATCGTGATTGATGACTTTGGTTATCGTCCACACTACGAAAATCAGGTGCTGGCCCTGCCGCCGGCCATCTCTGTCGCTGTTCTGCCTAATGCCCCGCACGCCCGTGAGATGGCGACCAAAGCCCACAACAGCGGGCATGAGGTGCTTATCCATCTGCCAATGGCGCCGATCAGCAAGCAGCCGCTGGAAAAAGACACCCTGCGCCCGGAGATGAGCAGCGATGAGATCGATCGCATCATCAGCGACGCGTATAACAAAGTGCCGTATGCCGTGGGGCTGAACAACCACATGGGCAGCGCGATGACGTCCAGCCTGTACGGTATGCTAAAAGTGATGCAGTCGCTGGAACGTTATAATCTCTATTTCCTTGACAGCATGACCATCGGCAACAGCCAGGCGATGCGTGCAGCTCAGGGGACCGGCGTGAAGGTGATTAAGCGCAAGGTGTTCCTGGATGATACCCAGAACGACGCCGACATTCGCAAGCAGTTTAATCGCGCAGTGCAGCTGGCGCGCCGCAATGGCTCGGCGATTGCAATCGGCCACCCTCATCCCTCGACCGTTCGCGTTCTGCAACAAATGCTGCCGACACTACCTTCGGATATCACGCTGGTACGTCCGAGCGACCTACTCAACGAACCGCAGGTCGATACGTCTCGTCCCGGCAGTTCTCAGCCACCTTCAACGCAGCCGCGAAATCCCTTCACAGGGGTCAGGCTCTGTAAAGCGAAGCTCGCACCGGAGCCGGTATATGCCACCCGGTTCTTTGCCGTGCTTAGCGAAAGCGTGAATCAAAGCACCCTGGTGCAGTATTTTCAGCATCAGTGGCAGGGCTGGGGCAAGAAAAGCTAGCTAGTCTATAAGATGAGAGTCGGTACGCTCCCGGGCTGCCGACTCTCGTTTATCCTGATGTTGATACCAGGCTTTGAAATATTTCATAAAGCTGTATAGCGTCGCATAAAGCCCCGTAACGGCCCCGACTTTTCCCCTTCGCCACGCACCGCTAAACAGGTACCATTTGAAAAAAGCACCCACTGCGCTGGCTACGCCACGTGCGATTGGAGGCCGGAGATTCTGATATTTCACCACTCGGGTTGTGTAAATATTTAATTTACTGAACACTTCATGCAGAGAATAGAAGGTATCGTGTCGTACGTGGCCCGGTATCCGCGTAACCTGCGCGGCTCCTGTCGCTTTATCATCCACGGGGCGGTGATTAAACCTGACATGATGACGATTAAACAACCTCAAGGGGTAATCCGGGGAGGAAATGGGATAGAGGGTTCGGGTTTGCTCACCTAAGACATACCAGTAACGCGATAAGCACCAGCCTCTGTCTGCAGGCGGTTCATCTCCAGATTTTAACCTGAGAATATACTTTAGCGTCTCGTCATCGAGTATTTCGTCGCTATCCATACATAACACCCAATCATTAGAGGCATGCGAAATAGCCATATTCATCTGCTCACCGTGCATAGTGTATGGGTTATATATTGGAGTAATTCCATATTCTTCATGAATAGATAATGTGTCATCCGTACTACCAGAATCAATAACAATTATCTCATCTGCAATGCGCATTAAAGGCGTTAATACGTCACGTAATAAACGTGCAGAGTTGTATGTCAAAAGACATACAGTGAGCCTGAACATGTTATCTCCCACTCGAGATATTCATTCGCTGATAATAAGCGTAAGATAGCGCCAGCCACCATCATTGTCACTGCCCAATCCAAACCTTTTTTATTATTTTCGCGTTGAGCCGGGTACTGTCCTGCACCAAAAAAATGGAAAATACCCTTGAAGGCACATTCTTTAATCCATTGTTAAATAAGGTTAAATTTGTGTAAGTGCCACGCTGTTCTCGCTGACATTCCTTTTCGTGAAACTTAAGATTATACTAACCAAAGTTTAATACTTAATTTGGTTTAGTGGGATCATGAAGAAAATAATCGGCTATTTAAAGGAAATCAACAGACAGCGAAACCATAAAACCAAAGAATTAAAAAGGCGGTTAAAGCTTCTGTCTTTATCGCGGCAATTACAGGATAAACGCCACGAAGATATAAACATTCCCAGCATTAAGCGGATTTTATTTCCGTTTGTTGATCTCGGTATTGGCGATGCCGTGTGCCACACAGGAACCTGGCATAGTTTGAAACAAGCGGGCTATACGCTACAGGTTGTGGTTGAGGAGCGAAATCGCGATCTGTTTGAAAAGATATCCGATATCGATGAGGTCTATATTGCTGATATCAAAAATATCGATGCAATAAAGCCTATCGACACTGATTTGGTGATCAGCCATTATTCATGGATGAAAAGAAAGGAGTTATTCAATACGCAACTGCTGCATAAAATCCATTATAAATATGCAATTGGGTTTGGCGGCTGGTTGAACAAGCCTTATAACTTAATGCTTCCTGTGAATTCTGATTTCCACATTACCCATCCGCAAAAACAGATCCTTAACGCATTAAACGTTAAGCCTGAATCTCTTCGTTACGCTTTGCCTGTGTTGCCCGAGCATGAGGATTTTATAGACCATTATCTGCAACCTTATGCTGGCAAAAAAATCGTTGTGCTAAACCCTTTCGCCAGCGTTGACGAACGCAGTCTCTCGCACGTGCAGCTGGAAAAACTGGCTAATGATATTGTGCAGCACCCGGATACGCACGTTTTCATTATTGGCGAAGGGCGAAAATTAGCCGACCTACGCTTCGATAACGCGAATATTACGGTTTGTCGATTCAGTTCGCTGTGGGATGCCATCACGCTCATCAAAAAAGCTGATCTGGTGGTGTCTGTGGATACAGCCATCGTTCATATCGCCTGTGCTTTTGATAAAAAGCTCATTGCCATCTATTTTTCAATGCTGCTTGATCATAATAAAAATTTTGAAGGCAATACGATATTTTCGCCGATTGGTCAGAACGCAGAGCAGCTGATTTATGATAAGCGCCACAATAAAATCGATATTGGTAGTATCTCGTCAAACGTCACGAGTAAGCTTGGCGGCGAGCGCACAGCTCTGTAATGAAAAG
This sequence comes from unidentified bacterial endosymbiont, assembly GCF_918797525.1. Taxonomy (NCBI): domain Bacteria; species unidentified bacterial endosymbiont. Next base: position 230,860 of record NZ_OU963893.1, on the reverse strand, counting down.
GGGCCTCAGGCCCCTGTAGATTACTTATCCCAGCTCAGGATAACTTTCCCGGATTGGCCTGACCGCATCGCGTCGAAGCCCTTCTGGAACTCATCGATAGAGAAGTGGTGCGTGATTATGGGGGTCAGATCCAGACCAGACTGAATCAGTGCCGCCATTTTGTACCAGGTTTCGAACATCTCGCGGCCATAAATACCTTTAATGAACAGCCCTTTGAAGATGACTTTGTTCCAGTCGATGGACATATCGGACGGGGGAATACCCAGCATCGCAATACGACCACCGTGGTTCATGGTGTCGAGCATGGTCCGAAACGCCGGTGGCGCGCCGGACATCTCAAGGCCCACGTCGAAGCCTTCCGTCATGCCCAGCTCTTCCATGACGTCGTTCAGGCTCTCATTAGAAACATCCACCGCGCGGGTGACGCCCATTTTGCGCGCCAGCGACAGGCGATATTCATTCACATCGGTGATCACGACGTTGCGCGCGCCTACGTGTTTAGCGACCGCTGCCGCCATAATACCGATTGGACCTGCGCCAGAGACCAGCACATCTTCTCCCACCAGGTCGAAGGAGAGCGCGGTGTGCACTGCATTGCCAAACGGGTCAAAAATGGAGGCCAAATCGTCAGAAATGTTATCCGGAATTTTGAAGGCGTTGAATGCAGGGATCACCAGATATTCAGCGAAACAGCCCGGACGGTTAACACCCACGCCGACAGTATTGCGGCACAGGTGCGTACGTCCGCCGCGACAGTTACGGCAGTGACCGCAGGTAATATGGCCTTCGCCAGACACGCGGTCGCCAATTTCAAACCCCTTCACTTCCTGACCCATTCCGACCACTTCGCCGACATATTCGTGACCAACAACCATCGGCACCGGAATAGTTTTCTGCGACCATTGGTCCCAGTTGTAGATGTGTACGTCAGTCCCGCAGATGGCCGTTTTACAAATTTTGATCAGCAGATCGTTATGACCGACTTCCGGCTCCGGCACGTCGGTCATCCAAATCCCTTCTTCTGCTTTCAGTTTGGATAACGCTTTCATTACACGTCCTCAGGCAATTACGCCCAGCTGTTTGCCGATGCGGGTAAAGGCTTCCACCGCACGTTCAATTTGTTCAGGCGTATGCGCCGCAGACATCTGCGTGCGGATACGCGCCTGACCTTTTGGTACTACCGGGAAGAAGAACCCGGTCACGTAGATGCCCTCTTTCTGCAACTCACGCGCAAAGTTCTGCGCGACCACCGCATCGCCCAGCATGACCGGGATAATGGCGTGATCGGCACCAGCCAGCGTAAACCCTGCAGTGCTCATTTTTTCGCGGAACAGCCGGGCATTGGACCATAGGCGATCGCGCAGTTCAGCACCGGACGCAACCATCTCCAGCACTTTGATCGACGCTGAAACAATGGCTGGCGCCAGGGAGTTGGAGAACAGATATGGGCGAGAGCGCTGGCGCAGCCACTCAATCACCTCTTTACGCGCAGCAGTATAGCCACCCGATGCGCCGCCGAGCGCTTTGCCCAACGTACCGGTGATGATGTCCACGCGGCCCATGACGTCACAGTATTCGTGAGAACCCCGGCCGTTTTCGCCAACAAAACCGACCGCGTGGGAGTCGTCGACCATCACCAGCGCAGCGTATTTATCTGCCAGGTCGCATACGCCTTTCAGGTTGGCGATCACGCCGTCCATTGAGAATACGCCATCGGTAGCGATCATTACGTGACGAGCGCCCGCTTCACGCGCCTCTTTCAGGCGGGCTTCCAGCTCTGCCATGTCGTTATTGGCATAGCGGAAACGCTTTGCTTTACACAGGCGCACGCCGTCGATAATGGAGGCATGGTTCAGAGCATCGGAGATAATGGCATCTTCTGCGCCGAGCAGGGTCTCAAACAGACCGCCGTTGGCGTCGAAACAGGAGGAGTACAGAATGGCATCTTCCATCCCGAGGAAGTTCGCCAGCATGTTTTCAAGCTGCTTGTGGCTATCCTGCGTGCCGCAGATAAAGCGCACCGAGGCCATGCCAAAACCGTGGGTGTCCATGCCGTTTTTCGCAGCGGCAATCAGCTCAGGGTGATTTGCAAGACCTAAGTAGTTGTTCGCACAAAAGTTGATCACATGACTGCCGTCGGCAACCGTGATGTCCGGCTGTTGAGCGGAGGTAATAATACGCTCTTCTTTGAACAACCCTTCCGCACGTGCGGTATCAAGGTCGCTGTTTAACTGTTTGTAAAAATCACCACGCATTGCAATTCTCCAGACTCGGCAAATTTCGACACATATTACCCAAACCTATACTTCCTGACGAGATGACGCATTATCTCTTCTCGTTTTTGCAGCATAAATCACGTGTTGCCTTTATTGCATATTCGCAAAATCATTCAGGATGGGGCGGATATCGGCGAATGGCTGTAGGGCAGCCATACTAATGATATGATAGAAACATTAGCGTCCGGGACTGTCCCCGGGCTCCACACTTCAAAGGTTACAGTTATGATCATCGTTACCGGCGGCGCGGGCCTTATCGGCAGCAACATTGTTAAAGCTCTCAATGACAAAGGCATCACCGACATTCTGGTGGTGGATAACCTGAAAGATGGCACCAAGTTTGTCAATCTGGTGGATCTCAACATCGCCGACTACATGGATAAAGAAGACTTCCTTATTCAGATTATGGCAGGTGAAGAGTTCGGCGAAATCGATGCCATCTTCCATGAAGGTGCATGCTCCTCCACCACCGAGTGGGACGGCAAGTACATGATGGATAACAACTATCAGTACTCCAAAGAGCTTCTGCACTACTGCCTTGAGCGTGAAATTCCGTTCCTGTACGCCTCTTCTGCGGCGACCTACGGCGGGCGCACCTCAGACTTCATTGAATCCCGTGAATATGAGCAGCCGCTGAACGTTTACGGATATTCCAAATTCCTGTTCGACGAATATGTCCGTCAGGTATTGCCTGAAGCGAACTCCCAGATCGTGGGCTTCCGTTACTTTAACGTTTACGGGCCGCGCGAGAGTCACAAAGGCAGCATGGCAAGCGTGGCGTTTCACCTGAATACGCAGTTGAACAACGGCGAAAGTCCGAAACTGTTCGAAGGCAGTGATGGCTTCAAGCGTGACTTCGTCTATGTGGGCGACGTGGCAGCCGTCAACCTGTGGTTCCTGGAAAACGGCGTGTCCGGCATCTTTAACCTGGGTACAGGCCGTGCGGAATCCTTCCAGGCCGTGGCTGACGCCGCGCTGGCATACCATAAAAAAGGTAGCATTGAGTACATTACGTTCCCGGATAAACTGAAAGGCCGCTATCAGGCATTTACTCAGGCGGACCTGACGAACCTGCGCGCCGCGGGCTATGACAAGCCGTTCAAGACCGTTGCCGAAGGTGTGACGGAATACATGGCCTGGCTGAACCGCGACGCATAAGTATGAAAATTCTGGTGATCGGCCCGTCATGGGTGGGCGACATGATGATGTCGCAAAGTCTCTATCGCACGCTCAAGGCGCGCTATCCCCAGGCGATAATTGACGTGATGGCACCGGCATGGTGCCGTCCACTTTTATCGCGTATGCCGGAAGTAAACGAGGCGATCCCGATGCCGCTCGGCCACGGGGCGCTGGAAATTGGCGAACGCCGCAAACTCGGCCATAGTCTACGCGAAAAGCGCTACGACCGCGCGTACGTACTGCCCAACTCATTCAAATCTGCCTTGGTGCCTTTTTTTGCAGGCGTACCGCACCGCACCGGCTGGCGCGGCGAAATGCGCTACGGTTTGCTGAACGACGCGCGCGTGCTGGATAAAGACGCCTGGCCGCTGATGGTGGAGCGCTACGTGGCACTGGCCTACGATAAAGGCGTGATGCAGACAGCAAAAGACCTGCCGCAGCCGCTACTGTGGCCGCAATTACAGGTTAACGACGGCGAAAAATCTCATACCTGCAGTGCGTTCGGTATTTCATCCGAACGCCCAATGATCGGCTTCTGCCCGGGCGCCGAATTTGGCCCGGCAAAGCGCTGGCCGCATTATCACTACGCCGGGCTTGCCAAACAGCTGATTGACGAAGGTCATCAGGTTGTCCTGTTCGGGTCGATGAAAGATCGCCAGGTGGGCAACGAAATCCTTGCCGCGCTCAGTAGCGAACAACAAGCCTGGTGTCGTAACCTGGCCGGGGAAACCCAACTGGAGCAGGCGGTGATCCTGATTGCCGCCTGCAAAGCCGTGGTGACTAACGACTCCGGGCTGATGCACGTCGCTGCCGCGCTAAACCGTCCGCTGGTTGCGCTGTATGGCCCCAGCAGTCCGGATTTCACGCCGCCGCTGTCGCATATAGCGCGCGTCATTCGCCTGATTACCGGCTACCACAAGGTACGCAAAGGCGATGCGGCTGAAGGTTATCATCAGAGCCTGATCGACATAACACCAGAGCGGGTGCTCGAAGCGCTCAACGAGCTGCTGTTGAGCGAAGAAGGATAGCGGATGCGGGTACTGATCGTTAAAACCTCTTCAATGGGAGATGTACTGCACACGTTGCCGTCGCTAACGGACACCATGCAGACGATCCCCGACATTCGTTTTGACTGGGTGGTAGAAGAAGGTTTCGCGCAGATCCCCACCTGGCATCAAGCGGTCGACCGCGTGATCCCGGTGGCGATCCGTCGCTGGCGCAAAGCCTGGTTTTCCGCGCCCATCAAAGCCGAACGTAAAGCTTTCCGCGAAGCGGTGCAGGCCCAGCGTTATGACGCGATTATCGATGCCCAGGGGCTGGTTAAAAGTGCCGCATTGGTCACCCGTCTGGCCCATGGCATGAAGCACGGTATGGACTGGCAATCCGCCCGCGAGCCGCTGGCAAGCCTGTTTTATAACCGTCGCCACTCTATTGCTAAGCAGCAGCACGCCGTCGAGCGTACCCGCGAGCTGTTCGCCAAAAGCCTGGGTTATGCAAAACCGGATGCGCAGGGCGATTACGCTATTTCGCAACATTTTCTGCGCGATGCTGATAAGCGCGCTCAGCCATACATGGTATTCCTGCATGCCACAACGCGCGACGATAAGCACTGGCCGGAAACGCACTGGCGAAGCTTAATAGAACTAATGCAACCTACCGGTATCCATATTAAACTGCCATGGGGTGCTGAGCATGAGCGGCAGCGTGCAGAACGCCTGGCTGCAGGTTTTTCGCACGTCGAAGTCTTACCTAAACTCACGCTGGCGCACGTTGCGGCCGTACTGGCAGGGGCTGAGGCTATCGTTTCCGTTGATACGGGATTAAGCCACTTAGCCGCGGCGCTGGATCGGCCAAATATTACAATTTTTGGCCCAACCGACCCGGGGTTGATTGGGGGTTACGGTAAAAACCAGCATCAGATGGTCAGCCCCACGCAGCAAACGAGGGATATTAGCGCAGATGCAATTTTTTCATATTTACAGGATAGCTATCGGCTTCCCAACAGGGATATTTAACCCATGAGTTACGTATTTCTGCTGATTTTACTCTTTCCGGTGAAACTCATCCGGAAGCTGTTTCGAAAAGACACGGGAAAAAACCTGGTCATTCAGACGGCCAAAATCGGTGACTTTATCAATGCAACGCCTCTCCTGGCATACCTGCAAAAAAGTGATGTGCTGATCAGCCGCAGCGTAAACGCGCTGGCAAAGCATGATGACACTATCGAACAGATTTTTTTTATCGAGCAGCATAAGCGCAACCTGTGGCGTAAGCTCTGTTTTGCGTGCAGGATAATGAACCGTTACGACAATGTGTATCTGCTGCAGCCCAACAGCGTGAATCTCTTTTTTGCCGCCGTCTGCAATGCAAAAAACAAACAATTTTTAAGTACTTATACACGCAGATGGTACCACGGGATTTTCTATGCCACGGCGGATGGTAGCGTTGAGCACGGTAAGAGGACGCTGTCGGTCACGAACTATCTTAAGCTAGCAGATCGCGCGCTCACCTGGGAAGACTCGCCTAAGCACGCCACTAAGCCCCTTTTCAAACCGGCCATCTATCCGGAAATACTTGATAAACCGGGCGTGATCCGCATCGGCATCAGTATTGCCGCGGGCAACAAAGCGAAGACGATTCCACCCGCCATCTGGAAGCGTATTGCCGATCGTCTCGCCGACCTGCCCTGCGAGTTTTATGTTTTCGGTGCCCCTAATGAGCAGCCATGGATGGATGATATTACCCGCCTCTACGGCGAACTCACCAATTTCACCAATCTGATTGGTAAAATCTCGCTGGAAGAACTCCCGTGGGCAATTTCAAAGATGGATTGCTATATCGCATCTGACTCGGGAAATGTCTATGTCGCCGACGCAGTGGGTGTACCCGTCATATTGCTGTTTGGCCCATGCTGTCATGATGAACAGCGCCCGCTTGGCAAGCTGCTTCTGATTGGAAATGATGCAAACATAAGCTCTTATGTCTTTGAAACACGTTACTATTTCTCACAGGATCGAGAAGAACTCTTCGCTGTAACCGACGAATCACTACGGGAAATTAAACACTTTATTTGCGCATTACCCAAGGCTCAAGCTTCTCACCCTGATGCTTAAGGAAATAACATTTTATGGCTTTTCTCAGCATCATTATTGCCGCGCATAATGCGGAAGATACGCTTAACGCTACGCTCGAGAGTCTACAGGCCGCTATCGATAATGCGGGTAATGACGTAGAAGTGATTATTTTCAATGACAGTTCTGTGGACGCAACGCAGGATATTATTGAACGCTGGCTGCGCAAAAGTCCTTATACGATCGCCCGATACGTTGAGTTCCGAAATGTCGGTCATGTTCGTAATAGCGCTGTCTCGCTGGCATCGGGAGATTATATTACGATGCTGGACAGCGATGACCTGTTGAAACCAGGCAGTATCAGAGACGCGGTGGCGTTCCTTAAAACAGCACGTCCTGATATGCTGCTGACGCGTTTGCTGGAGATCCGCGATGTCAAAAAAATCACCGACGACTGGCGAGGATTCTCCCCGGTAACGTTATCGCAACACGATGCCATTAAACGATTTTTACGCCATAAGGATTTTCAGGCGCATCTCATTGGTCAGTTTATTCAGCGTCGGCTTTATGAGGACAACCCGATACCGTCGATGATCTGCTATGAGGATTTTGCCGTATTCCCGGCAATGCTTATGCAGTCGAGTAAAATATGCTACCAGCGTCAAGGTCATTATTATTACATCAAGCGTAGCGACAGTTTATCGAGCAGTCTTAACAGCAATAAGATTTCGACACTTATTAAATGTACATTATTGATGGAAAAGACTTTTCCACCACAGTTCAGGCATCTGGTAAATTGCCATTGGTTTGATATCTATAGCAACCATCGAAAACTACTTACTGAACATCAATCAACGATTGTTAAACAGCGGGTAAATACGCTCTATTCCCCGTCATTTTTCTTATCACGCGATATTCGTTTCAGCTATAAAAAAAGGGTTCTTGAGTCATTATGGAAAAAGTAAAGTTAAGGCTTTATCAGTTGACGCTCATACTGAGCCTTGTCTCGTTAGCGCTGGTATTAGTGAGTTCAGGTAAACAACGCGAATTTTTTTACATCGCTATTTATGCCAGTATTGTGGGTTTAGCCTTTGAGTATAAAAAGCTTACTCTGCGACCGTTTAGCATTGCCTATCCTGTGCTGCTTATAGGGTTGCTGAACCTGGTCTGGTATTTGGTCTATGAGCTTCACAGTGAAGGGCTTAATGCTTACAGTGATTATCTTGGCTCCAGTAAAAAATTAATACTGGCAAGCCTGTTGATTTTTTATCTGGACCGCTTCAAATTTTATGTGACCAAAGAAAATTTCCAGAAATATTTTTTAATAACCACGGCCGTGGGATTTGTGCTGGCGACGGGGTACGGAGTTTTCCAGGCAGTAGAGGGAATTGACCGCGTCGAGATGGCGATTAATCGTCCAACCATTGCGGCCTATGTCTATTCTGTTCTCTCGTTAGCATTGGTGTATAGCCTCTATCTGCAACGAAACGTGAAGCTATATGTCGTGGCAGGTCTCGTCGTCCTGCTGTCCTGGTTCATTATTCTGCTGACCGCAACGCGTGCCGCTATGGGGCTTTATCTCATTCTGGCGATTGTTCTGACGCTTTATCAGTTTAGAAAAATCCACCTTAAATCCTTGATGATATTCTTGTGCATTGTTGCGGGTATCATTATTGTTAGTTATAAGCCCTTAATTTCACCCAAAATTGAACAAACCCAGAGTGAAATAACAAAGTACCAGGAAGGGCATGATGCGACTTCTCTTGGCGCGCGTTTTTCTATGTGGAATGTAGGGATCGCCACCGGCCTCGCCCATCCTTTGGGTCAATCCATTGATAGCCGGGAAGCGTGGACAAAACAGTATGTCAAGGATGGTCATCCACATGTTGCTGCCGCAATCGGCTACCTGCGCATCCACCTGCATAATGAAATTATTGAGAAATACTCCTTACAGGGGATCCCTGGCCTGGCGGTGTTGCTTTATTTCTTCGTCTCAATAATAGTTTACGCCATGGCAAACAGAAATGGTCTGCTGTTAACCGCCATGCTGCTCTTGTTGCTTTACGGGCTGACCGACGTCATGCTTCTGAGCTCAGAGGCTTTAATTTTCTTCATGACGCTGTTTGCATTGAGCCCCCATTTTTCGCAAACCCGACGTCAATAATAAATTCTTCCGTCATGCGCTGAGGAGTCAGGATGAAACTCAGCGCTTAGGTGGGCAAATTGTTTTTGTACTGATAAAATTCCGCCAGCGTCATTCCAACCGTCTTATCTGATAACCAGGTAAAGAGCTGCTCCAAATCCTGATACAGGTTTTCTATTGCCGCATCGTCTTTAAACGTAGGGCTTCCACCCGGCATGAACTCAGAAGAGTGAAGCATAAATTCTACATAATCATTGCCCTGGGCCAGACATTGCTGCGCAACCTGAATCATCTGTGACGTATTCCCGCCAGACGGACGTAGCCAGTTGACGGAGGGAGAGCGATATTTGCCGCGCAGGCGATCGTAATTCTGCTTGACGGTGTTCAGCCAGGCCGGGTGTTTATACTGAATGCTCATCGGGACTTCAAGCAACGAGCTATTGCCCGGCCGGGAAATATCCTCTGCGTCCATGAAGTAAGCATGGTCGGGAAAATGCTGATAATTTGTTCCGCCATGGCCCTGCGGGGCGCCTTTCGCGTTGCGCCAGTTCACCCGTGGCGTAACGGAACAGTCGATCTGATAGCCCTGCTCAACCAGTAGCCTGGCATAGCGGCTATCAAACGCCCAGCGCCCGGCGCGGTGGCTGAGCATTTTGGTCTGGAAGGTCTCTTCCAGCAAGCGGGTCATGAATAACACTTTTTCACGCATCACCTCATCCGAAAACTCAATCAGATAAGGCTGCCAGCGCCAGTCATCGCCGGTAAGATCGTGCTCAGGGGGGCTATTCCATGCGTGCAGATGCATCCCCACTTCCCCCTGCCCCCGGGCGATGACATCCCTGGCGAACGCAATAAAAACCGGTTCGATTGCCATCTCATAGTTCGTCAACCAGACGGGCTTAAAACCAAAACGCTCGCAGAGCGCCTGAAACCGTGCCAGATAGCGCGCATTTTCCGTTTTAATTACCCGATGGTTTTGCCAGAGATTATCGCCCTCGGTATCGATCGTGATGATAAACGCTGGTTTTTTCATAATGAGTCCGTAAGGCAGGAGAGTTAGCGCTATGTTACGCACGCTCTAAAGCACGAGTAAACCCTTGTGGGGAAATTACTGGCATTATGGAGAAAGAGTGCAAGTCGCCAGCAGGTCTATTAGAATTGGCTACAGTACAACGCTGATAAGATGATGATGAATAACTTACCTGACACGCCTGATTTGCGCATTTTACTTATCAAACTACGCCATCATGGCGACATGTTACTCACCACACCCGTCATTGATTCGTTGCGCCAACAATGGCCCGCGGCACAGATCGATGTCCTGCTTTATGAAGAGACGCGCGACATGCTTGCGGCACATCCCGCAACAGGAACAATCTACGGTATCGACCGTAAGTGGAAACAGTTGGGTACGCTTAAGCACCTGCAAAAAGAGTGGCAGTTGCTCCGTGCAGTGAGAACTCAGCATTATCATCTGGTGATAAACCTTGCCGATCAGTGGCACAGCGCCCTCGTTACCCGTTTCACCGGCGCACCGGTTCGTCTCGGCTTCGCCTTTAATAAGCGCAAAAGCGCTTTCTGGCGGTTTTGCCATACCGATTTGGTTTCTGTAGAGAATCACAGTACGTTGCATACCGTTGAACAGAATCTCTCAATTCTGACGCCCTTGCCGGTTGCCCTCAAGCCCGCCGTTACCATGGCCTACACCACAAGCGACTGGCATTCTGCCCGTGAAAAGCTGACGCAAAAAGACGTAGGTGACCGTTTTATCGTCGTGCAGCCTACGTCACGCTGGTTTTTCAAATGCTGGGATGAGGGCAAAATGGCGCAAACCATTAGCGCACTTCAGGCAGAGGGCCATACTGTCGTCCTGACGGCCGGACCGGACAAAAAAGAGCTGGAGATGATCGACCGTATTCTCGCCTCCTCCCCCGCTACGGGCGTGGTGTCGTTGGCAGGACAATTAACTTTGCGCCAGCTGGCAGCCCTTATCGATCATGCGTCACTTTTTATTGGCGTTGATTCCGTTCCAATGCATATGGCCGCCGCGCTGCACACCCCCTGCATCGCCCTCTTTGGCCCGTCGAAACTGACATTCTGGTCTCCGTGGCAGGTTAACGGTGAAGTCATATGGGCGGGAGATTATGGCCCGTTACCCGATCCTGACGCCATAGATACCCACACGAATGCGCGCTACCTCGACGTCATTCCCGTGGATGCGGTCATCTTAGCAGCCAGGAGATATCTGTAATGAAACATGATCGTCTGGCCATCGTTCGCCAAAAGTATCGCCCTGATGGCGGGGCTGAGCGTTTCGTCTCCAGAGCACTCACCGCGCTGAGTAACCAAAATCTTGAACTCAACGTCATTACACGTGAGTGGCAAGGAGAGAAGCAGGACGACTGGCATATCCACATTTGTGACCCGCGTAAGTGGGGCCGCATTAGCCGGGAGCGCGGGTTTGCTCATGCCGCGCGTGCGCTGTGGCAGCAGCAACAATTTGATATTGTGCAGAGCCATGAGCGTATCCCGGGCTGCGACATCTATCGTGCAGGCGATGGGGTTCATCGCCGTTGGCTACTGCAACGTGCGCGTGTTTTGCCCGCCTGGCGAGCAAAAATGCTCATGCATGACCGCTATCATCGTTACGTGATGAGCGCCGAACGCGACATGTATCAGGCACCTGAGTTAAAAGCGGTGATTTGCAATGCGGAGATGATCAAGCGTGAAATCGTCGAAGACTTTGATATTGACGCAAAAAAGATACATGTGATTTATAATTCAATAGATTCCGGCCGCTTCGTTCCGGCAGAAGAGGCACAACGTGCCGCGCTGCGTCAACGCGCTGGCTTGCCAGCAGATGCCGTCGTGTTCTGTTTTGTCGGCTCAGGATTTGAAAGAAAGGGACTGGCTAGCGCCATTCGTGCTATTGCAGGAACAGCGGCGTGGCTGATCGTCGTTGGTCAGGATAAAGCAGAACAGCGCTACCGCGATCTCGCTCGCGCTTTAGGCTGTGAGGAACGGGTCCGCTTTATGGGTGTACAAAAAGAGACGCTGCCTTTTTATCAGCTATCTGATGGTTTGCTGCTGCCAACATTGTATGATCCCTTCCCGAACGTGATTCTTGAAGCGATGGCTTGCGGTTTGCCTGTTATCACCTCTCAGAGTTGCGGTGGAGCAGAATTTATTGAACAAGGTCAGAATGGCTTTTACTGTGACGCTCTTGATATCGACACATTGAAGGATGCAATCGCGGCCATCCCTTCACTAGAAAAAAATAACAAAATGGGCGTAGCTGCGCGTGAGCGCGTGAAAGAAGCAACCCCTGGAAAACTATCGAGTCAACTTATTTCGCTTTATCAAAAATTACTGGATTAATAATGCGTATCCTAATGATTATTGATGGTTTACCCGGTGGAGGCGCCGAGAAAACGGTACTCACCCTCTCCAGCGGATTGATAGAAATGGGGCATCAGGTCTCCCTTTTCTCCTTACGGAAGGTATGCGACTACGCCATCCCAGAAGGCATTGATTTTCAGGTTATTCAGGATACGTGTAAAAAGCCCTGGCGAAAACTCACTGAAATCCCACGCCGTGCGCAGCTGCTCGACAACGCCGTTGAACAGGCTGAGTGCAACGGAAAATTTGATGTGGTGTTCTCGCATCTGCATAAAACCGATCGCATTGTGGCACACAGCCGTGCTCTGGAGCGGGATAAGGTCTGGTTTTGCGTCCATGGCATGTTCTCATTCTCTTATCTTCGTCATCGCAGCGGGCTTTCGCGCTGGTTTAAACATTACAAAATTCGTCATACTTACGAAAACCGAAACGTTGTCGCCGTCTCCGCCGCCGTGCTTCGCGATCTCTCAGAAACGCTGACCATCAACCTTCGGCGCAAAGCGGTCATCCATAATCCTTTCGATATTCCCGAGATCCAGCGCCTGGCGGATGCACCCTTTGAAGTGCCGGTAAAAGATTACATTATTCACGTTGGCCGCTTTCATGAGCATAAACGTCATGACCGCCTCTTGCGCGCGTTCGCGTTGAGTAAGATAGACGCGACGCTTGTAATGATGGGCAATGGGTCTGACGCTAAAATTCAGGCACTCAAGCAGCTTGCCAGCAGCCTCGGGATTGAAAACAAGATTATTTTCCGTCCGTTCGAGCCCAATCCTTACCCCTGGATCAAAGCAGCCCGACTTTTAGTGCTGAGTTCCGACTGCGAAGGTTTTGGTAATGTGCTGGTTGAATCGATTATCTGCCAGACTCCCCCCGTCAGTACCAACTGTCCTGGTGGACCTTCAGAGATCCTCACGGGTACTTTAGCGCGTGGGCTGACGGAACTGAATGACGCGTCGCTGGCGAAAACGCTGGCGGATGTCTATGCCTCTCCGCCGGTTGTGGATCGCGAAACGATTGCATCGTTCGGTATCAACGCCATCTGCCAGCAATATATTGCTCTTGTAGACAATCCATAATTATCAGGTTTCATATGCAAAATTCAGCGCCATTATTAAGCGTGGTGGTTGCCGTTTATAACGGTGAAGCTTTCCTCGATCAGTTCTTTAGCTGCCTGGTTAATCAAAAAATCGACAGCATGGAAACGATTGTTGTTAACGACGGCTCCACCGATTCATCTATGCAAATTGTGGAAAAATGGCGTGAAAAACTGCCGCATCTGCAGGTTATTGAGCAGCAAAACCAGGGTGTCTCCATCGCGCGCAATAGTGGTCTGGCTGCCGCGACCGGGCACTATCTCTCTTTCCCGGATATTGATGATGTCTTTAAACCAGGCATGTACCAGCATCTTCTGGAGATGGCGGTCACGCAAGAGCTGGATGTGGCTACGTGTAACGGCAACTACGTCTGGGAAGACAACAAGAAACCCTCACGCCCCATCTTTCCTGAAGACAAACTGGCGTCAACGGGCGTAATGACTGGCCCTGCATGGCTAAAAATGGCGCTGGACTCTCGTAAGTTCCTGCACGTCACCTGGCTCAATATCTATCGCCACGACTTTATTCGTCAGAACGGTTTTCGTTTCGAGCCCGGCTTGCGCCATCAGGATATTCCGTGGACCACGGAAGTGTTACTCGCGGCCGCACGGGTTCAGTACACCAGTGAACGCTATTACGACTACTATATTCACTCGGCATCGGTCTCACATATGCCAGACAATGATGACACGCTGATTCGCTCGGCACGTCATTACATGAAAATTCTGCAGATGCTGGATGCCATCAATCAACGCTATCCGGAAAAGGTGAAAAATATCCCCGCCTGTCATTGGCAAATTGCCAAAGAGGGTCTCGGCATTATTCATACTTTTGACACCATGAAAGATAACCATAAAAAATCGATGATTATTAAGGAGTTTTTTGATACAGGCATTTGGATGCTGATCTGGAAAAATGCAAAAACTCTACGGCTGCGCTGGCGCCTTGGCCGTCGTTACTTCCGCCTGAAACGGTATCTGGCATAAGAGATAGCTTTACCTGGCGTAAATGCTTAGAATTTGCCCGCCGAAACTAAAAAAAACGGATAATCGCTTGGAATTGTTGTATACCGCCCTTCTCTACCTCATTCAGCCACTCGTGTGGCTGCGACTGTTGCTTCGTAGCCGTAAAGCGCCTGCGTATCGAAAACGCTGGTCTGAACGCTATGGCTACTGCCGCAATAAAGTCGCCCCGGACGGTATTTTGCTGCATTCCGTTTCTGTTGGTGAAACGCTGGCGGCCATTCCGCTGGTTCGCGCCCTCCGCCACCGTTATCCGTCGCTGCCGATTACCGTCACCACCATGACGCCGACCGGCTCTGAGCGCGCGTTATCCGCATTCGGCAAAGATGTGCATCACGTCTATCTGCCTTACGATCTCCCCTGCGCCATGAATCGCTTCCTGAATAGCGTTCGACCGAAGCTTGTGATCGTGATGGAAACCGAACTGTGGCCGAACATGATTTCCGCCCTGCATACCCGTAAAATTCCGCTGGTCATTGCTAACGCCCGCCTGTCCGAGCGCTCGGCAAAAGGCTACGGCAAGCTGGGGAATTTTATGCGACGCCTGCTCAGCAGAATTACGCTGATTGCGGCGCAGAACGAAGAAGATGCGGCGCGCTTTATCTCTCTGGGCCTCAAGCGCAACCAGCTTGCGGTTACCGGTAGTCTGAAGTTCGATATTTCCGTGACGCCTGAGCTCGCCGCCCGGGCGGTAACGCTGCGTCGCCAGTGGGCACCGCGTCGCCAGGTGTGGATTGCCACCAGCACCCATGACGGCGAAGAAGAGATTATTCTGCAGGCCCACCGCAAGCTACTGGAAAAATTCCCGGATTTACTGCTTATTCTGGTGCCTCGTCACCCTGAACGTTTTAAAGATGCCCGCGAAATGGTGCAGAAAGGCGGTTTTAGCTTCACCCTGCGTAGCAGCGGTGAGATCCCGTCAGGCAGCACCCAGGTGGTAATTGGCGATACGATGGGTGAGCTGATGCTGCTGTATGGAATTGCGGATCTCGCGTTCGTCGGCGGCAGCCTGGTGGAGCGTGGCGGCCATAACCCGCTGGAACCCGCAGCGCACGCAATTCCGGTGCTGATGGGGCCACACACGTTTAACTTCAAAGATATCTGCGCAAAATTGCAGCAAGCCGACGGCTTAATTACCGTAACCGATGCAGATTCGGTGGTTAAAGAGATCTCAACCCTTCTGACCGATGAAGATTATCGTCTCTGGTATGGTCGCCATGCCGTTGAAGTGCTGCATCAGAACCAGGGCGCATTGACCCGTCTGCTGGAACTTCTGCAACCCTATCTGCCTCAGCGGAGCCACTAATGTCAACGCGCCTGTCGGTGGTCTTGATCGCCAAAAACGCCGCCGACCTGCTTGCGGACTGCCTGGCTTCTGTTGCCTGGGCTGACGAAATTGTTCTCCTTGATTCAGGCAGCGAGGACAACACGGTAGACATTGCTCGTGCAGCAGGCGTTAACGTTTATATCGATACCGACTGGCAAGGTTACGGCATTCAGCGCCAGCGCGCGCAAGCCTATGCCACCGGTGATTACGTGCTAATGCTTGATACTGACGAGCGCATTACCCCGGAACTCCGGCAATCCATTCAGTCCGTACTTGCCGCGCCTCAGCCCGGCGCGGTCTACAGTATTGCGCGTCGTAACTACTTCCTCGGCCGTTTTATGCGCCACAGCGGTTGGTATCCTGACCGTGTTATGCGCCTTTATGAACGCGATCGCTATCAGTACAACGTCAATCTGGTGCATGAGTCACTGGCCTGCGATAGCGCTGCGGTGATCCCGTTGTCGGGCGATCTGCTTCACCTTACCTGCCGGGATTTCGCCAGCTTCCAGCGCAAACAGCTCAACTATGCCACCGCCTGGGCGCAGGAACGTCATCAGCGCGGCAAGAAGACAACGTTGGCCGGTATCTTCAGCCATACGCTGGGCGCGTTTTTGAAAACGCTGCTGTTGCGTGGAGGCGTGCTGGACGGTAAACAGGGTTGGCTACTCGCCGTGGTGAATGCCCAGTATACTTTCAACAAATACACTGAGCTGTGGGCGCTTTGCCGCGGCTACTCAGAGAAAACGTGAGCCATGAGCACAAAAGCGATTTATCCGGGTACCTTCGATCCCATCACTAATGGTCATCTTGATATCATCACCCGTGCCGCATGCATGTTCGATAAAGTAGTTCTGGCCATTGCCGCCAGCCCCAGCAAGCAGCCGATGTTTGATCTGCCCGAGCGCGTCCAGCTTGCGACAGACGCAATTTCACACCTGGCGAATGTTGAAGTGGTCGGGTTCAGCGACCTTATGGCTAACTTCGCCCGCGCCCAGCAGGCCAATATTTTGATCCGTGGCTTACGCGCGGTGGCAGACTTCGAATATGAGATGCAACTGGCGCACATGAATCGCCACCTGATGCCGGAGCTGGAGAGCGTGTTTCTGATGCCCTCCAAAGAGTGGTCGTTTATCTCTTCCACGCTGGTGAAGGAGGTGGCGCGTCATCACGGTGATGTGACGCATTTCCTGCCGGTGAACGTCCATCAGGCACTGTTGGCAAAGCTAAAGTAGCCATCTGATTGCCGGGCGGCGTTGCGCTTGCCCGGCTATAAGTGCATCACTTCTGGCACTGACGGCAGTAGAACGTGGCGCGCTGGGCGTGCTTCGTGGCTATGATCGGCGTTCCGCACACTCTGCACGGCTCGCCTTTACGTCCATACACCTGCAGTTGCTGAGCAAAATAGCCCGGCTTGCCGTCGCTCTGCAGGAAGTCCTTAAGCGTCGTCCCGCCCTGCTCAATCGAGCGTAGCAACACCGCTTTAATCACCCTGACCAGCAGTTCGCATTCCTGCGCCGACAGCGAAGAGGCCAGCCGATCGGGATGGATCCCGGCGGCAAACAGCGATTCGCTGGCGTAAATATTCCCCACGCCAACCACCAGCGTGTTATCCATCAGCCAGGGCTTAATCGGGGTTTTCTTTTTCGCACACTTCGCCTGCAGGTAGGCCGCATTAAACGCCTCTGAGAGCGGCTCAGGCCCCAGATGCGCCAGGACGCTATGTCCTTCAAGCTCTTTGGTCCACAGCCAGGCGCCAAAGCGCCGTGGGTCGGTGTAACGAAGCACTTTGCCGTTGCTCATCACCAGGTCTACGTGGTCGTGCTTTTCCGCCGGCAACTCTTGCGTGAGGATGCGCAGGCTTCCGGACATCCCCAGATGGATGATAATCCAGCCGTCGGGCAGCTCCAGCAACAGATACTTGGCGCGGCGCTGCACGCTCAGAATCGGTTTATCGCTTAATGCATGGATCTCATCGGAAACCGGCCAGCGGAGACGGCCGTTACGCACGATGGCATGAAGAATGGTCGCGCCGACCAGATGAGGCTCAATGCCGCGGCGGCTGGTCTCTACCTCAGGTAATTCAGGCATGGTTCCTCCGTTGAGATGCAGAATGCAAAAAACCCCGCTGTTGCGGGGTTTTTTAATACAAGGAAGCTAAAATTATTTGATTTTGGCTTCTTTGTACAGTACGTGCTGGCGTACAACTGGATCGAACTTTTTCAGTTCCAGTTTTTCCGGCTTAGTACGTTTGTTCTTCGTGGTGGTGTAGAAGTGACCTGTACCAGCAGAAGAAACCAGCTTGATTTTCTCACGAATACCTTTAGCCATGATTTATTTCCTCGTTAAGTACTTAGTACTTTTCGCCACGGGCACGCAGTTCGGACAGAACTGTATCAATGCCTTTCTTATCAATTACACGCATACCTTTAGCAGATACACGCAGGGTGACAAAACGCTTCTCGCTCTCAACCCAGAAACGGTGAGAGTGCAGGTTCGGCAGGAAACGGCGTTTAGTCGCGTTCAGTGCGTGGGAACGGTTGTTACCGGTCACCGGACGCTTGCCAGTTACTTGGCAGACTCGGGACATGTCTATTCTCCAAAAATCAAATTAGCTCGAGCTTCGTATGGGGTATCGGCGCCTCGTCAGGCTTTTTTACAGCCTGGTCATCGCGCAGTTCTATTGAACTCTCGATTGCCAGGCCCAAATGCCAAACCCGAGATTCTCAAAGGTGGCGTAGTATACGCTGACTCGGCGGTGTGCTCAAGTCCCGAACAGACAAAGATCCCAATGGATCGCGTGAAAGGGTCTAAATCCAACCATATTCTGCAAAAGAAACGTACTCTCCGCGGCCAATTATCAAATGGTCCAGCACTCGAATGTCCATGAATTGACAGCATTTGATGATACGCTCGGTGATTACTTTGTCAGCTTTACTCGGTTGTGCGCAGCCAGACGGATGATTATGCGCGAGGATCACGCCAGCTGCATTGACTTTTATCGCTTCCCGCACGATTTCACGCGGATGCACCTCTACATGGCTCAATGTCCCCGAAAAAAGCTGGCTGTGTTTCAGTATTCGGTTTTGGGCATCAAGAAAGATCACCATAAAGATCTCGCGTTCGGCATCAGCCAGTTGGCTTTGCAGGAATTCACGCGCGCCATCTGGTGTCAGTACCGGGTCTTTTTCCTTCAGGCGAACATTGTAAAAACGACGAGCAAGTTCGGCAATCCCCCGCAATTGCGCATATTTCGCGACACCAATTCCCTCGACGTGCCTGAACGCCTCCAGTTCAGCCGTCAGCAACCCGTGCAGTGAACCGAAATGTTCAATTAACTCTTTCGCCAGCGTAAATACCGTCTTGCCCTTAGTTCCGGTGCGCAAAAAGAGCGCCAGTAGTTCATCATCTTTTAAAAACGTGATGCCATAACGCAGCAATTTTTCACGGGGTAACAACAGTTCATTCTCTTCCATGCCCTGCCTCCTTCTGTTTGCCCTTATGCTGCCACAGGCGCATCCGGTGCTCGACGCTGATTTTTCGAACTTGCGTAACGCCTCGCAAAGTAGACGAAGGACAAAATGCACCCGTTTTTACGATTGTGATAAAATGCCCGCTCTCTGGTGAAACCCAACAGGAAAGAAACATGATGAGCCTGGCCGGTAAAAAAATCGTTCTTGGCGTGAGCGGCGGTATAGCTGCCTATAAGACGCCGGAGCTGGTGCGTCGTCTGCGCGAGCGCGGGGCCGACGTGCGGGTAGCGATAACCGAAGGCGGCAAAGCTTTTATCACGCCTCTGAGCCTGCAGGCCGTCTCCGGTTATCCGGTATCAGACAGTCTGCTTGACCCTGCAGCAGAAGCCGCCATGGGCCATATTGAGCTAGGGAAATGGGCAGACCTGGTTATCCTTGCCCCTGCTACGGCAGATTTAATTGCTCGCGTGGCGGCAGGCATGGCAAACGATCTGGTCTCCACCCTTTGTCTCGCTACACCGGCCCCCGTTGCCGTTGTGCCCGCCATGAATCAGCAGATGTACCGTAACGCCGCAACCCAACATAATTTAGGCACGTTGACCTCGCGCGGCCTGCTGGTTTGGGGGCCGGACAGCGGCAGCCAGGCCTGTGGAGACGTTGGCCCGGGCCGTATGCTGGACCCGTTGGCTATCGTCGATATGGCGGCTGCGCATTTCACACCTGTCTTCGATCTGCAACATCTCAACATCCTGATTACCGCGGGCCCAACGCGCGAGCCACTTGATCCTGTACGTTATATTTCCAATCATAGCTCCGGAAAAATGGGTTTTGCCATTGCGGCCGCAGCGGCGAAACGTGGCGCTAACGTCACGCTGGTGAGCGGTCCGGTCTCGTTGTCTACGCCGGCGAATGTTCAGCGCATTAATGTCACCACCGCACTGGAAATGGAAACCGCCGTACAGGCTCACGCGCAACATCAGCAAATTTTTATCGGCTGTGCGGCTGTCGCAGATTATCGCGCCGAAACCATTGCCGAGGCTAAAATTAAAAAGCAAGGTGATGAATTAACAATAAAAATGGTAAAAAACCCGGATGTTGTTGCTGGCGTCGCCGCACTAAAAAGTCACCGTCCTTACGTCGTTGGGTTTGCTGCAGAAACGAATAATGTGGAAGAATACGCCCGTCAAAAACGTACCCGCAAAAACCTCGATTTAATTTGCGCGAATGACGTATCGCTGGCCACACAAGGATTTAACAGCGACAGCAACGCACTGCACCTTTTCTGGCAGGATGGAGATAAAATCTTACCGCTTGAGCGTAAGGAACTCCTGGGCCAACAATTACTGGACGAGATCGTTACCCGTTATGATGAAAAAAATCGACGTTAAGATACTGGACCCGCGTGTTGGTGAGCAATTCCCGCTGCCAACCTATGCCACCTCCGGCTCTGCCGGTCTTGACCTGCGTGCCTGTCTCGATGACGCCGTAGAACTGGCGCCGGGTAAAACCACACTTATCCCGACCGGTCTGGCTATTCATATTGCTGACCCGTCTCTGGCAGCGGTGATCCTGCCACGTTCTGGCCTGGGCCATAAGCATGGCGTCGTACTGGGTAACCTGGTGGGCCTTATCGATTCTGACTATCAGGGTCAGTTGATGGTGTCCGTCTGGAACCGCGGTCAGGACAGCTTTACCATTGAACCAGGCGAGCGTATCGCGCAGATGGTCTTTGTACCGGTGGTGCAGGCAGAATTTAACCTGGTGGCAGACTTTGATGCCACCGACCGTGGCGAAGGCGGTTTCGGCCATTCCGGGCGCAAATAATCGCCCGGCAGACACGCATCCCACAGCGTCATAATGTAATAACAAACCGCAAACGCTCGTTTGCGGTCGTGGTGTGGATGCCAGCCTGACAGTGCTTATTTTCAGGGGTATTTTGTAACATGGCAGAAAAACAAACCGCGAAAAGGAATCGTCGCGAAGAAATACTTCAATCTCTGGCTCTGATGCTTGAATCCAGCGATGGCAGTCAACGCATCACTACCGCTAAACTGGCCGCCTCTGTAGGTGTATCAGAAGCGGCGCTGTATCGTCATTTCCCAAGTAAAACCCGGATGTTTGACAGCCTGATCGAGTTTATTGAGGATAGCTTGATCACACGCATCAACCTGATTCTGAAAGACGAAAAAGACACCACCGCGCGTCTGCGTCTGATTGTGCAGTTGATTCTGGGCTTTGGTGAACGTAATCCTGGGCTAACCCGTATTCTAACCGGTCACGCGCTGATGTTCGAACAGGACAGATTACAGGGGCGTATTAACCAGCTTTTTGAGCGCATTGAAGCCCAGCTGCGGCAGGTGCTGCGCGAAAAGAAAATGCGTGAAGGCGAAGGTTACACTACCGATGAAACGCTGCTGGCAAGCCAAATTCTGGCGTTTTGTGAAGGGATGCTTTCCCGCTTTGTGCGTAGCGAATTTAAATACCGTCCAACGGAAGATTTTGAAGCCCGCTGGCCACTAGTGGCCGCCCAGTTGCAGTAACGTTGTTGCCGGTTGGTTACCTAATCCGGCCCAGGTAACCAACCGGCCCGGTAAACGTAGCGCCACCGGGCACGTAAATTATACGCCGAACGTTTCGCGATAGTGTTGTACCGCCGCCAGATGGTCGGCCATCTCCGGCTTCTCTTCCAGGTAGGCAATCAGCTCTTTCAGAGTGATTATCGACGTCACTTTGCAGTTGTAATCGCGCTCCACTTCCTGAATGGCAGAGATTTCGCCGCGGCCACGCTCCTGACGATCCAGAGAAATTAGCACGCCCGCGAGCGTAGCGCCGTTGGCCTGGATAATTTCCATCGATTCACGAATGGCGGTGCCGGCTGTGATCACATCGTCCACCAGCATAATGCGGCCCTGCAGCTCGCTGCCCACAAGATTGCCACCTTCACCGTGGGTTTTGGCCTCTTTGCGGTTAAAGCAGTAAGGCACATCGCGATCGTGGTGTTCAGCCAGCGCAACCGCCGTGGTGGTCGCAATCGGGATGCCCTTATAGGCCGGGCCGAACAGCAGGTCAAAATCAATCCCTGAATCTACCAGCGCTTCGGCATAAAAACGGCCTAACAATGCCAGATCGCGCCCGGTATTAAATAGCCCGGCGTTGAAGAAATAGGGGCTTTTACGCCCGGATTTCAGCATAAACTCGCCAAACTTAAGTACCTGCTTGTTAAGCGCAAACTCAATAAACTGTCGCTGATACGATTTCATGGATTCGCTCCTCTGGTTTTATCTGTCTTACAGGCAAAAAAAAGGCGACTCATCAGTCGCCTTTAAAATCAATTTTCTAACGCCGCCTTCTGCGTCGTTACAATGGATTCGATTCCCCCTCGGGCCAATGCCAGCAAGGAGAGAAGCTCTTCGTGGGTAAATGGCTCGCCTTCTGCCGTCCCCTGAACCTCAATGATACGACCATCTTCGGTCATCACCACATTCATGTCAGTTTCTGCTGCAGAATCTTCCACATACTCCAGGTCACAAAGCGCTTCACCGTTAACAATACCTACGGAGACGGCTGCGACCATCCCTTTCATTGGGTTGGTTTTCAGCTTACCAGCAGCAACCAGTTTGTTCAGGGCATCGGCCAGCGCCACACACGCGCCGGTAATTGATGCTGTACGCGTGCCGCCATCAGCCTGGATGACATCGCAGTCGAGGGTAATAGTGAATTCACCAAGGATTTTCAGATCAACCGCAGCACGCAGCGCACGCGCGATCAGACGCTGGATCTCCATAGTACGGCCGCCCTGCTTACCCTTAGCAGCTTCACGGGCGTTACGGGTATGAGTTGCACGCGGCAACATGCCGTATTCAGCGGTTATCCAGCCCTGGCCCTGACCTTTCAGGAAGCGGGGAACGCCTTCGTCGATAGAGGCAGTACACAGTACTTTAGTGTCACCAAACTCAACCAGCACGGATCCTTCAGCGTGTTTTGTATAGTTACGGGTCAGGGTGACGGTACGCACCTGGTTGGCGCTACGGCCTGATGGACGCATGATGAATTCTCCGGCTTGAAACGAATGTGGCTGCGCATTATACGGATAAAGGACGCTTATTCCTATCCTGTGAAGCCCCCGAAAGCTATAATCCCCCAACTCTCCTTCAAACACGGGAATGATTATGATCCGCAGTATGACCGCCTACGCCCGGCGTGAAATCAAGGGTAGCTGGGGTAGCGCTACCTGGGAAATGCGCTCGGTGAACCAGCGCTATCTGGAAACGTATTTCCGTATGCCGGAGCAGTTCCGAGGCCTGGAGCCTGTGGTGCGTGAGCGTATCCGTTCTCGTCTGACGCGCGGTAAAGTTGAATGTAACCTGCGCTTTGAACCCGATGCCAGCGCGCAAGGTGAGCTGATCCTCAACGAAAAACTGGCTAAACAGCTGGTGAATGCGGCGAACTGGGTCAAAATGCAAAGCGATGAAGGCGAAATCAACCCGGTTGATATTTTGCGCTGGCCGGGCGTAATGGCCGCTGGAGAGCAGGATCTTGACGCCATTGCGGCTGAAATTCTCGCGGCCCTTGACGGCGCGCTGGATGATTTTATCCTCGCTCGCGAAACCGAAGGCCAGGCGCTGAAAGGGATGATTGAGCAGCGTCTGGAAGGCGTTAGCACCGAAGTGGCGAAAGTCCGCTCCCATATGCCAGAAGTCCTGCAGTGGCAGCGCGAACGCCTCGTGGCCAGGCTGGAAGATGCAGAAGTTCAGTTGGAAAATAATCGTCTGGAGCAAGAACTGGTCCTGATGGCTCAGCGCGTTGACGTGGCTGAAGAGCTGGACCGTCTTGAAGCTCACGTGAAAGAGACCTACAACATACTGAAGAAGAAAGAAGCGGTGGGCCGCCGCCTCGACTTTATGATGCAGGAGTTCAACCGCGAGTCGAACACGCTGGCCTCTAAATCGATTAATGCTGAAGTGACCAGCTCTGCGATTGAGCTGAAAGTGCTGATTGAGCAGATGCGCGAGCAAATTCAAAACATAGAGTGATGTTGCATACCGTCGCACTCAATAGCAAAAAAACCATCACGGCCCGCTAATTGCGGGCTTTTTAATTTTCTTACCGTCACATATGACGTCGTTTGAGGGAGCGTTCAAACGCTACCTGGCAGGGGATAAAGTCCCTGTATGGCACTTCAGGTATGAGTTCGCCAGAAAATCACGTCTGATGCTGATTGGCTCTTATAGGGAAATGTCACTGTCTAAAGCCCGTGAGACAGTTAGGTTGAGCCTATTGTTGCCGAACGCTGCCTGAATCAACGCATCAAGGGCGTGGAAGGTATATATAACCGCTGATCTTACCCGATGTTCCTCATTCGATCGTCCTCAATCCCTGTTCTGATGTGATCTGCGTGGCCCGGGTGAAAAGATGATCACGCACATGCCGAACAGCGACGAAACAGCCTTTAGGTACATCTCGCCAGAGCGGGTGATGATAATAGCCACTCAGTCTTTATAATGCAAAATAGATTAGTTTTTTTAATCCTAAAATCCTTTTATTTCTTACAAAAGCAACACCAAAAATGCTTCTTTACTCAAAATAATACAAAGAGATATAAACTCACCATTAAAATAGATTTCATAAGATAAATTTATGTTTATTAACTCACCTTAGAAAATCTCAATCGTGATTGTACGCACTAATCGCTAACCTTCACCTTCATCCCGGAGGTTTTATGCTGCTTCACATTCTCTATCTCATCGGCATCACTGCTGAAGCCATGACCGGCGCCCTCACTGCCGGACGTCGCCGTATGGACACCTTCGGCGTGATTATTATTGCCACCGCCACCGCGCTGGGTGGCGGCTCCGTGCGCGATATCCTGCTGGGCCACTACCCGCTCGGCTGGGTTAAACATCCTGAATACGTCATTATCGTGGCCACTGCCGCCGTGTTAACCACCATAATGGCGCCTGTTATGCCTCATCTGCGCCGTCTGTTTCTGGTACTCGATGCGCTGGGGCTTATCGTCTTTTCTATCATCGGTGCACAAATCGCCCTTGATATGGGCGAAGGCCCGATAATCGCCATCATCGCAGCGGTGGTAACCGGGGTATTTGGCGGCGTACTGCGCGATATGTTCTGTAAACGCATTCCGCTGGTGTTTCAGAAGGAACTGTATGCGGGTATCTCCTTCGCTGCGGCGGTGCTGTATGTTGCCCTCCAACATTATGTCTCTAATCAGGATGTCGTGGTTATCTCCACGCTGTTGTTTGGTTTTACCGCGCGTATGCTGGCGCTGCGTCTGAAGCTCGGCCTACCCGTGTTTCACTACAAGCACAACGCGCACTAAAACCCATTGATGTGCTGGCTTGCAAGCCACTTTGCCAGCGCATCAATCGTAGGGGCGTGCATCCAGTTAACGATTTGCCGCGCTTTTTCTGCTCCTGTCCCCGGTAAGGCCTGCCAGTCAGCGACGCTGCGCTGGCTCAACGCTTGCCACGACATCGCGCCAGCCGCCTTGAGCGTAGCGTTGGTAATCGGAACGCCCATCGATACGATCCAGCGAATAAAGGGCCTCTCGCGCACGAGATTAAATTGATGCCAGAGTGCCATCCCGCGAGTGGAGGAAAACCCCGGTGTGGTCTGCAGTTGCGCTTGTGTTAAGAGCAGCCATGAAAAGGTGTGTTCAAAATGATGTGCCTGCCAGAGCGCACGCCAGCCAGATTCACCTAACCCTGCAATATCCAGCCCCTGCTTTGAACTGAGCCACGTCAGCCGGGAAAAGAATTGTTCCATACAGTCCGGCGAAGCATAAAAGCAGGTTAGCGAGTGATAGCGCGCGGCGGGAGGCTGCGGTTTTTGCCTGTCAGCCCCTCGCCATACCACCTTGTCGAGCCTGGGAATACCCTGCCCTGCAAGACTCACCCGTACCTGATCCCCCGCCGCGATATCCAGTTGCTGCCAGCGACCCACCGATCCCAGGCTAACCCGTTGCACCTGCTTATCATCCAGTTTTACGGACTCAAGCAACGCCACAACAGACACCCTGCCTGTACGCCCCACTGTAAACTGAATATCTCTCACCTCTGTGAGTTGCGCGACGGGGGTATATTTCCAGGCGACAACCCAACTGCCTTCACCAGGTAACCAACTCTCTGCAGAGGGTTCATCTGAAGAACGGACCACAATGCCATCCGTGGCAAAGGGCAGAGCGCTGGTTTGCCAGGCTATACGCTGTTTCTCAACGGCCTCACTTGACGCTACGGGCAGTGTATACCGCGCCGTCAGGGTAAATCCCGCCTCTGATAGCGCTGACAACCTATGCTGCATCCCTTTCGGTCCATCCGGCCAGGCCCAGATAAACACGCCTGTATGGCGAAGAACCGCGTTATCCGTTTGCCGCATCATCGCCCCGGCCACCTTTGCACGTGCATTCATTCCCCCCATCTGTCGCTGTATGTGTTTTTCACGCAACCAGAAGAGCTCACCCTGCAATACACTGTTCGCAAGCAAACCGGTCAGATGTTGCGGTACCGACGGTATTAAACGCACCTTCGCCGTCCAGTCTTCCCCCTTTAGTCCATCGCCACGACTGATGGCCCGGGCGAGCTTTCCGTCCCGGTAGATCAGCGTCACCGCCACACCGTCCACTTTGGGCTGCATCCAGAGATTGTGGCGATTCTGCATCCACTGGCGCAGCGCCTCTTTACTGGCAACTTTGTGAACCCCCGTATGCGCTACCGGATGGTTTACACGCCCCACAAGGGCGGGGAGTTTGTCACTGGAAAGCTCGCTGCCGAAACAGCGCTGCCACTGCGTTAACCGTGCGTTGAGCTGGTCGTAAACCTCGTCATTGATCTCGCTCACACCCTGCTTCCAGTAGGCGTCGTCCCAGCGTTTGATTTGTGCGCTTAACGTCGCAATCTCTTTTTCTGCTTTTGCCTGCGACCACACCGGACACACCGCAGCACTATAGCCGCACCACAACAGCATTAACCCGCTTATCCATTGGCACATCGCTACTCCTCCTTTGCGTTTCAGGAGGTATAACCTGGTGTGCAAAACAAGGCTAACGGTAATATCTCCCTCTGCGAGACGCCCTCCAGGATTTATTTTTTATTGCTGTAAAGCACAGGTAAATCCTTAAAACGGCACGCAAAATTCAATAATCCACGGGAAAAAGTGTGACAAAGACTACGTCACACAGCGCCGACGTGTATAATAAGCCCGTATGTAGGACTTCTTCGTTAACTCATACAAAAGACTCTCATGGCTCAAGGCACGCTTTATATTGTTTCTGCCCCTAGTGGCGCGGGTAAATCCAGCCTTATTCAGGCACTGTTAAAAACCCAACCGTTGTATGACACACAGGTTTCTGTTTCTCACACCACGCGAGCACCGCGTCCGGGTGAAGTGCACGGTGAACACTATTTCTTTATCAATCACGATGAATTCAGAGCGATGATTGGCAGAGAGGCGTTTCTTGAACACGCAGAAGTTTTCGGTAACTACTACGGAACCTCGCGTGAGACCATTGATCAGGTTCTGGCGACCGGTGTGAATGTGTTTCTGGACATCGACTGGCAAGGTGCAGCGCAAATTCGCCATAAAATGCCTGATTCGCGCAGTATCTTTATTTTACCGCCGTCGAAAGATGAACTGGATCGCCGCCTGCGCGGGCGCGGTCAGGATAGCGAAGAAGTGATTGCAAAGCGTATGGAACAGGCAGTTGCAGAAATGAGCCATTACGCTGAATATGATTACC
Organism: unidentified bacterial endosymbiont; assembly: GCF_918797525.1. Lineage (NCBI taxonomy): Bacteria > unidentified bacterial endosymbiont. The sequence goes on along the minus strand of NZ_OU963893.1, from coordinate 203,124 downwards.
TTATTGTGAATGATGATTTTGATGCCGCGCTGAGCGATCTCAAGACCATTCTTCGTGCAGAACGCCTGCGTATGAGCCGCCAGAAGCAGCGACATGACGCATTAATCACCAAACTGTTGGCAGACTGAACCCACTTTCAGTATCATGCCCAGTCATTTCTTCACCTGTGGAGCATTTTAAGTATGGCACGCGTAACTGTTCAGGACGCTGTAGAGAAAATTGGTAACCGTTTTGACCTGGTGCTGGTCGCCGCGCGTCGCGCTCGTCAGATGCAGGTAGGCGGTAAAGATCCGCTGGTACCGGAAGAAAACGATAAAACCACCGTTATTGCACTTCGCGAAATCGAAGAAGGTCTGATCAACAACCAGATCCTCGACGTGCGTGAGCGCCAGGAGCAGCAAGAGCAGGAAGCCGCAGAACTGCAGGCCGTAACCGCCATTGCTGAAGGTCGTCGTTAATTAAACCTGCGGGTCGCCCTTGTATCTGTTTGAAAGCCTGAATCAACTGATTCAAACCTACCTGCCTGAAGAGCAGATTAAGCGTCTTCAGCAGGCGTATCTCGTTGCACGTGACGCTCACGAGGGCCAGACACGTTCAAGCGGTGAACCCTATATCACGCACCCGGTAGCGGTGGCCTGTATTCTGGCCGAGATGAAACTCGACTACGAAACGCTGATGGCCGCGCTGCTGCATGACGTGATCGAAGATACCCCTGCCACTTACCAGGACATGGAACAGCTTTTTGGCAAAAGCGTTGCCGAACTGGTGGAAGGGGTCTCTAAGCTTGATAAGCTTAATTTCCGCGACAAGAAAGAGGCGCAAGCCGAAAACTTTCGCAAAATGATAATGGCGATGGTGCAGGATATCCGCGTCATTCTCATCAAACTCGCTGACCGCACCCATAACATGCGCACGCTGGGCTCACTTCGCCCGGATAAACGTCGCCGCATTGCCCGCGAAACCCTCGAAATCTACAGTCCGCTGGCCCACCGTTTAGGTATTCATCACATTAAAACCGAGCTGGAAGAGCTGGGTTTTGAAGCGCTATACCCGAACCGCTATCGCGTGATTAAAGAGGTGGTGAAAGCCGCGCGCGGGAACCGTAAAGAGATGATTCAAAAAATCCTCTCTGAAATTGAAGGCCGTTTACAGGAAGCGGGGATCCCTTGCCGCGTCAGCGGTCGCGAAAAGCATTTGTACTCCATCTACTGCAAAATGGTGCTCAAAGAGCAGCGTTTTCACTCGATTATGGATATCTATGCGTTCCGCGTTATCGTTCATGACTCAGACACCTGCTATCGCGTACTGGGGCAGATGCACAGCCTGTACAAACCGCGTCCGGGGCGCATGAAAGATTACATCGCCATTCCAAAAGCGAACGGCTATCAATCTTTGCACACCTCGATGATCGGGCCGCACGGTGTTCCCGTTGAAGTACAGATCCGTACTGAAGACATGGACCAGATGGCAGAAATGGGTGTGGCGGCACATTGGGCTTATAAAGAGCACGGCGGCGAAAGCAGTACCACCGCGCAAATTCGCGCCCAGCGCTGGATGCAGAGCCTGCTGGAACTGCAGCAAAGTGCAGGTAGTTCGTTTGAATTTATTGAAAGCGTTAAATCCGATCTCTTCCCGGATGAGATTTACGTTTTCACACCTGAAGGGCGTATTGTCGAACTGCCTGCGGGTGCAACACCGGTCGACTTCGCGTACGCCGTGCATACCGATATCGGACACGCTTGCGTGGGCGCACGCGTTGACAGGCAGCCTTACCCGCTGTCTCAGCCGCTTTCCAGCGGCCAAACGGTGGAAATTATCACCGCGCCGGGCGCACGTCCAAACGCGGCCTGGCTGAACTTTGTCGTAAGCTCCAAAGCGCGCGCCAAAATTCGTCAGTTGCTGAAAAACCTCAAGCGCGATGACTCCGTCAGCCTCGGCCGACGTTTGCTAAACCACGCGCTGGGTGGCAGCCGTAAGCTTGCCGAAATCCCGCCAACGAATATCCAGCATGAGCTTGAGCGCATGAAGCTCGCCTCGCTTGATGACCTGCTGGCAGAGATTGGCCTCGGTAACGCCATGAGCGTGGTGGTAGCAAAGAATCTGCAACAGGGTGATGCTTCAGCGGCGCCGACCACGACTCAGGGTCATGGCCACCTGCCTATCAAAGGCGCGGACGGGGTGCTTATCACCTTCGCAAAATGTTGCCGTCCCATTCCGGGCGATCCGATTATTGCACACGTCAGCCCCGGCAAAGGGTTGGTTATCCATCATGAATCCTGTCGTAACATCCGCGGCTATCAAAAAGAAGCGGAGAAGTTTATGGCGGTCGAGTGGGATAAAGAGACAGCGCAGGAATTTATCACCGAAATCAAAGTGGATATGTTTAACCACCAGGGTGCCCTGGCGAACCTGACGGCAGCGATCAACACGGCCTCTTCCAACATTCAGAGCCTGAATACAGAAGAAAAAGATGGCCGCGTGTACAGCGCCTTTATCCGCCTGACCGCCCGTGACCGTGTGCATCTGGCGAACATTATGCGCAAAATCCGCGTAATGCCAGATGTGATAAAAGTCACCCGCAACCGAAATTAAATAAATGAATTCAAAACGTTATGAGAGAATCTGTGAGATGCTCGCCAGGCGTCAGCCTGATCTGACGGTGTGCATGGAGCAGGTCCATAAACCTCATAACGTCTCTGCTATTGTTCGTACCGCTGACGCCATCGGCGTGCATGAAGTGCACGCCGTCTGGCCAGAACGCAGCATGCGCACCATGGTATCCGCCGCCGCGGGCAGTAACAGCTGGGTAACCGTCAAAACTCACCAGACGATTAGCGATGCCGTATCGCACCTGAAAGGACGCGGTATGCAGATTCTTGCCACCCACCTTTCCGATAACGCCGTGGATTTCCGTGAAGTCGATTACACTCGCCCGACCTGCATTTTAATGGGTCAGGAAAAAACCGGTATCTCTCAGGAAGCGCTGGATCTGGCTGATCGGGACATCATCATTCCCATGATCGGTATGGTGCAATCCCTGAACGTCTCCGTAGCCTCTGCGCTCATTCTGTACGAAGCACAGCGTCAGCGGCAGAACGCTGGCATGTATCAGCGCAGTAACAGCATGCTGCCGGAAGACGAACAGCAGCGGCTGCTGTTTGAAGGCGGTTATCCGGTGCTGGCCCGCGTTGCGAAGCAGAAAAAATTGCCTTACCCCCACGTCAACGCGCAGGGCGATATTGAAGCCGACGCCGAGTGGTGGTCCACCATGCAGTTCACGGGGTAAACCATGAAAGGCGGCCTGCTGGATGCTATACCGCTCAGTACGCTCACCGGTGTGGGCGCGGCGCAAAGCAGCAAGCTGGCTAAAATTGGCCTCCATACCGTGCAGGATCTCCTGCTCCACCTCCCATTGCGTTACGAAGACCGCACCCAGCTTTATAAGATTGATGACCTTCTTCCCGCTATCTATGCCACCGTTGAAGGCGAAGTGTTGAACTGTAACATCACGTTCGGTGGACGCCGGATGATGACCTGTCAAATTAGCGACGGTACTGGCATTCTCACCCTGCGCTTTTTCAACTTTAGCGCGGCGATGAAAAACAGCCTGGCGACCGGTCGCAGGGTGCTGGCCTATGGGGAAGTAAAACGTGGCAAGTACGGCGCTGAGATGATCCACCCGGAGTACCGCATGCAGGGCGATTTGGGCACGCCGGATCTACAGGAGACCCTTACTGCGGTATATCCTACGACCGAAGGCATCAAACAGGCGACGCTGCGTAAACTTACTGACCAGGCGCTTGAGCTTCTTGATACCTGCGCCATTACTGAACTGCTGCCGCCAGAGCTGGCACAGGGGATGATGAGCCTACCCGAGGCGATACGCACTCTCCACCGTCCGCCACCGTCATTACAGCTTAGCGATTTAGAGTGCGGTCAACACCCCGCGCAACGGCGGCTTATCCTTGAGGAATTATTGGCGCATAACCTGAGCATGCTGGCGCTTCGCGCGGGCGCTCAACGTTTCCATGCTCAGCCGTTAAGCCCACGTGACGATCTTAAAGATAAGCTGTTGGCCTCGCTGGCGTTTAAACCGACCGGCGCACAGGGGCGTGTCACCGCCGAGATCGAGCGCGATATGGCGCTGGATGTACCGATGATGCGCCTGGTGCAGGGCGATGTCGGTTCCGGTAAAACGCTGGTCGCCGCGCTGGCTGCCCTGCGTGCCATTGCGCACGGTAAACAGGTGGCGCTGATGGCGCCGACCGAGCTGCTGGCCGAACAGCACGCCATGAATTTCCGCAACTGGTTTGCCCCCCTCGGTATTGAAGTGGGCTGGCTCGCCGGTAAGCAAAAAGGCAAAGCGCGCGTTGCACAACAGGACGCGATTGCCAGTGGCGCAGTTCAGATGATTGTCGGCACCCACGCCATTTTCCAGGAGCAGGTACAGTTTAACGGCCTGGCGCTGGTCATTATCGACGAACAGCACCGCTTCGGCGTGCACCAGCGCCTGGCGCTGTGGGAAAAGGGTCATCAGCAGGGCTTTCATCCGCATCAGCTGATCATGACCGCTACGCCTATCCCGCGCACCCTGGCCATGACGGCCTACGCCGATCTTGATACCTCCACTATTGATGAATTACCACCGGGCCGTACGCCAGTAACAACCGTTGCCATTCCGGATACCCGCCGCAGCGAAATTATCGACCGCGTGCGCAATGCCTGCACTCATGAAGGACGTCAGGCATACTGGGTCTGCACGTTGATAGAAGAGTCGGACCTGCTTGAAGCGCAGGCGGCAGAAGCCACGTGGGAAGAGCTGAAGCTGGCGCTACCTGAGCTAAACATCGGTCTGGTTCACGGGCGTATGAAACCGGCAGAGAAGCAGACAGTCATGCAGTCATTTAAGCAGGGTGAGTTACATTTGCTGATTGCGACCACGGTAATCGAAGTGGGTGTTGATGTGCCGAACGCCAGCCTGATGATTATTGAAAACCCGGAGCGTCTGGGTCTTGCGCAACTTCACCAGCTTCGCGGACGCGTAGGACGCGGTGCGGTGGCTTCCCACTGTGTACTGCTTTTCAAAGCGCCGCTATCGAAAACAGCACAGAGGCGTTTACAGGTACTGCGCGATAGCAACGACGGCTTTGTGATTGCGCAAAAAGACCTGGAGATCCGCGGGCCGGGCGAACTGCTGGGCACCCGCCAGACGGGGAATGCTGAGTTTAAAGTGGCGGATTTGCTCCGCGATCAGGCCATGATCCCCGAAGTTCAGCGCCTTGCACGCCATCTACATGAACGCTACCCCGAACAGGCGGCAGCGTTGATTGAGCGTTGGATGCCGGAGACCGAGCGCTATTCTAACGCCTGACGGTTAGCCGAAGATAGGCAGCATCAGGTAGAGCTTGATCACTATTGCATTAACAATATCAATAAAGAACGCCCCGACCATGGGCACCACCAGAAACGCAATATGCGATGGCCCAAAACGTTCGGTAATGGCCTGCATATTGGCGATTGCCGTGGGTGTTGCCCCCAGACCAAATCCACAATGCCCTGCCGCTAATACCGCCGCGTCATAATTTTTGCCCATCACCCGCCAGGTGACGAAGATAGCGTAAAACGTCATAAACAGGGTTTGTACCGCCAGAATGGCGAAGATCGGCAGCGCCAGCGAGGCCAGTTCCCACAGCTTCAGGCTCATCAGCGCCATTGCCAGGAAGAGCGACAAGCAGACGTTGCCCATAACCGACACCGCACGCTCGAAAACCCGATAGAAGCCGAGCACAGCCAGGCCGTTGCTCAGCACCACGCCCACAAAAAGTACGCAGACGAAGGTCGGTAACTCCAGCACCGTCCCCGATAACCATTGCGCAATAACTTTGCCTGTGGTCAGGCAGATAGCGATCATCGCGATGGTTTCAATCAGCACCAGCGAGGATATTGTGCGTTCAGCGTCTGGTTTTTCAAAGGTGGTTGGCGCCACTTTGTCGTCGGGTATGCCTTCCGGCGTAGGTGAGTATTTGATCAGATAGCGGGCCACCGGCCCGCCCAGCAGTCCACCCAGAATAAGCCCAAAAGTGGCACAGGCCATCGCGACCTCAAGCGCATTCTCAAACCCGTACTGTTCAACAAATACTTCGCTCCAGGCCGCGCCGGTGCCATGACCACCGAGTAACGTCACGGAGCCAGCCAGCAAGCCCATGATCGGATCCAGCCCAAGAAGGTACGCCATACCAAGCCCGATGATGTTTTGCATCAGCAAAAGTCCGATGACCACCGCGAGGAAAATGCACAGTACTTTTCCCCCCGCTCGCAGGCTGGCAAGGTTCGCATTCAGGCCAATGGTCGCGAAGAACGCCAGCATCAGCGGTTCCCGCAGCGACATATCAAACTCAAACTCAATATTCATGCTCATTTTCAACACCAGCAGCGCAATCGCCACCAGCAATCCGCCCGCCACGGGTTCCGGAATGGTATATCTTTTAAGCAGCGTAATGCCGTGTACCAGCTTTCGCCCCAGCAGAAGCACCAGCGTTGCGGCAACAAGGGTGGATAAGGTGTCGAGATAGATCATAAATGGCTCCTGTTATGCGCACGCCCGTTAATTACGCAGCATTCCCCTGGATAATAAACGCTCTTCATGAGCAGTTCCTGAAAGTGTAGGGGACTTTCTAATATCAACACAGTAAAAGCCAGACCCCAAAGGAAGCTACTGTTTTTTTTCGCTAGCAATCGTTTGCTTTTACCAGATGGTCAGATAAAATGCCCGCTTTTCCACCCTGAGATTGTCGCCGATGTCCGTTAACACCGTTGAGTCGCCAGATGCGCAACCGGTTGCGCAGAAACAAAATAGCGAATTAATTTACCGCCTTGAAGACCGTCCACCGCTGCCTCAGACGCTTTTCGCCGCCTGCCAGCATCTGTTGGCCATGTTCGTTGCGGTGATCACCCCGGCGCTGCTTATCTGCCAGGCGCTTGGTTTACCGGCTCAGGACACTCAGCACATTATCAGTATGTCTCTCTTTGCCTCCGGCGTAGCCTCTATTATTCAAATTAAAGCCTGGGGACCGGTGGGATCTGGATTACTGTCAATACAAGGCACCAGTTTTAACTTTGTCGCCCCACTTATCATGGGCGGCACAGCCCTGAAAACCGGCGGAGCGGATGTCCCGACTATGATGGCGGCACTGTTCGGCACACTGATGCTGGCTAGCTGCACGGAAATGATCATCTCCCGGGTACTGCACCTGGCACGCCGGGTGATCACCCCACTGGTGTCCGGCGTAGTGGTGATGATCATCGGCCTGTCGTTGATTCAGGTGGGTCTGACTTCCATCGGCGGAGGTTATGCGGCAATGAGTGACCATACCTTCGGCGCGCCAAAAAATCTGCTGCTGGCCGGTGTGGTATTGGCCATTATTATTCTGCTAAACCGCCAGCGTAATCCATACCTGCGCGTCGCCTCGCTGGTGATCGCTATGGCAGCCGGTTATCTGACGGCGTGGGCGCTGGGCATGCTGCCGGAAAATACCGCTCCCACGAACGCGGCACTGCTCGCCATCCCATCCCCGCTCTATTACGGCCTGGGCATTGACTGGGGCCTGCTCGTGCCCCTGATGCTGGTCTTTATGATCACCTCTCTTGAAACCATCGGCGATATCACCGCAACGTCCGACGTCTCTGAACAACCGGTTTCTGGCCCGCTGTATATGAAGCGCCTGAAGGGCGGCGTGCTGGCGAACGGGCTGAATTCGTTTGTCTCCGCGGTGTTGAACACCTTCCCCAACTCCTGCTTCGGCCAGAACAACGGGGTTATCCAGCTCACGGGGGTTGCCAGCCGTTACGTCGGTTTTGTGGTGGCGTTGATGCTGATCGTCCTCGGCCTGTTCCCGGCGGTAAGCGGTTTTGTGCAGCACATCCCTGAGCCCGTGCTCGGCGGCGCGACGCTGGTGATGTTTGGCACTATCGCCGCCTCTGGCGTGCGTATCGTCTCCCGCGAGCCGTTGAACCGTCGCGCCATTATGATTATTGCGCTGTCATTGGCCGTCGGCCTGGGCGTTTCTCAGCAGCCGCTGATCCTGCAGTTTGCCCCTGACTGGGTGAAAAACCTGCTCTCCTCTGGTATAGCCGCGGGTGGTATCACCGCTATTGTCCTGAATCTCGTCTTCCCGCCTGAAAAAAATTGATACTCATCACGGCAGGCTGTCATTACCTGCCGTGACATCTAATTACACCATTCCTGCCTTGAGCATTGCGCATAAATCGTGCATAACTCCACTATGTGCGTTTCGAGGGATGGAAGACCATGAAATTTATTGGAAAGCTGCTCGTCTATCTTCTGCTAGCCCTGCTCATTGCTGGACTGGCATTCTACATAATGATCCAGACCCGCTGGGGTGCGGCGCAGGTCAGCAGTTGGATAACGGTGAACACCGATTACGAGCTGAACTTTGATCTGATGGATCACCGTTTTTCTTCACCCTCCCACATCATTCTGGAAAATGTCACCTTTGGTCGTGATGGCAAACCCGCCACGCTGGTTGCCAAAAAAGTCGATATTGGGTTAAGCAGCCGTCAGCTAACCGACACGCTGCATATGGACACCATCACCCTGTTCGATGGCACGCTGAACCTCTTTGCGCAAACTGCGCCGCTGCCATTCCGGGCCGACCGTTTGCAGTTGAACAACATGGCGTTCAACAGCCCGTATACCGACTGGGATTTGAGCGCGCAAAAAGTGACGGGCGGCGTGAGCCCATGGCAGCCAGAAGCCGGCAACGTGCTGGGTAAAAACGCGCAAATCGAGATGAGCGCGGGTTCGCTGACCCTGAACGGCGTACCGGCCAGCAACGTGCTGATTCAGGGCCAGCTCAACGGCAAAGAGGTGGTGCTGAGTACCATCGGGGCTGATATGGCGCGCGGCTCGCTCACCGGCTCCGCCCTGCGCAATGCTGACGGCAGTTGGGTCATTAACACCCTGCGCTTGAATGATATCCGCCTGCAGAGCGATAAATCGCTGAGGGATTTCTTCGCCCCCATCACCACCCTTCCCTCCCTGCAGATTGGGCGGCTGGAAGTCACCGACGCCCGTCTGCAGGGTCCGGACTGGGCTGTAACCGACCTCGATTTAAGCCTGCGCAATCTGACGTTGAGCAAAGGCGACTGGCAGAGCCAGGAGGGACGTATGTCAATGAACGCCAGCGAATTTATTTATGGCTCTCTGCATCTGTACGACCCCATCCTGAATGCCGAATTTTCCCCGCAGGGCATTGCGCTGCGCCAGTTCACGTCTCGCTGGGAAGGCGGTATGGTACGCACATCAGGCAACTGGCAGCGCGACAGTAAGGCGCTGGTGCTGGACGATGCCGCCATCGCTGGTCTGGAATATACCCTGCCAGAAAACTGGAAAGCGCTATGGATGAATAAACTGCCTGAATGGCTGAACAGCCTGACGCTGAAAAAATTCGGTCTTAGCCGTAACCTGGTGATTGATATCGATCCGGCCTTCCCGTGGCAGATTACCTCGCTTGATGGCTACGGCGCCAACCTGCAGATGGTTAAAGACCGGCAGTGGGGCATGTGGAGCGGTAACGCGACACTAAACGGTGCGGCAGCCACCTTTAACCGCGTGGACGTGCGTCGGCCATCACTGGCACTGAATGCCAACGCCGCTACGGTGAACATTACCGAACTGAGCGCCTTTACACAGAAAGGGATCCTCGAGGCAACAGCGACGGTTTCGCAGCTTGCGCAGCGGCAGACTACGGTTAGCCTTAACGGGCGCGGCGTACCCCTTAATGTGATTGAAAACTGGGGTTGGCCTGCATTACCGATAACGGGTGATGGCAACCTGCAGGTGACCGCCAGCGGCAGCGTCCAGGCCAATGCGCCGCTAAAGCCTACGGTTAACGGAAAGCTGAATGCGGTGAATATGGCGAAACAGCAGGTGCAGCAGACGATGGCGATGGGAGTGGTATCGACTCAGTCCTCACCGCAGCCCACTCCCTAAAAACTGGGGGGGCGCACCCTCCCTCAGCCCGATGGGGGAAAGGGAGGGTTGAGGGAACTCAGAGGTGGACAACGACCTCATTTCCCTCGGCTTTCACTACCACGCCCCACGCGCTGCCCGTCCGGGAGCCACCTTTTACCTCACCCACCGTCTGCACGTTACGCAAGCACACCGACCAGTTCCGCGCCTCTCCGGCCCCTTTGATGGTCAGGGTATTCCCCCTGCGTGTGGCGTTTAGGGTAAATGCAACCGACCCATCCGCCGCAGGCACTTCGCTTATTGCTGTTGCGCCATCATTGAGATTAAACAGTTGGAAGGCCGTGCCCTCGTTCCACGCGTAGTCCGGTTTCTGGTTGTTGTTACCGAGCGCCAGCAGGGTGTTATCACGCACGTAAACGGGCAAACTCTGGAAATCGTGCTGCTGTTTATGCCAGCGGCTACCCTGAACTTCATCGTTGTGCCACAGATGCGTCCAGCGACCTTCCGGCAGATAAAACTGCACGTCACCCGCCTCGGAGAACACTGGCGCAACCATCATTGAATCCCCCAGCATGTACTGGCGGTCGAGGTAATCGCAGGCCGGATCGTCCGGGAATTCTAGCATCATCGCCCGCAGCATCGGCGTGCCGAACTCACGGGCCAGCGCCGCCTGACGGTACAGGTACGGCATCATCTGGCATTTTAGCTGGGTGAAGTGGCGTACCACGTCGCAGGACTCATCATCGTACGCCCACGGCACACGATAGGATTTGCTGCCGTGCAGGCGGCTGTGGCTGGAGAACAGCCCGAACGCGCACCAACGTTTGTAAACGTGCGCCGGTGCGGTATTTTCAAATCCACCGATATCGTGACTCCAGAAACCAAATCCGGAAAGACCAATCGACAGACCACCGCGCAGGCTTTCGGCCATCGATTCATAATTGGCATAGCAGTCGCCGCCCCAGTGCACCGGGAATTTTTGCGCACCAACGGACGCGGAGCGGGCAAACAGCACCGCCTCTTCTTCTCCCACCGTCTCTTTCAGCACGTTCCACACCAGCTCATTGTAAATGTAGGCGTAATGGTTGTGCATTTTCTGCGGGTCGGAACCATCGAACCACTGAACATCGGTTGGAATGCGCTCGCCGAAGTCGGTCTTGAAGCAATCGACGCCAATGGCCAACAGGCCTTTCAGCTTGGCGGCATACCACCGGCATGCCTCGGGGTTGGTGAAGTCATAAATCGCCAGTCCCGGCTGCCATTTATCCCACTGCCAGAGAGAACCGTCCGGGCGCTTAAGCAGGTAACCCTTCTCTTTCAGCTCCTGGAATATCGGCGATTTTTGGCCGATGTACGGGTTGATCCACACGCAGACCTTTAGCCCTTTGTCTTTCAGGCGGCGGATCATCCCTTGCGGATCCGGGAAGGTCGCCGAGTCCCATTCAAAATCACACCACTGGAAGGCTTTCATCCAGAAGCAGTCAAAATGGAACACGTGCAGCGGCAGATTGCGCTGGGCCATGCCGTCGATAAAGCGGTTAACCGTGGCTTCGTCGTAGTTAGTGGTGAACGAGGTGGTGAGCCACAGACCAAATGACCATGCAGGCGGCAGCGCCGGACGCCCGGTGAACTGGGTATAGCGGTTCAGTACTTCTTTCGGCGTCGGGCCGTCGATCACGAAGTACTCGAGGTACTCACCTTCCACGCTGAACTGCACTTTGGAGACTTTTTCTGAGCCGACTTCAAACGATACATTTTCCGGGTGATTCACCAGTACGCCGTAGCCGCGGTTGGTCAGGTAGAACGGGATATTCTTGTAAGACTGCTCGGTGCTGGTGCCGCCATCGCGGTTCCAGGTTTCGACCATCTGACCGTTACGCACCAGGGCGGTAAAGCGCTCGCCCAGGCCGTAGACCGTCTCACCCACGCCGAGGTCCAGACGTTCGAAAAGATAGGTGCGATCGTTCGCTTCGTCCTGCACGTAGCCGTTGTTTTTCAACTGGCTACCGGTAATGCGCTGGCCATTACGCAGAAAATCCAGCGCCCAGAACTCGCCTTTGGTCACGCGCACGCTGATATTTCCGCTTTTCAGCTCGGCGAATTCAGCGTTGTTCTCGATCTCAACCTTGACGTCGTTCATCACGTTCAGCGGATAGTGCGGGCCAGTCTTCAGCGCACCCTGGAAGTGCTCAATACGTACCCCAACAATGCCATCCTGCGGAGCAAACAGGCGCACCGTAAACATCAGGCTGTCGAGCTGCCATGCGCGTTCACGCACGTCGCGCGGCGCCATATAGACCACCAGGTCATTGCCCTGCTGCTCCACATCGAATACCTGAACCGGATACGTTACGTTCAGGCCAGGTTGAATAAGCCAGTTTCCATCACTGATTTTCATGCTCTCGTCCTCTTAGTTCTGTCATTCTTTGCTGACCGGCAGGGTTTCAAATTCCTGCTGATTGCGGCGTGCGCTCTGCGCCAGTTCGCCCATGATTTTGGTCAGGAAGGGGGTTTTCAGCGTGTAGTAGCGCCTGGCGATAATGGCGCTCAGCACGTAGCAGACCGCTGGAGCCAGGGTAAACAGGCCGATAATGATGCTGATGGTCGCGCTATTCTGAGTTTTAGCTGCCGCGTCATAGCCACCGCCTGCCAGTAGCCAGCCAATCATCGCCCCCCCCAGCGCCAGGCCCAGCTTCAGCACAAACAGCGTGCCCGCAAAACTGATGCCGGTAAGACGTTTGCCGTTGGTCCATTCGCCATAGTCGACGGTATCGGACATCATCACCCACTGGATTGGCGTTACCAGTTGATGCAGCACGCCGATCGCGAAGATAAAGGCAAACATCACCAAAGTGGCATGCATCGGTACGAAGAACATCGCCACGCTGACCACCGCCAGCGCAGCGTTGGTCCACCAGAAGATGCTCACTTTGCACCTCCAGTCGGTAAGGGGTTTCGCCAGCGCCGAGCCCATCAGGTTGCCGACGCAGTAGGTTGTCAGGAAGGCGACGAAGATTTCCGACGAGCCCATTATCCAGGTGCAGTAGTACATCATCGCGCCGCCGCGCACGCAGACCGCGAGAATGTTGAGAATGGTGAGGACGCCGACGATGCGCCACTGATCGTTGCGCCAGATATCGCGAAGGTCTTCACGCATTGACGTGGTGCTCGGCGGCACCTGGATGCGCTCTTTGGTGGTGAAGAAGCAGAATGCCAACATCAGGAACGCGACCACCGACAGCACGGCGATGCCGCCCTGGAACCCCAGAGCTTTATTGTCGCCGCCAATCAGGTTGACCAGCGGCATCATCAGTACCGTGGAGAGCATGCCGCCCGCCGTCGCCAGCACAAAGCGCCAGGACTGCAGGGAGATACGCTGCGTGGGGTCGTTAGTGATCACGCCACCCAGCGCGCAGTAGGGGATATTGACCACGGTATAGAGCAGAGTTAGCAGCGTGTAGGTCACAGCGGCGTAAATCAGCTTGCCATTATGGCTAAGGTCCGGCGTGGTATACGCCAGCACGCAGACGATACCGAATGGGATGGCTCCAAAAATAATCCACGGACGGAATTTGCCCCAGCGGCTACGGGTACGGTCGGCGAGCAAGCCCATGCACGGATCTGAGATCGCATCCAGCGCGCGCGCCAGCAGGAACATCGTCCCGACAAACCCGGCAGGAATGCCGAAGATATCGGTGTAGAAAAACATCATGTACAGCATGACGTTATCGAAGATGATATGGCTGGCGGCATCACCCATGCCGTAGCCAATCTTCTCTTTAACGGATAACACTTCGCTTTTCATTTTTTTATCCTTCACGCTCAGGGGCGCTGATTCCGGTTAGAGAGGTTGTAAACCATCCGATGAAAGGCGGGTATTGTGTTTTCTGGTTAGCAGATTACGTTTCTTCTTTTTTGTGATCGCGTTAAAAGTCGATCAGCACGAAATGTTAACCTAAGGATTTTCTTACGAATTAACTAAAATAAGGGACATCAGGTTAAAAGAGGCGTGAAAAAAGTGTGTATGGGTATGTGGTAAATGCCTGAAAGTAGCTATAATGCGCCCCGCCTCCATGTAGCAATGCAGGCGCGGAAGATCGTCATCTCCGGTGAGGTGGCTGGATTTCAAATCCAGTTGGGGACGCCAGCGTTCCCGGGCAGGTTCGACTCCTGTGATCTTCCGCCAAAATCCTTCCATAGCAGTCCATACCCGTCCATTTATAATTACAAAACAATAAGTTAAAATAATTATCGTCCATATGTGACCATAGTCGGTTTCTGAAATCCGCTTAAAAAATGTTTAGGAATCTGTATAGGATTTGGTGGCTAACACAAGGCTATACATATGGCACTCACAAATCTTGAGATAAAGCGGGCTCAGCCAAAAGAAAAAGCATATTCGCTAAGCGATGGTTTGGGCCTGGCGCTGCTGATTGAACCCAACGGGAGCAAGGGTTGGCGCTTTCGCTATCGTTTTGATAACAAAGCCCGCCTGATGTCCTTCGGCTCTTATCCACTAGTCTCCCTCTCCGAAGCCAGAGAAATGCGCGACAAATCGCGCAAACTTGTCATATCTGGTGTAGATCCAATGGCCGAACGTCGTACACAAAAAGCGCTGCGAGAGCAGGCTAAAGCCATGACTTTTGAGGTAGTCAGTAGGGAGTGGCATCGTAGTAAAGCCGATCGCTGGACGCTGGGCTACCGTGATGAAATCATCAAAACCTTCGAACAAGACGTGTTTCCTTTTATCGGCCAGCGCCCTATGGGGGACATTACGCCGCAAGAATTGCTACAGGTTCTCAAACGCATTGAGCAACGTGGTGCACTGGAGAAAACGCGGAAAGTACGCCAGCGCTGTGGTGAAGTTTTTCGTTATGCCATTATCACGGGTCGTGCCAAATACAATCCAGCCCCGGATCTTGCGATGGCACTGGCTACACCGAAAAAACAAAACTATGCCTGGCTGCCTGCGAACGAGATGCCTTATTTTATCCGCGATCTGGAAGGGTATACCGGGAGCCTTATTACCAGAAACGCAGCAAAACTGGTAATGCTTACAGGTGTCAGAACCCAAGAGATGCGTTTCGCGACATGGGATGAAATTGATTTTGAGAATGCCCTCTGGGAGATCCCACCAGAAAGAATGAAGATGCGCCGCCCCCACCTTGTTCCTCTCTCGCACCAGGTGATTGAACTGCTCAAACAGCTGGAACCGATCACCAAAAATTTCCCGTACATCTTTATTGGCCGCAATAGCCGTAAGAAGCCAATCAGCAAGGAAAGTGTAAATCAGGTTATCGAACTACTGGGTTATAAGGGACGCGCTACAGGACATGGTTTCCGGCATACCATGTCTACAATCTTGCATGAACATGGTTTTGATAGCGCATGGATTGAAACACAGCTCGCACATATTGATAAGAATGCAATTCGCGGAACGTATAATCATGCGCAGTATCTGGAAAAACGCCGGGAGATGATGCAATGGTATGCGGATTTCCTTGATGGCATAATTACAACTAACTGACCATCTTTAAAAAAATAATCGCCCATAATATAGCATGGGCGATTAATGTGTGACATTTAAGCTGCCAGTTGACGTGACAAACGCAACTCTTCAATCCGGCATGCACGACAGTGAGACTGAGGTTTCTTCTGCCCTCGTAACATACGGAAGCCAAAAGCATATTCAATCGACAGAACACCTTGTGCTTCTTTATGACAACGAGGACAAACCGTAACTATTTCGTTAAACAATTTATTACCCTCCGCGTAACTCAGGCTTTTTGTCTTTTACTGGGATCTTGAACATCCCCCCGTTTGGTCGAGTAATTCTTCTTCCCTTCACAGTAATGTAGGGCCTGAAGATAAACTCTTGTTCATCATCAACTTTACTCATTATCATTATCCTTTAGACCACAAGTGAGTTGATTTTCCAGTAAAAAGCTGTACTGTTGTCACCAACAAATCTTGTGGCTTGCTGCTTGTCATAAGCACTTAAGGTGAGAGTTAAGTGCCACTCATTTCTCGATTTGTACTAATGGGCTGAGAAGCCCATTAGGCTATTTTTCTTTCCTAACCCCCTTAAATGGCGTTCCATCCTGTTTGATATCCATAATGCGTCCTGTTTCGGCGTCCCTTTTTGCCCATAATCCAGAGGGAGTCTGAAACTGCGAGCGATTCTTTACGGCCCCAATGCGATGATTGTCACCATATGGTTTATTTGTTGCCATTAAACATCTCCTTTATTGTCTCTTTATGCTAAACTCATCATTATGATTACAGATCTTGAGTATCAGATCAAGCATTGAACAGCATAAAAACTAAGGGTATATAGCATGGAAAAAAAATACATTAGAAATCAGAATGTTATTGATAGGCTTTGGTATATAGAGTGGCTTTTGATGTTCAAAGGATGGCTCTCACGAAGTGAGCTGACTGAAAAATTCGGCATCCAAGAGGCCGCAGCCACTAGAGATATTCGTCGTTATAGAGATCTAGCGGACCATAACTTACGTTTAAACCACAGCGTAAAGAGATATGAGATTAACCTTGATAAGTTCGAGATTACATACCCATTACGTGTCGAGACAGCATTATCTCGTTTAAGAAGTCCTGAAACATCGCAAGCAATGGGGTATGAAACGACGGGTATCGAAACCATCCCTAGACTACATAACCCAGATATTGAGGTATTAGCGGCACTATCGAGAGCGATACTTAACAAAGAAAGTCTTTTTATCACTTATCAATCCGTAGCAAATGGAACTTCAAGTAAAGAGATTGCGCCGCATACAATGTTTGATAGCGGTATAAAAACATATGTTAGGTGTTTCGATTTCGAAAAAGAAAAATTCATTGATCTAGCTATAAATAGGATTAGTAAAACATCACAAGGAAAACCACTCCCTGATCAGGCATCTAAAAATAATGATGAAATGTGGAATAGAATTATTCAACTTGAACTTACAGTTCACCCAATGGTTGGGAAAATACGTAACAAAAAAACTATTGAGGATGATTTTCAGATGACTAATGGTGTAAGAAAAGTATCGGTAAGAGCAGCACTGGCTCAATATTGGTTGCAAAGGTGGAATGTTGATTGCTCTAAAGATGCCAGTTTAAAAGATAAAATTTACCAAATTCATCTTAGAAACAATAATGTTTTAGATAGCGTTGATGGTTTTTTCCCTGGAAGAAGCTAGTTACAAAAAGCGAAGCACAGATTATATGAATATAATCTGTGCCGCCCCGTAAGATCATATAGTATTCTAAAAATTCATGCTGATTTAATAAGAATTTTTCTAATAAGTTAAATTTATAGCCTATATGGAGCATTAAAATATACACCTAGTAGCAGCCACCAGAACAGTAATCCTCCCGAGTATTCGCTACCAATAAGCCCAGGAGCTTCGGTAGTATTAACACAAAGTGTGAACGCTACTTTTATTACCTATCCCTATACCACCTTTTGCATCATCTTAGAAGCAACAAAGCACAGCCTTAACTACATAACATTAATATAATTTAAGTTAGATAATGATGAAATGTCACCGATATCTGTAGCCTATAGAGAGGCTACTCACAAAACGAACAAAAAAACAAATGTATCTGTATATTGAATTTAGCATGAGTATTATCATGTTATCTCAGAGAATAAATTAACAGTGGTGAAAATGCCAATGACAGTGAATAAAACCTCTCTTGAATGGGCTATTGATTTTGTCAATCATCATTCTGATGGAGATCTTTTTCCTAAGAGTATAGAAATTGAGTCTATTGTGAATAACAAGGATGACTTTACATCGATGATTGTCGGCCATAATCTTAATGAATTTCCACCAGGTAGTTGCAGGCGATTCATCGTACCAAAAGATGAGGTATCATATAGGCAAGCGACTCAATTAGATCCGCAAGACTCAATAATTCTTTCTGCATTAGTTTATGAATATGGAAAAGATATTGAAAAGTTAAGATTATCAGATAATGTGGTATTTAGTTATAGATTTAATCCTAACATTAATGATGGCTTATACAGCAACAAGACTGGCTGGAATGATTTTTGGATAAAAGCTGAAAAGTTAGCAAGAGGTTCAACTCATATTTTATATTGCGACATAGCCGATTTTTATAATCAAATATATCATCACACAGTCGAAAACCAATTAATTTCTGCGAATTGGCCAAATCAAGCGATTAAGTGGTTGATATCTCTCTTAGAGTCAACAACTGCTGGAGTTTCTAGAGGCGTTCCTGTAGGTCCGCATCCAATTCACCTTATAGCCGAGGCTACATTAATACCCGTTGATAATAGCTTAAAGAGTGCTGGTTATCAATTTATTAGATATGCAGATGATATATTGATTTTCTGTAAATCAGAAAAGAAAGCAAAGGTTGCCTTATCTAATTTGGCAACCATATTAGATCGCCAACAACGATTAACATTACAGAGACATAAAACAAAAATATTAACCCCAGTTGATTTTTTTCCGATCTGTAGAGAAATGATTGAAGATAGGCCGATAAATAATCATGAGGCAAGTTTACTAAGCATAATTAAAAAATATTCTGGTGGGAACCCATATAAAACTATCTCATACTCAGAAATTTCTACTGAGGATTGGTCTTTAATTTCAAACATTGCCATAGAAAAAATAATCAATGAGTATATTGATGCTATACCAGTAGATTACATCAGATTACGTTGGTTTTATCGTCGAATTGCTCAGATTGGACACCCTGGCGCTATCAATGTATCTTTGGAAAATCTAGAGAAACTTGAGCCATGCTTTGCTAATATATGTTTTTATTTAGGATCAATACAAGCAATAGCACCAAACGAATGGAAGAAGATTGGTACAAAACTATTAAAGCTATATAAAATACCAGAGGTGCAATCAAACGAATATTTTAGATTATTAATCCTTAGCATTTTCAGTAAGAATAAACATATCAATCACTTTTCAAAACTACATGAACTCTACCAAAAATCAGACCCATTTATTAGGCGAGAGATTATTTTGGCAGCAAAAATAAATGAAGCTTATGATTGGGTTAGAGAATTAAGAGAACATTTCCCCTCTATGGATCCGTGGCAACAAAGAGCAATGATATATGCAGTTTCAGGGCTTGCTAAAGATGAGAAAAAATACTTCCTCCAACGAATTTCAGCAAAACGCCCCTTTGAAGTAGTATTATCTAGATGGTCTAAAAGCATTTAACCCCATATCACAACAGCTATGTGCTCATGG
Organism: unidentified bacterial endosymbiont; assembly: GCF_918797525.1. Classification (NCBI taxonomy): domain Bacteria; species unidentified bacterial endosymbiont. Next base: position 183,882 of record NZ_OU963893.1, on the reverse strand, counting down.
CTGTTGTGATAACTGATGAAAAATAAATTACAGACTCTAATTATCTATTTCAATCATTCCCATATCCCTAAAGCGTTCAAGCACAATTAAACTGTGTTTGAGCAATAATGCACTTCTTTTAGGATCGAACCAAGTTCCATTAAATTTACCGCCATGAAATAAATTATTCCTTACTCGTCCTATATGACCAAATAATGCTTGGACATTAACTTCTTCATTATTAACACTTTTCCACACTATCATTCCATTTTCAACTACTTGCGATTTAGGAGGTTCCCTTAAAATATACTCAGCTGATATTTTATCTTCACCTAATAATTCCATAAAGTTTTTCCCTACAATCTTATTGGCATAACGATCCCAATCAACAATAATCTTTCCTCTGATAGACTGGAAAAGACCTTGTTTCTTTAAAAAATATTCGTATTGTGCGAATAATTTAAAAAAATTAAACGCAAGATTATCTATCTCAGTGCTAGTAATTTCACTTTCTATTATTTCTTCCATCATAATCTCCAGATGAGAAAGGTTGTAACACATTATCAAAAACCTATAATTATTGGCTCTTAATCTGTCAAATAGGTAATTAGCTATCATTACCTGTAGTTTTTAGATTGAGTTTTCTTTATAGTGCGAGTGTTGCGGCAAAACCGCAACCGGAATTGGCGTTCCGAATTATCACGAGTGTCGGTAGCGATGTTTGCAGTGCTACTGGCGCGGCCTGCGCTCGCCCCTTCAATGGTGGCTCAGGCAGGGGCTTCGAAAGAAGCGCCGGGTCGTGATAACCGGTACGCCAACCCTGTCTGGGTCATCACCAGTGAGCCTGGCGTCTCCGGTGATGGCGTTAACCTGCTTATCACGAAGCGGAGCACTGCGTATGTATCCTGTCCTGCTGTCCCCCGTCGCATTTGCCTCCGCCGGAGGTATCTATGAAAATAACGGTAGAACAACCCTCGGCCAGAGATCTGGTCGATCGCTCGCGTGTTCTGGTACATGCGATGCTCGATAATCCTGATGAAATAGGCCCGAATTTTGTAATACTGCTTATCCTTGCCGAACAGCTACAGCGGTTGCACGATGCATTTGAAGAGGATGAGGTCCGGCGGCTCAGGGATGAAAAATTACCGCAGTAGTTAGTTTTTCCTACAGCATCAGGGAGGATGCTGTCATGTCTTGGCTTCGATTCCCCCATTTTATCCCCCGCTTTCCTTTCCCTGGCTGGCTCCCCCACTTTCTGTGACAAAAAAGCAGAAAAACCAGTGGTGACGCGGTATTGGATGAAATCCCCCATCTTTCCCGGCTAAATACGAAAATAGTGGGGGACAACGTGACTTTCCGGCATATTTCCCCCACTGTTCAGGCATCCCCCCATTATTCCCCCACATCAGCCAGTCGGATCTCTTCACCATCGAGAACAATCAATTGTTCTCGCAGCAGCTTTTCAAGCCAGCGGGAAAATTTCTTATCCACGTTCATACCCCTGGCACGCAGGTCGTCGCGCAGCAGTGCCCGCGTACAGGACTGGTTCCGACTGATACGCTGATTTATACATTTCCAGAGAGCGGCATGGTTATGCGTCATATAGGGCACACCGGATGTGGCGGGACTGTCATCGTCGTCCGGTCGCCGGGGCACATCATTCAGCACCAGAGATGTCACTGGCTCACCATCATCATCAATACAGATTTCCGCTTCACTAAGGTCGTAGGCGGTAACTTCCGGCATTTCAGCGTCTTTCATTTTGGTACAGCTCAGGGTGATGGCGTTGCGGCGACCTTCACGACGAACATTGAACTCTGCGTCCAGTGCCGCCTGAAAGGCACTGGAGCCACGAGCACCACGGTCCTGATCCTTGCCTGAATGATGAACAATCAGCATGGTGGAATGCGTATGGTAACGAATGGCATCGCAGCCCTGAATAAACCCCCCCATATCCCGCGCGGTATTCTCGTCTGAACTGCCAAAACAACGGGCCAGTGTATCCAGGATAATCAGCCTGACCGGCATCCCTGTCAGTTGCAAAATATCCTGCGCCGCGAGGATGACTTGCTGAACGCTCCCGGGGGTGGCCGGAAATACCGGGCAGTCAACACGAAACAGATTATCGAGCGCCATCTCATCATTTACGCAAAGTTCCCAGGCGCGGATACGACGTGACACGCCGGTTCCTCCTTCTCCGGCAATAAACAGCACTGCGCCCTGACTGACACGTCTGCCACTCCATGGTTTTCCGCTGGCAGCATGACATGCCAGTGAAACAGCCAGAAAGGACTTAAACGAGCCTCCTGGGCCATAAATGCTGCACAGCGCCCCGGCGGGGATCAGTCCTTTCACCAGATAGGCCTGACTGATGTTAAACCCTTCCGAGCCTCTGCGCAGCGGAAGGGAGGTGGTTAGTGCGTGGGTGAGTTCGGACATCACTATAGCCTTTAATTATTGAAGAGTTCCCGGGCAAAAGCATTACGCGAGGCAGCTTTACCGTGGTGTCGGTAAAATTCATCCCAGTCGCTCATTTCATTACCGGGAGGCATCGCCAGCCTGCCATTTACGGCAATGGCCGCAGCCTGCGCATTCAATAGCCCGGTATTATTCTGGCTACGGAAATCATTATCGCCAGCCAGGATAAAGCAACAACCCGGCCACTGTGCCCGGCAGGCCACCGCAACATTTTTCAGGTTATTTGCTGACATTGCCGCGACAACAGGGAAAGGGTGAAGACAGGAGACAGCCAGTGCCGTGGCATACCCTTCCGTAATGATGAGACCTTCCGGCGGTGTGAGGTCCGGCTTCCAGGGCTCGGGAAAACCGTTATCGGTCGCCTGGTGAACCGGGCAAAAACATGCTTTCAGCAGGCTACCGGGCAGCAGGTATTTTTTCCTCCCGGATGAATGAACTGGGCCCCCGTTAGCCGCATGCCAGTATCTCTTAGCGGCAGTACCAGCGTTCCGGCACCAAAGTGAAACCCGCCGATAGTCCGGCTGCTGTGTTCTGTCAGAAGCCACTGGCGGCGCTGCCAGCCACGTTTTGCCAGGTATGGCGCTTCGCCAGGCTGGCAGTGACGCAGCAGGGCTTTTACCCGGGCATCCATGTTTCCGGCCTGCCATTTTTCCCTGGCTGGCGGAACCAGAGGTTCCGGACTCAGCTCCCATATTTTGCGTGCCGCCCGGACCAAGTTACAACCGAAGACCCGGGCTACCAGATCCAGTCCGTCACCTGCGCCGCACTGGTTACAGAACCATGTCCCGCGCCCGTCCAGGTCATCCATCCTGAAGCGATCCTTTCCCCCGCAACAGGGACAGGGGCCGTGACGATGGGCAGGCGGCACAACGATACCCAGTTGCTCATATATCATCGGCCACTGATGGCGGGCACTGGCGGTAATATCCGAAACGTAACGGCTCATTTTGCCCTCCTGTATTTTTTCCTGTCATGGACAGCCGCACGACTCTTTTCAGGCAGGCTGCTATTACTGACCTGCTGTTTGATCCATTCTTCAATGTCGCTTTCCAGCCAGGCGACATGGGTTGAGCCGATACGAATGGCAGCCGGAAATTTCTTCAGGCGCATCTGCTGATAAATCCAGGATTTTTTAAAGCCAGTTTTTTCTTTCACCTGGTGTAAACGTAAAAACCGTTGGCTGTTATTCATCATGTTTCTCCGGATAAGGCTGATGACACGATTTTGTCTTAACGCTTCATTCTGTCTGTTCTCCATATACCCGCTGGATATAGCGGCCACGGCCATCACCATGGCCGAGATCCATGGCGACCATCGCCCAGGCTTCTTTCATGCTGAGTCCCTGCTTCCGGTAGGCTGTCATCGCCTCCTGCGCCCAGGCATAGCGTAGGCTGTGAGGGGCATATGGCCCGGTTAACCCAGCACGGGAGGCGCTTGAGCGCCAGTAATTCATGGCGCTGCGCAGGTCTGGTTTATCTATAAGACGTCCGTGGCGCTGCTCTGCCAGCGGTATGGCCCGGCTCAGAATCTCCCGTAAGCGTTCTGGCTCCAGCGCCAGTGTCTTCCGGGGACGTGAGCCTTTGGTGCCAAACACCACCTGTAGCCGTTCGTCACCGCGATCAAGCGCAGCAGCACAGCTTTTCAGTGACTGGCAGCACTGCACCGCTTCCTGTGAGCGCAGCCCCATCGCGCGGGCCAGCTCCAGAGTGACCGCCAGACCTTCATCCCTGCCGCGAAAATCAGCCAGTGCAGCCTGCCAGCGATCCGGCGTCAGCGCCCGGTGAGTTCCGGCCCGGCTGGCGTTACCCAGGCCAAGCGCTTTGTTGCTGATACGTTCTGAATGCGCGAATTTTTCACGCCCGGCCTGCGCAAGGATGGTGCGCAGCGCCGCCATTTCGTTCTGAAGCGTGCGCGGCGTGATACCTGAATCCAGCCGCGCCTGGATATAACTCTCGATATGCGATGATTTAAGATGCTGGAGATCCTTAATCTGGATATTCAGCCTGTGCAGATGCTGGCTTAAACGTCCGGCAATGCGGATGCGGTCAAGGATGGTTTTAAAACTGCCGCCAGCCAGCAGGGCGAGTTTTTCCATGCGTTGCGTAAGTCTCGGCATAGCATTTCTCCACTCAGTCCTCCGGCGCGCGGTCTGGTCACAGCGTGCTGTGTCGAAAGATACCGGTGCGCCGGAAGATGCGCGGATGAGGTATGACGGGGTACGGTGATGCACGAATGCAGCCGCCTGCCAGAGCAGGTAAATCCCCACAGGCACGATAGCCTGTCCTCCGGTATCGGTTCGGTAAAGCGGTTTTCTCCTCTGTTTTTGGGTTGAGATTCTGACAGCCGCTTTAGGTGTCAGTCGGATTGTTGCAGTGATTTTGCAGACAGGTACTGGGCTGAAGCGGTGTTGCGCACTGGCGTCACTTTCACCCGCTTACGCGTATTAAAGTGACGCCGCGTTTTACCTCTCCGGCAGGAATCCGGACGCAAAGCCTTCGGCAATGCCGTCCTGATTTCCTGCCTGCCCTCTGTCTGGTCGTTGTGCCTGCAACAGCTCAACGATAAAAGGATGTGGTTGCCTGTATCAAAGACAGACAGTCAGTTTCAGACCACGCTACTTCAGTATTGACCTGCGGGAGTGATCGCCATCAGCGCTTCTTTCAGATCATCGCTCATCCTGGAACGGGAAGCTTTCGGGCGCAGCATCGCTGCCATGTGTTGCGAACAGGCTAGATCAGGAGAAAAGAAAAAGATGCAGGAAACTGTATTTGGGATTTGAAGAATTTATTTATTAATAAAATCAGTGAATAACAGAGGTGTGATTATGACACCATTTCCATAATCGGCAGGAATGTTTGTTGATGCCTGGATATCACCAAAATAAGAAATCGACGGCTGGAGAAGGATGAAAAAACCTTCGGATCAAGCAACCATCAAGCAAATTGCAGAACGGGAAAGGTTCTATCTTTTTGTTTTCAATAATGAAAATATAAATCACGCTTACAACCAGGGGCCAGAATCAAGCAACCATCAAGCAAATCCCCAACTACGCCCAGAATGGGATGTAGCGCATTGCCTTGGTTCCTACTGATGAATCGTATTGTTTGATACGACCTTCTTTCATTGCTTCCTTGATGATACGGCTAATCATTGCGCTGTTTTTTTCATCAACACCAAATCTTTCCCGCAGCGTGGTGTTGTTCATCGGAACCTTTTCAAGGTACTTCAATACACAATGAAGGTAAGTCGCTCTGACTTTTTCCTCATTATCCATATCCTTAAAATCGCGATGAGCAAACAAAGTGACTTTCGTATGCTCCTGATAAACTTCAAACTGAGGGGCTGGAAGCTGATAAATCTCAGTTTCAATAACAACTTTATCGATACCGCTTCCTCGTTCTTCACAGATGCCCATCCTGCGCATGAGAGAGGCTATTCTTTCATTACGGCTACGCGGGGGAGAATCAAGAAGGCGATCAATCGCCACTAAGGGTATACCAGGGTTTGAAATTTCCATGCGGTCGGCGAACAACTCAAGCATTGGCCCCGTCCCGCCAATGTTGAAATCCTGGTGAATCAGCGAGTTGGCAACCACTTCTCGTATAGACAGCTCCGGATACATTCTTACTTCGCTGCGAAAAGCCTTCCCAATCACCTCATTTGATGGCAAAAGGTTATTAATATAATCAATCAAGCCTTCAAAACCGACGGCATAACCCTTATGGCCTTGTAGTTCCTTTACCGTTTTAAAACGATTATTTGCATCGTACTGGATTAAACGAATAGCTTTACGGGACAAATTTTTAAAGGTATCTAATTCTCGTGCAAAAAGTATTGCACCAAGATTGGTAATATCCCAGGACCCTGCATCATTTCTCTCAACAACAAAATCCTTTGCGAGGTAATCCATTATAGAATCTTTGTTTTCTGGTAACGGTTGAGATAAGAGCGAGAAGAACGATGGGTAGTCGATTAACTGCAACACCTCATCAATAGAGCACTTGTCCCGTGCTACGCGGTATTCCCAGGGTTTCCGATCAAAGACACGCCAGAGGGCACGCTCTTTTTCTGGATGTTTACCCAGCGGTTTTTTATAAGAGCCAATACGAATAAATTCTGTTCCCGAAAAACGCACAGGGGTATGGCAATTTGCATTTATCTCCAGAATGACAACAGCATCGTTCTCAGGTGACAAGAATTCATGAAATGTAAAATCAATCTTTGGTTCCAGGCCCTGCAACAGCCAGCTTTCCAGCTCCTGCTGTTTGTGCTTAGCGAGAGAGGGGTTGAAATCCGTACCGATTATAGAATGAGTCTCATCATCGCCAAAATCCTTCCATAGCAGTCCATACCCGTCCATTTATAATTACAAAAACAAGAAGTTAAAATAATTATCGTCCATATGTGACCATAGTCGGTTTCTGAAATCCGCTTAAAAAATGTTTAGGAATCTGTATAGGATTTGGTGGCTAACACAAGGCTATACATATGGCACTCACAAATCTTGAGATAAAGCGGGCTCAGCCAAAAGAAAAAGCATATTCGCTAAGCGATGGTTTGGGCCTGGCGCTGCTGATTGAACCCAACGGGACCAAGGGTTGGCGCTTTCGCTATCGTTTTGATAACAAAGCCCGCTTGATGTCCTTCGGCTCTTATCCACTAATCACCCTCTCCGAAGCCAGAGAAGCGCGCGACAAGAACCATGCTCGCAGACTGACCGCTATGCTGATGTTGCACCGGGGCGAGCGTGTCAGCGACGTTGCCAGAACACTCTGCTGCGCCCGTTCCTCTGTCGGGCACTGGATTAACTGGTTCACACTGTCGGGTGTTGAAGGACTGAAATCATTACCTGCCGGACGTGCCCGTCGCTGGCCTTTTGAGCCTATCTGCACGTTATTACGTGAGCTGGTAAAACATGCTCCCGGCGATTTTGGTTACCAACGTTCACGCTGGAGTACAGAACTTCTGGCAATAAAAATCAATGAGATAACCGGCTGTCAGTTACATGCCGTAACCGTTCGCCGCTGGCTGCCGTCTGCGGGGCTTATGTGGCGAAGGGCCGCGCCAACGCTGCGGATCCGCGACCCGCATAAAGATGAAAAGATGGCGGCAATCCATAAAGCACTGGACGAATGCAGCGCAGAGCATCCGGTATTTTACGAAGATGAAGTGGATATCCACCTTAATCCCAAAATCGGTACGGACTGGCAGGTACGCGAACAACAAAAACGCGTGGTAACGCCGGGGCAGAACGAAAAATACTATCTGGCCGGAGCGCTGCACAGCGGAACGGGCAAAGTCAGCTACGTGGGCGGCAACAGCAAAAGTTCGGCGTTGTTCATCAGCCTGCTGAAGCGGCTTAAAGCGACGTACCGACGGGCAAAACGATAACGCTCATCGTGGAAAACGACATTATCCACAAAAGTCGGGAAACACAGCGCTGGGTCAGATTTCAGCGCCCGGTCAAGCGTGGCGATCTCCCGGACTGTATCATCCTTCTTCGGCCACTGATCGCTAACGTCTGGAGACCTGGCGCTGAATATAGTCTTATTTTCCGGTGCGTTGTCGTAAAAAGGCTGCCAGGTAAGAGTGTCCTGGCACGCCAATAATACACTACGAAGAAAGCACAATCTTCACTGTTTCACCCACACCAGCTGGTCGACCTTAAAGCCCAGGCTGCGCGCCGTATTCAGGTAATCCTGTTTTACCGCATCGGGGATGGTTGGCGTGCGTGCCAAAAGCCACAGGTAGTCGCGATTCGGGCCACTCACCAGCGCATACTGGTAATTCTCGTCCAGCTTGATGACGTTATAACCGCCGTAAAACGGCCCGAAGAACGACACCTTCAGCGCAGCAGTCGTTGGTTCACCGGTGAAGTACGCTTTACCTTCGCTCTCGTTCCACTTTTTCTTCACCGGGTCATAACCACGGTTAAGCACGCTAACGCCGCCGTCGCTTCGCTCGCCGTACGTCGCGGTCACCTGCTCCATCCCGCGTTCAAAGCGGTTTTCAAGGCGGGCGATTTCATACCATTTGCCCAGATAGCGGCTGGCATCAAAGCCGGAAATGGGCTGCACGCCAGGTGGCGGCGTGGGGGATTTACAGGCAACCAAAGTCAGGGCAATGGCAATACCGGTCACAACAGGCCATAGTTTCATGAGAATTCCTTTCATTTTCGCGGTTAGACGTTAAGTGTAGTGCAGCACGGTAGCGCTTCATCACCTTGTGAAAAATTCGTAGTATATTGAGATTATTCCTCCTCTCTGGACACGGACATGGCTTACTCCATCGGCGAATTCGCCAGACTCAGCGGGATCACTGCCACCACGCTGCGCGCGTGGCAGCGTCGCTATGGTTTACTCAAGCCGCAGCGTACGGAAGGCGGCCATCGGCAGTACAACGAAGAGGACGTTCAGCAAGCGCTTAAAATCCTCGACTGGGTGAAAAAAGGCGTCCCCATCGGCCAGGTAAAACCTCTGCTGGAGCGCCCCACACCTCGTTACACCAACAACTGGAGCGCCCTGCAACAGGCCATGCTGCAACGCCTGCAGGAGGGTAAAATCGAGGCCCTGCGTCAGATGATTTACGACGCCGGACGCGAATACCCGCGGCCAGAATTGGTGGCAAATGTGTTACGCCCGTTACGTAGCCAGATGTCGGCCAACGTTCCCGCCTCCCTGACCCTACGTGAAATCATTGACGGCATCATCATCGCCTATACCTCATTTTGCCTCGAGGGCGATAAAAAAGCGCCGGGCGATAACGTCCTGCTCTGCGGCTGGCATCTGAACGACCCGGGCGAGATCTGGCTCGAAGCCCTGACGCGCACCGGGCAGGGCCACCGCATTGATATTCTCCCCACCCCTCCTGCCGCCCTGGCGCCTGAAATTTTCCCCGATCGGAAATGGCTTTTGGTCACCAGCGGTAGACTCACCGCCGCGCGCAAAAAACAGGTCGAGCAGTGGCAGCAGCGGGTTTCCCTTGAACTGATTATCCTATGATTATTTTCTGCTGAGGGAGTTGTCACGAAAAGTTGAATATTTTCCCGCTCCGCAGATGCTAACGTTTTCCTGTAACTGACAACTCCACAGGAAAAGACAATGAAAAAAACGCTCCCTCTGCTGATGCTGGCCACTATGGCCTTTGCCCCTGCCGCCTTTAGCGCTCCTGCTGGCACGCTCAGCGTGCATATTCTCGACCAGCAAACCGGCACGCCGCCGCCGGGGGTCACCGTTACCCTTGAAAAGCAGCAACAGGATAAATGGATGCCGCTTGCCAGCGGTAAAACCGACCAGGACGGACGCATTAAATCGCTGTATCCCACCGATCGGGATATGCAGCCAGGCGTCTACAAAGTGACCTTTAAAACGGCTGACTATTTCCACGGTAAGAAACTGGAATCGTTCTTCCCGGAGATCCCGGTGTTATTTACCGTAACCCGCACCAACGAAAAGCTGCACATTCCGCTGCTGCTTAGCCAGTACGGTTATTCAACGTATAAAGGCAGTTGATGTACGTTAATTTTAAAGGATAACAAAAAAAACTCCGCCAATACTTGGACAAATAATGCATGCTGTGTAATTTTTAAGTATGCACTCTGGAGGTACACACCATGACAACAAAACCGGTATTGGGTATTAGCGGATGTTTGACCGGTTCCGCCGTCCGCTTTGATGGCGGGCATAAGCGTATGGGTTTTGTCATGGATGAACTGGCCCAGTGGGTGAGCTTCAGGCCAGTATGCCCTGAAATGGCTATCGGCCTGCCGACGCCTCGTCCGGCTTTACGTTTGATCCCCACCGTTGAGGGGGAAACTCAGCTGCGCTATAGCAAGCCGCCGCACGATGATCTCACGCAGAAAATGGCCGCGTTTACAGCAGAATATTTGCCAAAAGTCGGTTCTCTGGCGGGGTTTATTGTGTGCGCGAAATCCCCGAGCTGCGGCATGGAACGCGTGCGGCTTTATGATGAAAACGGTAACCGGGGCCGCAAGGAGGGTGTCGGGCTGTTCACCGCCGCGCTCCTTGAATCCTGGCCGTGGCTACCCGTGGAGGAAGACGGGCGCCTGCACGACCCGGTATTGCGGGAAAATTTTATCGAGCGCGTATTTGCGCTTCATGAACTCAATACGCTGCGCGCCAATGGACTGACGCGCCGCGCGCTGCTGGACTTTCACAGCCGCTACAAACTGCAGCTGCTGGCCCACCACCAGGCGGGCTACCGTGAGATCGGACCGTTCGTGGCATCGCTGCACGAATGGGAGGATCTGGAGGCGTTCTTCGTCGCCTACCGTGAAAAACTGATGACCATCCTGAAACAACCCGCCTCACGCAAAAACCACACCAACGTGTTGATGCATGTGCAGGGCTATTTCCGTAAGCAGTTAACCAGTCGCCAGCGCGGTGAGCTACGTGATGTGATCTTACACTACCGCGACGGGCTGCTGCCCATTCTGGCACCGCTGACGTTACTCAAACACTATATGGCTGAATACCCGGATCAGTACCTGATGACGCAAAACTATTTTGACCCTTACCCTGACGATCTGGGTTTGCGCCTGGCCGTATCCTGAAGAAAGTATGCGAAGGGCCCAGCAATGAAAGAGGCCCGAAGCTGTACCCCGTTTAGACGACACCCTCACTGTCGTCTTTTTTTTGCTCTTCACAAAAAACACTGTGCATTCACGGGTCTCCCTGATCATGGTGGCTAAAATATTTATGTGTCAGGTAATACAGATAACAAAGTGGTGAGTAAACATAGCCACAACAATCTGCGATCTTTTGTGAAACCTAATCTCCATGGTGCTACAAGTATCTTGGGTGCTGATTTACGATTGGCAATATCCCAACTTACTGAATACCGTTAATCATGGAGGTAGCGTTATGTTCTCCCTTCTTAAATCACGCAAAACGTTATTGATGGCAACTATTTTGCTCCTGTCTTCTGCCACCCAGCCAGCATTCGCTTTTGCATGCACGTCGAAGCCGGGTAATACCCCTGCGGAGTGTGCTAAACTTTGCGCATGGACGGCAGTCGGCGGGCCTCTGGCCTATGCCCTGTGCTATTAATGCATGAAAAGTGATTAACCTGAGCCTTCCCGCTTAATGTGATGAAGGCTCGTTCAGAACCCCATGACGCTTATGGCTGCCGTACAGCCACAGATAGCGTGAGCGATGTGCACTTTTTCGGACCTGCAACGGAGGGTTTTCATCTTTGACTGCCGGGTTTTATCCACCACGGCACAGAGCATTTTCGCGACATGGAAGTGATCGGAGGCAATTTTTTCTACCGCATTGGGTAAGTGGATCCGGGTCGCGCTGATATAGGCTGGGTTTATATCCATCGACAGGGCTTTGATGGATTCAATCTGACGGTCACCTAGGTTTCGGAGATAACCGGCAAGACTCTCAACACCACGATCATCCCTGAGTTCAAGCGCTTGTCCCTGCATATCTGAGATAACGGTGACATGCTGATAGCCCTTTTTGAAACTCACCTCATCCACACAGAGGTAACGAGCAGACTGAGGTAATCGGCGACGAGCCAGTCCTTGCTTTACCGCACGCTGCATGATGTTATCGACGGCATTCCAGCTGAGCTTCAGTTGTTTTCTGACAGCATCAACGGTGCTAATTTTCAGCCACGAGAGCACGAAGGATTCGAACAACAGTGTGTAACGACTGCCTGGCCCGGCCCACGGAACTGGCAGCGTCATACGACCATGCTCCGGACACATAAGGCGGGGAACATCAGCTTCGACTATCGTTGAAAACTGACAGGTATCGAGATGGCGCCATTTACGATGACGGTAACAGAACCGGTACTTTCATCAAGGGAAAGGGATTTAACCTGCCACGGAGCAGTCAAGTTAAGGATGTGGGCATAGAGAAATTTCTCATCCATGGCTGTGCTCTCAGGTGATTAAACATACCGTTATCATGCCTTCAGCCACCACAACAAGGGAAGACCCGCATTCGCACAGCAAACCGGGTCAACTTTTTGAACCCGTCTGCCCTGCCAGACCGCGTACCAGCCCAGCACCGCCCCTCCGTTAAAGATGGTCTCCGCCGCTTTAGCCACTTCAGACGACTGATAAGATTCAATAAATTCCTTCACGTTCTTCGCATCTTTATTGTCTTCACGCGTCACCACGATGTTGACGTACGGCAAGTTTTTGTCTTCGATAAAAACGCTATCGCGCACTAGTGTAAGCCCGGTTTGCTGCAGAGTAAGTGGTGCTGATGATGGCAACATCCACTTCCGGGTCATCCCGCACGCGCGGCAACTGCGCGCCTTCGAGTTCCAAAATCTTCAGTTTCTTCGGATTTGCGCTAATATCCAGTGCCGTCGGCAGCAGCCCAACGTCCGGAACAGTGACAAGCGAGACGTTTCAATTTCAGAAAGTGACTCGCAATAATTAACACAGCCGCTGACCTCACTCAGGTTTCTTGCGCAGTGGCGCTTCACGTAAAAACCACGACAGCACGAACGCCAGCACCATTATGCCCGTTGCCAGCAGGAACACGGCATGGATAGCCGAGCCGAATGCAGCGAGATAATTCAGCTTCAGGGCATCCGGTAGATGATGAATAGCGGTCGGGTTCAGCGCGCGCGGCAGTTCCGCCCCTTCAGGCAATCTTTCCACCAGCCCGGATTGCAGAACATAGGTAAACACCGCACCGAACAGCGCGACGCCAATTGCCCCGCCGATGGAACGGAACAGGGTAATCCCCGAGGTTGCCACGCCGTATTGATCCGCCGACACGCTGTTTTGCACCGCCAGCACCAGGACCTGCATAACCAGACCCAGCCCCATTCCCAGTACACTGGTGAACAGATACAGCTGCCAGGCGGGTGAATCGATTGAGATGTACGTCAGTAAAAACATCCCCACCACTCCAAGCAGGGTGCCCAAAATAGGGAACAGACGATATTTTCCGGTATGGCTAATGATGCGCCCACTGATAATCGAGGTCAGCAACAGCCCACCCATCAGCGGGATCAGCTGCAACCCGGCCTGGGTCGGCGTGGCCTCTTTCACCACCTGCAGATAGAGCGGCAGAAAGGTCACCGAGCCAAACAGCGACATACCGATGATAAAACCAATCAAGCTACAGAGCAGGAAGCTGCGGTCGCGGAACAGCGACAGCGGGATTATCGGCTCCCACGCCAGCCGTTCTTCATAGATGAACCCGGCGATCCCCGTCAGGCCGAAAGCCAAAATGCACCACAGCTGCGGGTCGCTCCACTGGCGGACGGTTCCACCTTCAGTGGTAAACAGAATGATACACAGCAGCGCCATGCTGAGGTAAATCGCCCCGAGATAGTCAATCTCATGCTTGCTGCGTCGGGCGCTGCCCTGAAATACCGCGCCAATGACCAGCAGGGCAAACAGCCCCAGCGGCAGGTTGATGTAGAAAATCCAGCGCCAGGAGGCATGCTGAACGATAAACCCACCCATTAGCGGCCCAATCACCGTCGCCAGACCAAACACGCCGCCGAACAGCCCCTGATAGCGACCGCGGTCCGCAGGCGGGATCACGTCCGCGACCGCGGCCATGCTGATCACCATCAAACCACCGCCGCCTAACCCCTGCAGAGCGCGCATTAGCACCAGTTGGGTCATGTTTTGCGCCAGCCCGCACAGCGCAGACCCCACCAGAAAGAGCACAATGGCAATCTGTAACACGATTTTACGGCCAAACAGATCGCCAAATTTGCCGTACAGCGGCACCACGATGGTCGAACTGAGAATATACGCCGTCACCACCCAGGAGAGTTTATCCAGTCCCCCCAGCTCGCCGACAATGGTGGGCAGCGCGGTGGAGACAATGGTCTGATCCAGCGCCGAGAGCAGCATTACCAGCAGCAGGGCGCTGAACAGCAACTTAATCGACGGTGCTTTTTTATCAGTTCGAGTCATAACGTCGGATTCCATAAGTCATCACTTGAAATTAATTAATTAGATAATTAATATTTAATGAAGTGATGAATAAGATCAAGAGACCGCATAGCCATGTCAGCACAAAAGGATAATTCTGAACAGCGCCGCCCGGGGCGCCCACGCGGCGGTAAGCGCGCTACCGCCAGCCGCGAACAACTGCTGGATATCGCCCTGAACCTCTTTTCTCGTCAGGGGATCGCCAATACCTCGCTCAACACGATTGCCAAAGCGGCGGGCGTTACGCCTGCAATGCTGCATTACTACTTTAATTCCAGAGAGCAACTGCTGGACGCGATGATCGAGGAGCGTTTCCTGCCGTTACGCAGCAGGATCGTTAACCTGTTCACCGCTAACCCGGGATCCCCGGTTAACGCCCTTAGCGAAATGGTCAACGTACTGGCCGAACTGGCCGAAGAGTATCACTGGTTTGCGCCACTGTGGATGCAGGAGGTGATTGGCGAAATGCCGGTTCTGCGCACCCATCTGCAGGCGCGGTTTGGCGACGAAAAATATCAGGCGATGCTCGCCACCGTCAAAGGCTGGCAGCAAAACGGAAAACTTAATCCTGCACTGGCCCCCGAACTGCTGTTCTCCACCCTGCTGAGCCTGGTGTTGGTACCGTTCTCGCGCATGCGCAATGACGAAAGGCTCAACACTCTCACGCCGGACATTATTGTGCGCCACGTGCTGGCCGTGATCGGCAATGGAATTGGCAACTAATGCGTTTTGCTCAGGGTATGTCGCGGCATGCCCTGCTGCGAATAATCCTGCCAGAATAACGGCAAGCGATAGTGTTCTCCTTATTTTCAGCGCATTCTGTATATCTCCAGGCTTAACCTTCATAAAAATTCCTAATTTCCTCCATTGTTTAAATCAGGAAATATTCATTCAATAAGTAAATAAAAAAACACTTTCCAATACGCGCCTAAAACGTATAATGAGAACGATCATTCTCATTATACGGTAGCCGACGATGAGCTCAAAGCTGGAAGAACGACAAAAACTGCGTCAGGACGAGATAATCACCGCCGCGCGCCGCTGCTTTCGCGCCAGCGGTTTTCACGCGGCCAGCATGGCGCAAATCGCCAGCGAGGCCCAGCTCAGCGTCGGGCAAATTTACCGTTATTTCAATAACAAAGACGCAATTATCGAAGAGATGATCCGTCGTATCATCGACTCACGCATCAAGGAGATGCAGGGCAAAACGCTGGTGGAAGGAATGCCGCAGGCGCTCGCCTGGCGACAGACGCTCAACGAAGATGACGATGCGCTGATGCTTGAGATGTCCGCAGAGGCTACGCGTAATCCGCAGGTCGCGGCCATGCTGAACGAAGCTGAATCCCGCATGTTTGCCAACGCTTACGCACATCTTAAAAAGCAGTTTCCCCACCTGAGCGATGAGCATATTCGCTGCTGCGTGGAGATAACCGCCGTAATGATTGAGGGGACGATTTACCGTCGATTAACCCCCTTAAAAGTACCATCAGAACAATTACAGCCCATTTATCAGGATATTTTAAATATGCTTTTCACTGCGAAGTAGTCGTATGTGAATAATTAAACGCGTTACGTAATTTTCCGTTTCAGCATTTCTGGCGCCGCCAGAGATGCGGTATCGCTGTGCCTTTCAATAGCCCTCCTCCCTGTTAAGCGATTAACAGGGCAGGCGTCGTTCACCCTGGAAAAAGATTATGAAAACCATAACAACCTCCATCGCAGCATTACTCCTCCTGACAGGGTGCGATAATGCGCAAACATCTGCTCCCCAACGCCCTCTGCCGGAAGTGGGGATTGTCACACTCATGAGCCAGCCGGTTTCCGTCGTCAGTGAGCTGACCGGGCGTACCACCGCCGCGATGAGCGCCGAAGTGCGCCCGCAAGTGGGCGGCATTATCCAAAAGCGTCTGTTCACCGAAGGCGATACGGTGAAGGCCGGACAGGCGCTATATCAAATCGACCCCGCCAGCTACCGCGCCGCCTACGATGAAGCCGCCGCCGCGCTGAAACAAGCACAGGCTCTTGTGCAGGCCGACTGCCAGAAAGCCCAGCGTTATGCCCAACTGGTGAAAGACGATGGCGTGTCGCGTCAGGATGCCGAAGACGCAAAATCTACCTGCGCGCAGGACAAGGCCAGCGTCGAATCAAAGAAGGCCGCGCAGGAGAGCGCCCGCATTAACCTTAACTGGACGACCGTCACCGCGCCGATTGCCGGGCGCATCGGCATCTCTTCCGTCACCCCTGGGGCGCTGGTAACCGCCCAACAAGACACCGCGTTGGCAACCGTTCGTGGGCTGGAGAGTATGTACGTCGATTTAACCCGTTCCAGCGCCGATCTGCTGCGATTACGCAAGCAAACCCTCATCAGTAACAGTAATACGTTAAGCGTGTTCTTAATCCTCGAAGACGGTAGCACCTACAGCGAAAAAGGCCGTCTGGCGCTGACTGAAGTGGCGGTAGATGAATCGACCGGCTCGGTCACCCTGCGCGCCGTCTTCCCGAACCCGCAGCATCAGCTTTTACCGGGCATGTTTGTGCGCGCCAAAGTGGATGAAGGCATCATGAACGACGCGATCCTCGCGCCGCAGCAGGGCATCACCCGCGACGCCAAAGGCACCGCCACCGCGCTGGTGGTGAATGCCAGCAACAAGGTCGAGCAGCGTCAGCTCGAAACGGGGGAGACCTACGGCGACAAATGGCTGGTGCTGAGCGGCCTGAAGGCGGGCGATAAGCTGATTGTGGAAGGTACCGACAAAGTCACTCCCGGTCAGGAAGTGAAAGCCGAAGAGATGAAAACCAACGGAGGAAACGCCTGATGTTTTCCCGCTTCTTCGTGCGTCGCCCGGTCTTTGCCTGGGTGATCGCCATACTGATTATGCTCGCCGGGGTGCTGGCGATCCGCACGCTGCCGGTGGCGCAGTATCCGGACGTTGCCCCCGCCGTCGATCAAAATTTCCGCCACCTACACCGGCGCCTCCGCGCAGACGCTGGAAAACAGCGTAACCCAGGTGATCGAACAGCAGCTCACCGGGCTGGATAACCTGCTCTACTTCACCTCCACCAGCAGTTCGGACGGTTCGGTGAGCATTAATGTGACCTTCGAACAAGGAACCGATCCGGACACCGCTCAGGTACAGGTGCAGAACAAAGTCCAGCAGGCGGAATCGCGCCTGCCGAGCGAGGTACAGCAGTCCGGGATCACCGTCGAAAAGTCCCAGAGTAACTTCCTGCTGATCATGGGCGTATATGACAAAACCGACGCCGCCAGCAGCTCAGATATCGCAGACTGGCTGGTCAGTAATATGCAAGACCCGCTGGCGCGCGTGGAAGGGGTGGGAAGCCTGCAGGTGTTTGGCGCGGAATATGCCATGCGCATCTGGCTCGACCCGACGAAGCTGGCCGCCTACTCGCTGATGCCGTCCGACGTACAAAGCGCGATTGAAGCCCAGAACGTGCAGGTCTCTGCCGGTAAAATTGGCGCGCTGCCCTCGTCCAATGCGCAACAGTTGACGGCCACCGTGCGCGCCCAGTCGCGCCTGCAGACGGTGGATCAGTTTAAAAATATCATCGTGAAGAGTCAGTCCAACGGCTCGGTCGTCCACATAAGTGACGTGGCCCGCGTGGAGATGGGCAGTGAAGATTACACCGCCACCGCGAAGCTGAACGGCCACCCGGCAGCGGGTATGGCAGTGATGCTCTCGCCGGGCGCGAACGCGCTCAATACCGCCACGGCGGTGAAAGATAAAATTGACGGGTTCAAAAAGTCGATGCCGGAAGGCTACGACGTGGCCTACCCAAAAGACAGCACCGAGTTCATCAAGATCTCGGTTGAGGACGTGATTCAGACCCTGTTCGAAGCCATTATCCTCGTGGTGGTGGTGATGTATCTGTTCCTGCAAAATATCCGCGCCACGCTGATCCCGGCGCTGGCGGTGCCGGTGGTCCTGTTGGGCACCTTCGGCGTGCTGGCGCTGTTCGGCTACTCCATTAACACCCTGACGCTGTTTGCGATGGTGCTGGCGATAGGCCTGCTGGTGGATGACGCCATCGTGGTGGTAGAAAACGTCGAGCGCATTATGCGTGACGAGGGGCTACCCGCTCGGGAAGCGACCGAAAAATCGATGGGCGAAATCTCCGGGGCGCTGATCGCCATTGCCCTGGTGCTTTCCGCAGTGTTCCTGCCGATGGCCTTCTTCGGCGGCTCCACCGGAGTCATATATCGTCAGTTCTCGGTCACCATTATCTCGGCGATGTTTCTCTCCGTGGTCGTGGCGTTAACCCTGACGCCCGCGCTGTGCGGCTCGATTCTGCGCCATACGCCAGCGCATAAAAAAGGCTTCTTTGGCGCATTTAACCGCTTCTACAGCAAGACCGAGCATGGCTATCAGAACAAGGTCCTGCGCGCCCTGCGTCGCTCCGGCGGCATGCTGATAGTCTACGCCCTGCTTTGCGGTGCGATGGGGTTCGCCATGCTGAAACTGCCGGGCAGTTTCCTGCCAACGGAAGATCAGGGTGAAATCATGGTGCAATATACCCTGCCGGCTGGCGCGACGGCGGTGCGTACCGCCGAGGTCAGCCGCCAGGTACGCGAGTGGTTCCTCACCAACGAGAAAGCCAATACCGACGTGATCTTCACCATTGAAGGCTTCAGCTTTAGCGGCAGCGGGCAGAACGCCGGGATGGCGTTTGTCTCTCTGAAAAACTGGTCAGAGCGTAAAGGCGATGAGAATACCGCTCAGGCCATTGCCCTGCGCGCCACGCAGGCGCTGAGCACCCTTCGGGATGCCACCATTTTCGCCATGACGCCACCGGCGGTGGATGGTTTAGGCCAGAGCAACGGCTTTACCTTTGAGCTGATGGCCAGCGGCGGCACCGACCGTGACGCGCTGCTGAAGATGCGTAACCAGCTGATTGGCGCAGCCAACCAGGACAACTCTTTACACGCCGTGCGCGCCAACGATCTGCCGCAGATGCCACAATTGCAGGTGGATATCGATAACAACAAAGCCGTCTCGCTGGGGCTGTCCCTGAGCGATGTTACCAACACCCTCTCCAGCGCCTGGGGCGGCACCTACGTGAACGACTTCATCGACCGTGGCCGCGTGAAAAAGGTCTACATCCAGGGCGATAGCGACTATCGCGCGGTACCGTCGGATCTCAACAAATGGTATGTGCGCGGCAGCGACAGCTCCATGACGCCGTTCTCCGCTATTGCGACCACCCGCTGGGAGTATGGTCCGGAGAGCCTGGTGCGCTACAACGGCTCGGCGGCGTATGAAATTCAGGGCGAAAACGCCAGCGGTGCAAGCTCCGGTACGGCAATGAGCAAAATGGAACAGCTGGCAGATAACCTACCGGCGGGCAGTACCTGGGCCTGGAGCGGTCTGTCGCTGCAGGAAAAACTGGCGAGCGGCCAGGCGCTGAGCCTTTATGCCCTCTCCATCCTGGTGGTGTTCCTGTGTCTGGCCGCCCTGTATGAAAGCTGGTCGGTGCCGATTTCGGTCATCATGGTGATCCCGCTTGGGGTACTGGGCGCGGCGCTGGCGGCATCAATGCGCGGCCTGAACAACGACGTCTACTTCCAGGTAGCGCTGCTGACCACCATCGGCCTGGCGTCGAAGAACGCCATCCTGATTGTTGAATTTGCCGAAGCCAAAGTCGCCGAAGGTTATTCTCTGTCGCGCGCCGCCCTGCGCGCGGCCCAGACCCGATTGCGTCCGATCATCATGACCTCGCTGGCGTTTATTGCAGGCGTCACGCCGCTGGCCATCGCCACCGGCGCCGGCGCTAACAGCCGCGTGGCGATCGGTACCGGTATCATCGGCGGGACGCTGGCGGCCACGCTGCTGGCGATCTTCTTCGTCCCTTTATTCTTTGTACTGGTGAAACGTCTCTTCTCCGGTAAGCACGCAAACCGGAGGTCATAATGTTTCGCGTCTCTGTTTTAGTCTTAGCCCTGCTGAGCGCAGGCTGTGTTTCATTAGATCCAACCTATCAACGCCCGGATGCGCCCGTCCCGGCGACGTTGCCGGGCACGCACGGCGAAGCCACGGCGGTAGTGAGCCAGTGGCAGCAGGTGATGAACGATGCGCGCCTGAAAGGCGTGGTGACGATGGCGCTCAACAGCAACCGCGACGTGCAAAAAGCGATTGCGGATATTGACACCGCCCGCGCCCAGTTCGGCGAAACGCGCTCGTCATTGTTCCCGACGCTGGATGCGGAACTGAGCCACAGCCGCAGCCGTACGCTGGCGAGCGGCGTCGCGTCAAGCGATGAGGCCAACGGTGCGGTCTCCAGCTTCGAGCTGGATCTGTTTGGCCGCAACCAGAGCCTGACCCGCGCGGCGCGTGAAACCTGGCTTGCCAGCGAGTTCACCGCACAAAATACCCGCCTGACGATGGTCAGCGAACTGACCATCGCCTGGGTAACCCTGGCGGCGGATAACAGCAATCTGGCGCTGGCGAAATCCACCCTGCAAAGCGCGGCGCATTCGCTCAAAATTGTTAAGCGTCAGCAGGAAGTGGGCGTGGTGGCCGCAACGGACGTCAGCTCAGCAATGGCGGTTTATCAGCAGGCGCGGGCCAGCGTGGCAAGCTACCGGACGCTGGTGATGCAGGACAAAAATGCCCTCAACCTGCTGGCGGGCGATACGGTACCGGAAAACTTGTTGCCCGGCACGCTGGAGAGCCTGAGCGATAACGCCATCACGTTAATTCCGGCGGGAGTCAGTTCCAGCACCTTGCTGCGTCGTCCGGATATTCAGGAGGCCGAGCATAACCTGCTGAGCGCTAACGCCAACATCGGTGCCGCGCGCGCTAACTTCTTCCCGAGCATTTCGCTCACCGCCAGCGCGGGCGTCGGCAGCGACTCGCTCTCATCGCTGTTCAGCCACGGGATGAAGATCTGGTCGTTCGCGCCGTCCATCACCCTGCCGCTGTTTAGCGGCGGCAACAATATGGCACAGTTACGCTACGCGCAAGCAGAGAAGAAGGGACTGATCGCCACCTACGAGAAGGCGATCCAGAGTGCGTTTAAAGATGTCGCCAATGCGCTGGCGCGCCGTGAAACGCTGAGCGAGCAGCTTGATGCCCAGCGTGAATATGTCGCGGCAGAACAGAAAACGCTGGATGTGGCGACCCGCAGTTATCAGGCGGGGGCGGGTAATTACCTGACGGTACTGACTGCGCAGCGGTCGCTGTGGTCGGCGCAATCCTCATTGATCGCCTTACAGCAAACCGACCTGGAAAACCGCATTACCCTGTGGCAATCGCTCGGCGGGGGGATTCAGTAACGCGATTGCGAATCAGCGTGAGGCTTGAGCTTCACGCGTTTCTATCGCTTACGGATCTCCGGAATAATGAGATCGCCACGCAGAACGTAGGACCCCAGCATCTGCATTTTTGCGTTCAACCAGCTCACGATGCGCGCCGCCATCGCGTCCATGGAATACTCAATGGCCGGGATCACCGGAATGCCCGATAGCTGCAGTGAACCACCGAGGCTGAAGACCATAATGTCGTCCGGCACCGATTTATTAAACGCCTGCAGTTGCGGGATCACCCGCTGGGCTTCCTGCTCGTCGGCCACCAGCAGCGCGTTGAAGAGGATGTGGCGTCCATAAAGACCAGGTTGCGATTAAAAGGCGGGAAATTTTTCTCCAGCGCGTGTTTATAACCCAGCAGCACCTGCTCGGCAAAACCGCTACCCTGAGGGTGGATCAGAGCAATCTGGCGGCGACCCTGGCAGGTGAGGTAGTTACAGGCCGTTTCGGCAGCAAAGGCATGATCGAACTGAACGCTATTGGGATTATCAGACGCCATACAGTCGACCATGATGACGTTATGGCCTCCAACCCAAACGCCTACTTCTGGGCCGGTCGTGACTTCCACCAGCGTCCGCAGCAGGGCATTAACGATGACTTCTGGATGAACCACGACGGCCATGGGGCCGGAGTGGGAGCATCAGGCCGCACGCTATCATGCTATGCTGTTGACCGAATTAACGACAACATAGCAGGGGAGAAAATGGGTTCTACACGTAAAGGGATGCTAAACGTGCTGATCGCCGCCGTTTTATGGGGCAGCTCAGGGGTTTGCGCGCAGTATATCATGGAGAAAAGCCATATTTCTTCACCGTACCTGACCATGGTTCGCCTGCTGT
The DNA here is from genome assembly GCF_918797525.1 of unidentified bacterial endosymbiont. Classification (NCBI taxonomy): domain Bacteria; species unidentified bacterial endosymbiont. Next base: position 161,324 of record NZ_OU963893.1, on the reverse strand, counting down.
TTACCGGCGTTATCCTCCTGACCTTATCCTTCGTTCACGGCGACAAGATTTTCTCGGTCATCAAACATCGCAAAGACGCCATCAGCCTGCTGATTTTCTCGCTGGTCGGCGCGCTCACGGTGCAGCTCACCTTCCTGCTGACGATAGAGAAATCTAACGCTGCAACCGCCACCGTGCTGCAGTTCCTGTCGCCGACGATTATCGTGGCGTGGTTCGCGCTGGCGCGGAAAAAGCGCCCTGGTATTTTTGTGTTGTCCGCGATTATGACCTCATTGATCGGTACGTTCCTGTTGGTCACCCACGGCGACCCCACCTCGCTCTCCATCTCGCCTGCCGCGCTGTTCTTCGGCATTGCCTCGGCGTTTGCCGCCGCGTTTTATACAACCTATCCGTCAACGTTGATCGCCCGCTACGGCACGCTGCCGATTGTCGGCTGGAGTATGTTAATTGCGGGGGTAATGCTTACGCCGTTCTATGCCGGACGCGGGACCGCCTTTGTGATCGACGGCAGCCTGCTGCTGGTGTTTTTCTATCTGGTGGTGATTGGCACCGCGCTGACGTTCAGCCTGTATCTGAAAGGCGCGCAGATGATTGGCGGGCCGAAGGCGAGCATTCTGAGCTGCGCCGAACCGCTGAGCAGCGCGTTATTGTCGGTGCTGCTGCTGGGCGTGGCGTTTACCCTGCCGGACTGGCTGGGAACGCTGCTGATTGTATCGTCGGTAGTATTGATTTCGATGGATTCAAGAAGACGGGTGAAGGCATCGGCGTGAACGACGAATAATAGTGATAGCGGCACATTAAAATCGTGAGAGCGCTATCCGGCACCCCGTAAACCAGACGGTCAGTATCATTGATTCGGCGGGACCAGTATCCGGAAAGATTACCTTTAAGTGGCTCGGCTTACCCAGCCCATCGAAGCGTTTTCTTATCCTGCTCCTGCCACCACAGGTAATCATCCCAGCCGTTATCGGTCCAAATCAGTCGCCAGGTCATCTATCAGATCCCTCTGCGTGATTTTTCCGGTGTTTACCTGTGCGATTGACCCCATCAATCGACTGGCATTGGCAGGCGAACTTATCAGATGGATGGTTTCCATCATCAAGTTGTAGTGCTGTAAAGACATCACCACCGCATCACCCCCGTTTCGGTGGCTGATGATGGTGGTCTCCACGTTGTCATTCACGTCGTCCAACACATCTTTGATGTCGGCTTCGTGCTTCGGTAAAAGTCACAACCTGCATATTTCCTCCTGTACAAGTTACGGTACAAGTTACGGTACAAGTATATCGATGAGGTGACTTTTATCAATCAGCGCGTCTTAACCTTCCCCGCCACCAGCAGCGCGGTCAGCAGCATCAGGGTGCCGGAGATCACCAGCGGTGACGTCAGCCCCATATGATCAAGCGCCACACCGCCCACGGCCGCGCCGCAGGTGTTGGCCAGCTGGATCACCGCCACCTGAATCGACCCGGCTTTTTCCGCCTGATCGGCAAGCGATCGGGTGATCCACGTTGACCAGCCCACCGGCACCAGCGCAAAGGCAAAGCCCCAGATAATCGCCACTGCCGAAGCCACCCACTTATCGCTGCCCCACAGCACCAGCACCGCCGCGCTGATGGCCAGCACCAGCGGCGCACCCGCCAGCGCCATCTTCAGGGAGCGTTTCAGGAACTGAGACGACAGCGAAGTACCGATAAAGCTGGCAATACCGAAGCTCAGCAGCACCAGCGTCAGGCCGTCCACATCAAAGCCCGCCATGGTCATAAACACCGGCCGGATGTAGGTAAAGAAGGCAAACTGCCCGGCAAAGGCCATAAAGATCGCCGTCATCCCCGCCATCACACCAGGGCGTTTCAGCAGCGCGAACATGTTCTGTTTGTGGTGCGCCGCTTCACCCGGCAGAGACGGTAGCGCTTTCCATAACCAGATAATGCACAGGAGCCCCATCACCGCCGCCGCGTTGAACACGTTACGCCAGCCGATAATCCCGCCGAGGAAGCTGCCCAGCGGCGCGGCAATCACCAGCGCGATAGAGACCGCGCCGAAGATGACGGAGAGCGCTTTAGGCACCGTACGCGCGGGCACCAGGCGCATGGTGAGCGAGGCCGACATCGCCCAGAAGCCGCCGAGCCCTAACCCCAGACAGGCGCGGCCGAGCAACAGCAGGGTGAAGCTTTCAGCGAACGAGACCAGCAGGCAGGAGAGCGTTAGCAGCACGCTGAACAGAATGACCACTTTGCGACGGTCAATGGCGCCGATCGCCTGGGTGATAAACAGGCTGGCGAACATCGCCACGAAGGCGGTGACGGTCACGGACTGCCCGGCAACGCCCTCGGAAATACCCAGATCCTGCGCCATCGGCGTCAGCAGACTCACCGGCAAAAACTCTACGGTAATCAGGCAGGCAACGCAAAACGCCACGGAGAAAACCGCCGACCAGTTGGGGCGAGAAACCTCTTTGGCCTGCGGTGGGGTCGTGGGTTAGATATGTTCTGTCATGGCATCACCTGAGATAAAAAACGGGCGGAAAAGTCGCGCAGTTTATCATCAAAAGTGTGACGAATTTAACGATTTGACAACTTTTGCAGTTTTTTGAAGTTATCAGTGCAGATAAATCACGCCCTCTTCCGGCAGGAAGAGCTGGTTATAGCGCAACTGGAAGGCGTTAAGTTCCTGGGGATCGGGTTCCATTTCGCGCATAAAACCGAGCGCAAGACGGATCTGCGCGTCAGTGATTGGCGCGGCAAGACGGGCTTTTCGCAGCAGTCGGTGCCAGGCGTGTAGATTCTCTTCGCTGCCGTTAACGATACAAACCTGCCAGATCAACACTACCTGAGCGGCATTTTGCAGGTGGGCCTCGTCGGGGCGCTCAAGGTAGCGGATAAACTCGTTTCCGGATGTTTTCCCGAACTGGTCAATCATGGACTCAACCGGAACCAGGGGCACCCCCAGTCGCTCGCTTAACCGTTTGATCGCACGGCGAGAATCCGAGGTAAGAATGCGAAACCCAACCACAAACACCACGGCAAGCGTTGCCAGCATTATCCAGACCATGCGTTCTCCTTAGAATAGCTGCTCATCATAGCGAGAAACGCACGCTGGCGCTAAGCTTGCTGAAAAAAAGCTGCACGCCAGGCGCGACAACCCCGCGCAGATATGGCTGCGCGGGCTGTTGCTGGAGACGAGTCAGCGCGCCTGAAGCCCTTTGAGCAACGCCTCGTGAAAGCGCTCAGGATCCTGCATCTGCGGCGCGTGGCCCATGTCGTTAAACTCGACCAGCGTCGCGTGCGGAATGCGTTTCTCCGTCTCTTTTCCCAGTACCGCGTAGTTGCCGAGCGTCTTGCGGATCGCCGGTGGGGCGAGGTCTTTACCGATGGCGGTGTTGTCCTTCGTGCCGATCATCAATAATACCGGCATCTTCAGCTCGCTAAATTCATAGATAACCGGCTGGGTATAGATCATGTCGTACAGTAGCGCCGAGTTCCAGGCTACACGCGCTTTGCCTGGGCCGTTATTCAGCCCGGCGAGCATGGTGACCCAGCGCTCGTATTCCGGCTTCCACTCCCCGGCGTAGTAAGTATTTTTCTCATACTGACGAATGCCGTCGGCGCTGACTTTCAGCTCGCGCTGATACCATTGATCGACGGTGATATGCGGCACGCCGCGCGCTTTCCAGTCCTCCAGACCAATCGGGTTCACCATTACCAGTTGTTCCACCTGCTGCGGCCACATCAACGCGTAGCGGGTTGCCAGCATGCCGCCGGTCGAGTGCCCGATCACCGTGACGCGATCGACGCCGAGCGATTTCAGCAGCGCGTGGGTGTTATCCGCCAGTTGCTGGAAGCTGTACTGATACCGCTCCGGCTTGGTGGATTTACAGAAGCCGATCTGGTCGGGTGCGATCACCCGATATCCGCTGGCTGAAAGCGCGCGGATCGTGCCGCCCCAGGTGCCGGCGCAGAAGTTTTTACCGTGCATCAACACCACGGTGCGGCCGTTGGGTTTTTCCGGCTTTACGTCCAGGTAAGCCATATCCAGAGACTGATTTTGAGAGGTAAAGGTAATGTGTTTTACCGGCCAGCCGTAGTCAAAACCTTCCAGCTTTTCACCGTAGGCAGGGGCGTCCGCGGCCATCGCGGGGGATGCCAGCGCCATCAATAGTGCAAGGCAGGACAATCGTCGGGTCAACATGCAAGCTCTCCGTTAGCAAAAGGGGCTAAGGCTGCACGAAAGGCGGCAGCAAAAAACACTGTAGAGCATGCTGCGTGGCAAGTGTGTAAAGCGGAGTAAAGGTCGGGGAAAGAGACGAAAAAGCCCGGTCGCTACCGGGCTAATCAGGCAAAGCGGTTTACTCGAAGAACACCGCAATTTTGTTAAACATGGTGGGATCGGACTGGTTACGCACCACGTTGGTGACATCCTGTAGCTTATCTATCTGCGCCATCATCTGTTCCAGGCGCTGGTCATCATTAACCAGCAGCCAGATGCGGCTATGCTCGCTGCCCTGTATCGGCAGACAAAGTATGCCTTCAACATTAAACGCGCGACGGGCAAATAGCCCGCAGACGTGGGTCATTACGCCGGGGTGGTTGCGAACGGTGAGTTCCAGAATGACGTTATCACATTGTTTTTGCATAGCTTATTCCCCCACCATTTCAGTATTTGCCGCTCCCGGCGGCACCATCGGGTACACTTTTTGTTCTGGGTCGATACGCACGTGGACCAGCGCCGGGCCAGGACGAGAGACAGCCGCCTGCAGCGCCGCGTGGGGATCCGCTTCGGCATTCAGATCGCAGGTGTGCAGGCCAAAGCCGGCAGCAATCTGCAAGAAGTTAATCATTCCCGGATAGGTGGCGGCAAACACCCCCTGTTTATAGAACAGACTCTGCTGCTGGTGAACCAGCCCCAGCGCCTGGTTATTCATCAGAATGATTTTCACGTCCAACTGGTTTTCGGCCGCAGTCGCCATTTCCTGAATGTTCATCATCAGGCTGCCGTCGCCGGAGAAGCAGATAACCTTACGCTCTGGATTGGCGAGCGCCGCACCGACCGCCGCCGGCAGCCCAAAGCCCATGGTGCCCAGACCGCCGGACGTCAGCCACTGACGCGGACGGTTCAACGGGTAGGCTTGTGCGGTCCACATCTGATGCTGGCCCACGTCGGTGGTGACAATTGCGCTGTCGTCTACGCAGGCGGCAACGGCGTTAATCAGGCCGTAGTGACAGAGCGGATCGCCCTCGGTTGGGATCGCACACGGGAACTCTCGTTGCAGGTCGGCAACCTGTTGCCGCCACTCGTCGCGGCCGGTCGCCTCCGTCTGGGGGATCAGTTGCGCCAGTACCTCGCCGATATCGCCCTGAATGGCGACGTGCGGCTGTTTGATTTTACCCAGCTCGGCGCGGTCGATATCTACGTGAAGAATTTTAGCGTTCGGGCAAAACTGCTCGGTTTTGCCAATCGCCCGGTCATCAAAACGTGCACCGAGAACAATCAGTAAATCAGCCTTTTGCAGAATATAATTGGTGCTGCGCGCGCCGTGCATCCCCAACATGCCGAGCGACAGCGGGTGTGCCTTTGGCAACAATCCTAGTGCCAGCAGCGTCATGGTGGTTGGCAGGTTGGCTTTTTCCGCGAACTGGCGCACCGCTTCGCAGGCGTTAATTGCACCACCGCCCAGATACAGCACCGGACGTTTCGCTGCATTAATCATGGCCGCCGCGTCGCGCACGCTTTCAGCGCTAAATTCCGGCGCCGCGGCACGGGCGCCCGGCTCCGGGAGGACGTCAAGTTCAATTTCTGCGGTCTGGACATCCTTGGGAATGTCTATCCACACCGGGCCTGGGCGACCGGACTGCGCAATGCGGAATGCATCGCTGATAACCTGAGGAAGCTCGGCAATATGGCGAACTAAATAGTTATGCTTGGTGATGGGGATAGAGATGCCGTAGGTGTCCACTTCCTGGAACGCATCGGTGCCAATCATCGAAGAGGGAACCTGCCCGGTAATGCAGATCAGCGGAATGGAGTCGAGGCGCGCATCGGCGATGGCGGTAACCAGGTTGGTCGCGCCCGGCCCGCTACAGGCCAGACATACCGCCGGTTTGCCCTGTGTGCGCGCCATACCCTGTGCGATAAACCCTGCCCCCTGCTCGTGGCGGGCAAGCACATGGCGGATTGTGCTGCTTTGGCTTAACGCATCATACAGCGGAAGCACTGTCCCGCCGGGGATACCCGCTACCGTGGTGATGCCCTGTCGCTCCAGTAAATGAACAATTAATTGCGCGCCAGTAAAACGCGTCTTCGTAGATGTTGTACCCGAATGTGCCATGCTCCAGTCCTTTTATGGGCCGACTTTCCGGGAGGCGTTTAAACTAAAAAACCCCGCCCGGTTTGCGCCGGCGGGGTTTTGGATTTGTGTGTTGATCCAGTCCCTACGGCGCATTGCCGACGACCACCACCACACGCACGACGACCACTGCGGCGGGTTGCGCAGTTTTTAGTAGGGTCGCGGTGTTCATGGATGCAGTCATGGGGAACCTGTGTTTGGAATCATTGATAGAATTTATACAAACACAGGTTTTACAGCGTGACAATGGAAATATTTTCATCTGCGTAAAAATGCGCCAGGGATCACGTTTCGCTTGTAGGGTGATGAAAACAAAAAACCCCGCCGAAGCGAGGTTCTTAGCAGGGTTTGCGGTTGGTCGCCGCAGAACACACTGTATTACGTCAACGCAAAAAGTATACGCGATCGAAGACGAACGTGCAATTCCGGCACGGATTTTGCCGTTTTTGAGTATGGATTGCCTTTCGAATTTTGTCCATTAAATACTGTTCATACATACAGTATTTATCTATACTGTGGGTGTTCGCAGTGCGCGAGGGGGCCGCTGTTTTACCGGCGCAAAAAAAGTCCTGGCTGAAACGGGTGGTGCCGTCAGTGCCTTAACCCCCGAAGTGAGCACACTGTGTTACGTCAATCCAGGTGCTGGCAACAGGCGGCGGAAAGGTACGCCAGCATCGTGCTCCTTTTGCCAAAAGGAGACGCGTATGAGCGTCGTGGATACGGTGATACTGGTCCTCAAACTCATTGTTGCACTACTGCAACTGCTTGATGCCGTCCTGAAATACCTGCGGTAATTCAGGGTCAAGTCGCACCTGAGAGGGGCGGGCAACCGCCCCTCTTTAATAACGAGGGAATGCTATGTCGCGTCTGTTAATTGAGCCTGTCACCCCTGAAGAGCCGGGGTTTATCGCGCTTAAGGCTGAGAGTATCGCGTTGAATTTCAACATGCTGTGCAGGCTGGAAGAGAACTGGCAGCGCGGTGAAAACCGCTTCAATGCGCCGGGTGAAAAACTGTTGGGTGCGTTTCTCAACGGCAAACTGGTGGGCGTATGTGGCCTCAACCGCGATCCCTTTAGCCAACAGCCGCGTGCGGGCCGTATTCGCCATCTTTACGTCAGCGAAAAGTGTCGCGGGCTGGGGATTGGCAAACAGCTGTTAACCGTGGTGATGGCCGATGCCAGCATCTGGTTCGATTTTCTTAATACCCACGCGCCGGATGCCGTTTACGGGTTCTATCACCGGGCGGGGTTTACGCTGGTCGCCGACGAACCGCGGGTAACGCACCGCCTTTTTTGCGCAGTGTGATCGCCTGCACGCAGCGTTGTGCCAGGCCTAACCTGGCACAAATTTTTGGCAACATTAGTTGCCGTACGCGTTAATAAAACCTGCCTGATCCCTCGTCCACATTCACCACGGCAATACTTAATTTTTCATCTCACTGTGGTAGGTTCCTCGCACATTTAGCGGAATGCGTAGTCAGTTATTCTTTATTTCTCTTTTTTGGCAAAAGTCTGCAGCGAAATGAAAAAACAAAGGAACGTTAACTTATTGTTGATGCTGGTGTTACTGGTGGCCGTCGGGCAGATGGCGCAGACCATCTATATTCCGGCGATTGCCGACATGGCAAAGGAAATGAACGTCCGCGAAGGCGCGGTCCAGAGCGTAATGGCCGCCTATCTGTTGACCTATGGCGTCTCGCAGCTCTTCTACGGACCGCTGTCTGACCGCGTCGGGCGTCGCCCGGTGATCCTGGTGGGGATGTCTATCTTTATGGTAGCGACGGTCATTGCCATCGCCACCCATTGCCTGACCGTATTGATTGCCGCCAGCGCGTTACAGGGCATTGGTACCGGCGTCGGTGGGGTAATGGCGCGTACCTTGCCGCGTGATATGTACCAGGGCACGCAGTTGCGCCACGCCAACAGCCTGTTAAACATGGGGATTCTGGTCAGCCCTCTGCTGGCTCCGCTGATTGGCGGCCTGCTGGGTACCCTGTGGTCCTGGCGCGCCTGCTATGGCTTCCTGCTGGTGCTGTGCATCCTTGTCACCTTCAGCATGGCGCGCTGGATGCCGGAAACCCGGCCCAAAGACGCGCCATGCAGTAAACTTATCGCCAGCTATAAAACGCTGTTCAGCAACGGGGCATTCGCCTGCTACGTGCTGATGCTGATCGGTGGTCTGGCGGGTATCGCGGTGTTTGAAGCCTGCTCCGGCGTGCTGTTAGGCGCAGGGCTGGGGTTGAGCAGTCTGGTGGTGAGCATTCTTTTTATTGTGCCAATCCCGGCGGCATTCTTTGGCGCATGGTTTGCCGGACGTCCGAACAAGCGCTTATCAACGCTAATGTGGCAGTCGGTGATGTGCTGCCTGCTAGCGGGCGTGATGATGTGGATCCCGGGGCTGGCAGGCGTAATGACGGTCTGGACGCTGCTGGTCCCGGCGGCGCTGTTCTTCTTCGGCGCAGGGATGCTGTTCCCGCTGGCGACCAGCGGCGCGATGGAGCCCTTCCCGTTCCTGGCGGGCACGGCGGGTGCGCTGGTCGGCGGTTTACAGAATATGGGGTCCGGCGCGCTGGCCTGGCTCTCCGCCATGATGCCACAAACCGGACAAGCTAGTTTGGGCTTGCTAATGACGCTGATGGGGCTGCTGATTTTACTGTGCTGGCTGCCGCTGGCGTCACGTGTCTCGCATCACGAGCAGCCGGTCTGACCCCGTGATTTCCCGGCTTTTCGCATGCCGGTGCAATCATGGTCTGTAATAACGGCTCTGGCGCGGGCCGCCAGGCGCCCTCTTCTCCGTCGTAAAACTGGAAATCTGCATTAATGGCATAGGGGATTTTTGCTTTTTGCAGTTCGCAGGCCATAAACGCCGCGAATGCCATTTGCGACGCGGTTGGCGTCAGGCGGTTTGACTCCCCCACTCCCCAGCCGCCGACCCAACTGACGTGTCCCGTTTTTTGCTGCCAGCGCAGCGCCGTGTTGATGCGATTATGAATAGCCGCTTTCTCCGCCACCGTGCCTGACGTCCACGGATATCTACCGTTACTTTTCGACGGCCCCCACGGGAAGATATGCCATTCAGCCAGCAGGTAATTTTGGCTATGGGCAGGCAGTTTCAGACTGGTGAGGTCCTCTGGTGCCGCGCGCAGTCGGGGGGCGATGAATATCATACGGTGAGCATCAATCGCATGAATGTCTTTAATCGTTTTTTCGTACACCCGGTTGAGTGAAGCCGCATTGTGATTGAGCTTGTCCGCAGGCTCGTAGATCAGGTCAAAACCCAGCTGCGGCGAACGTTGGCCGAAATAGTGCGCTACGGCAATCCACCAGTTAATGACCTCTTTCTCGGTATCAGCTTTCGGGTCGTTTTTATACGCGTCAGCCTGATAAGCGATAATCGGGATCATGCCATATTGCTCGCAAGCTTCCACCAGCTTACGCAGATGGATCAGTCTGGCTTCTGTCGGCTCGTCGGCGACACGGATCCGCACATGGCTAATCCCTTTCGCGCGAAAATCGCGTACCACCAGCGGGTCGAACTCGCGTATCCCGCGCTCGGTACGCGCCCAATCCACGTCTAAACCCACTCCCAGTTGCTGCGCATAGCGGGCAGCCGTTAGCGGCGGCTCAGCGGCGAAGGCCCAGCCGGAAGTAACCAGTAGCGCAGTGGCTATAAGAGGCTTTAACACGGTATACCTTGCGAGAATTCAAAAGTAATAACCTGTATTTAGCACCCTTTTCCGCATTTGGTGTAGCGGCAAAGCGTAATAATTCTTCAGTTCGCCCCTTCCTTCAGCCAGCCGATAAAGGCATCGATTTTGGGCCACTGTCGGCCAGGAAGCGTTGAGATGTAGTAATGCTGATGACACTTCAGGGCTTTATCGCCGAAAGGCGCGATCAGCTCTTTGCGCACAAGACGTGTTTGCACCAGCCGTTTGCGCCCCATTGCGACACCGACATGGTTCATGGCGGCTATTATCGCTAAATCGGAACGATCGAAGCCGATTCCCGGCGATGGCGGCAGGTTAACCGCAAATTGTTGCGCCCAGCTAAACCACTCATCGGTACCGGAATCGTTGCTCCAGGCCTGGCGGTCATGCAGCAACGTGCAATGCAGCAGGTTGTCGGGGTTATGCAGGAGAGCATGCTCGCGTGCGTATTCCGGTGAACACACGGGTAAAATTTCTTCGTCCATCAAAAAATGATGCGAGAGGTAATTAGGCGGGGTATCGTCGAAATAAAGCGCCAGATCAACGCCCGTTCGCTGCATATTGACGTAATCGTTGCCGGTCAGGATAGTTAACGAAATCGAGGGATAGCGGCGGGTAAAGTCCCCCAGCATCGGTACCAGCCAGCACTGCGCAATCGACGGGCGAGAGTAGACCGTCAGCGTGCCGGACAGCGCCTGATTTTTGATATCGAGGATCTCCTGATTCAGGGTGTCGAGTGACGATTTAAGCGTCCAGTAAACGCGTTTCCCCTCCTGCGTCAACTCGACTTTACGGTGCGAACGCACAAAAAGCGGAATACCTAACTCTTCTTCCAGCAGGTTGATACGGTGGCTTACTGCGCTCGGCGTGAGCGACAGCTCCGCCGCCGCCAGCGCGAAGGATGCATGCCGGGCCGCCACCTCAAAGGTGTGCATTTTCGACAATTGCCAGCCGTTTAACAGGCGATTTCGGGTTTCATTCGCGTCGTTCATCACAATCCTCACTCGTTATTTACATCTTAAGACTACCGTTTACGGGTGAAATTATGTGAATCAAATAGCGTTAACGTGCATATTTTAGACCCTGGTCACGCGTTTGATGCAATCTGGCTCACCTGTACGTCAATTTATATCGTTTGTCAGCCTATGCCGTTTTTCGTCCAATAGTCGTAATGACAAAGGGTGAGGTGGGGCATGGGATCTCAGGTCTGGGTTGTGGCGACGCTGCTGACAAGCATTGTGTTGATTGTTTTAACCATCGTAAAACTGAAGTTTCACCCGTTCCTGGCGCTGCTGCTGGCGAGCTTTTTTGTCGGCGCGATGATGGGAATGCGCCCGCTGGAGATAGTGGATGCCGTTGAGAGCGGAATTGGCGGTACCCTGGGCTTTCTGGCGGCGGTGATTGGTCTTGGCACAATCCTCGGCAAGATAATGGAAGTCTCGGGTGCGGCAGAACGTATCGGCATCACGCTCCAGCGCTGCCGCTGGCTCTCGGCGGACGTGATTATGGTGCTGGTCGGCCTCATCTGCGGCATTACGCTGTTTGTGGAGGTGGGTGTGGTGCTGCTGATCCCACTCGCCTTCTCCATTGCCAAAAAAACCCACACCTCATTGCTCAAACTGGCCATTCCGCTGTGTACCGCCTTGATGGCGGTGCACTGCGTGGTGCCTCCACACCCGGCGGCGCTGTTTGTTACTAACGCGCTGGGCGCGGACGTGGGTACGGTTATTGTTTATGGTCTGCTGGTGGGTCTGGTGGCCTCGCTGGCAGGCGGTCCGCTGTTCCTGAAACTGCTCGGGGAGCGCCTGCCGTTTAAAGCGGTTCCGGCAGAATTTTCAGACCTTAACGTGCGTGAAGAACACACCCTACCCTCTCTCGGCGCAACGCTGTTTACCGTGCTGCTGCCCATTGGCCTGATGCTGGTGAAAACCGTCGCCGGACTGTATATGGCAGCCAATGACAGCACGCTCTTTGCGCTACTGGAGTTTATCGGCAACCCGATCACCGCGATGTTTATCGCTGTGTTTGTTGCCTATTACCTTCTGGGGATCCGCCAGCATATGGCCATGAGTGCGATGCTGACCCATACCGAGAACGGGTTTGGTGCCATCGCCAACATTTTATTGATTATCGGCGCGGGTGGGGCGTTTAACGCCATTCTGAAAACCAGCGGGCTGGCGGACACCCTGGCGCAGATGCTTTCGAACCTGCATATGCACCCCATCCTTCTCGCGTGGCTGGTGGCGCTGGTGCTGCATGCCGCCGTTGGCTCGGCGACCGTGGCGATGATGGGCGCCACGGCGATTGTGGCGCCGATGCTGCCGCTCTACCCGAACGTCAGCCCGGCGATCATCACCATTGCCATCGGTTCCGGCGCCATTGGCTGCACGATCGTCACCGACTCCCTTTTCTGGCTGGTAAAGCAGTATTGCGGCGCCACCCTGAATGAGACCTTCAAATATTATACGACGGCGACGTTTATCGCCTCGGTGCTTGCACTTGGCGGCACATTCCTGCTTTCTTTTATTATCTGAGCGCGACGAGACGTACTATGAAAAACGCAATTATTACCACGTTAACCGCACAGTTTCCTCTGGTTGAGGAGCTGATTGCCCTGCAAGAAACGACCTGGCTTAACCCACGCGCCACTACGCTTGCTGAGGGGTTGCCGTATGTCGGGTTAACCAAAGCCGATGTGGATGACGCCCATTTTCGCCTGAACCGCTTCGCGCCGTATCTGGCAAAAGCATTCCCGGAAACGGCGGCCACCCGCGGGATTATCGAATCTGAACTGGTGGCGATACCGGCGATGCATAAGCGGCTGGAGCGGGAGTTTGCTAAGGCGATCCCCGGAACGCTGCTGCTGAAAAAGGACAGCCATCTGCCCATTTCCGGCTCCATTAAGGCGCGTGGCGGCATCTATGAAGTGCTGGCGCATGCGGAAAAACTGGTGCTGTCAGCCGGTTTGCTCAGTAGTGATGACGATTACAGCATCCTGCTGGAGCCGCGCTTTAAAGACTTCTTCAGCCGGTACAGCATCGCGGTAGGCTCTACCGGCAACCTGGGGATGTCCATCGGTATCATCAGCGCGCGCATCGGCTTTAAGGTGACAGTCCATATGTCCGCTGACGCCCGGGAATGGAAAAAAGCCACGCTGCGCAGCCACGGCGTGCATGTCGTAGAGTATGAGCAGGATTATGGCGTCGCGGTGGAGCAAGGGCGAAAAGCCGCGCTAAGCGATGCGAACTGTTTCTTCATTGACGATGAAAATTCCCGCACCCTGTTCCTCGGTTATGCGGTGGCGGGCGAGCGTCTGAAGGCGCAGTTTGCCGCCCAGGGTCGGGTGGTAGATGCCGCACATCCACTGTATGTCTACCTGCCATGTGGCGTCGGCGGCGGCCCTGGCGGCGTGGCGTTTGGTCTTAAACTGGCGTTTGGCGATAACGTACACTGTTTCTTTGCCGAACCAACTCACTCACCTTGCATGCTGCTGGGCGTCTACACCGGCCTGCACGATGACATTGCGGTTCAGGATCTCGGGATCGATAACGTAACGGCTGCGGACGGACTGGCCGTAGGACGTGCATCGGGTTTCGTGGGCCGCGCGATGGAACGCCTGCTCGCCGGGTTCTATACGCTTTCCGATCGGAGTATGTATGACATGCTCGGCTGGCTGGCGCAGGAAGAGGGGATCCGTCTCGAACCCTCTGCCCTGGCGGGAATGGCCGGACCGCTACGCGTAAAGGCGGAAGCTAACGTTACCCATCTGGTCTGGGCGACCGGCGGCGGGATGGTGCCGGAAGACGAAATGGCGACGTATTTAGCGAAAGGACGTTAAGTTATCGGCCCGGTAAGGCGCAACCCTCGCCGGGCGAAACCGACAACTACAGGTTTAAAATTTGCTGGATATGGCTGACCGCAAACAGCAGTGACAGGGATAAAACAGCCAGGGCGATCAGTAACTTATCTCGCACTGCCTTCGGCTGCGCAAAATCATCCTGCGCCACGTCCATCAGGTTACGGCTGCGGGTATAACGCCATAGAATAATCGCCACCATCGCCAGCACAATTAATGAGATCCACATTGGCCCGCCCGTGCGGTGCCAGTTGTGCTTAATCGCCAGCGCGATCAGCGCACCGTATCCCAACAGTGTGCGCAGCCAGGCAAGGGAGGTCCGCTCCGGCTGAAGGCCAGGGTCGGCTTCACGTCGCAATTTGCGGCTATCCGCCATAGAACACCAGCACCATCACCACGCCCGCCACCGCCAGCAGCATCGCGCTAATTAACAGCAGCCCGCGCGTATAAGGGAGATCGTGCTTCAGACGCATCGCTTTTTCGTTGCGTAACCAGCGCAGATAACCATAGATCGCCAGTATACCCGCAAACAGACACAGCAGCAGCGCCAGCGCTTCACGAATCAAAGGGGTGGCAAAATCGGGCGCCAGCTGATCAAGGCCAACACCGGCAGCCAGAAAGCCCAGTGCGGTGCGGATCCACGCCAGAAATGTCCGCTCATTAGCTAAAGAGAAGCGGTAATCCGGCGCTTCGCCGAGACGGGAAATTTTCATCGTTTCTCCTTGGTGTTTCGACGATTCAATCTGACCCATTGGGTTAAACAATCATTCAAGCCTGCACGGTGAGGTTCGCCGAAATTTGCTTCATTTTTCCGTTGTCAGTTTGAAGAACACTTTCGCCGTTAAGGCGCACAGCAGGTAGCAGATACCCGGGGCCATGGTAAACAACGCGACGATAGTGTTCAGGTTGGCAGGCGTTTGCGTACTGCCGACACAGCAAGTTGTGAGTAAGAGCGAAAAAAATGTCGGCGATGCCGTAATCCGGGTGACATAATACACCATTACCCCACCGCGAACCGACGTGCCGCAGATTGCGACCCGGTTAACGAATGAGACCACACGCTGGATAGTGAAAAATTAAGCACCGGAGGAGCAGTATTAGCGCCTGGGATTGACCCTTTAAGCCATCAATAAATTAAACAATAAATTACTTAATTCATTAATCCGTTTTTTCATCACAATTTATTCGGCAAAGAAATATTACGCCGTTATACTCCACCGGGTCATTAGATGTGCCACCCTTGCAAATTCATTACGCTGGCGCATAACGTCCTGCCTGGACAGGACGTTATGCGGTCTGTGATCGGGCGGCGATTGCGCCTTATCCAACCTATATCATCAACTGTTTAACGCAGGCCGCTCACTGATGGCGATGCGCTGCGGCGCAATCGCGTCCGGTACGTTGCGAGTCAGGTCGATGTTCAGCAACCCGTTAATGAAGCTCGCACCCGAGACTTCCATATGATCGGCCAGAGTAAAGCTCAGGCTAAACGGCTGAGTGACCAGCCCCTGATGCAGCCACCGGGTTTCGGTTTCTGGTTTTTCAGGCGAGCCTTTTACCGTCAAACGTGTCCCTTCGAGCTGGATCTCCAGGTCTTGCTGGCGGAATCCGGCTAACGCCAGGGTAATGCGATAGTGGTTATCATCGCTTTTTTCGATGTTGTACGGTGGGAACGTTTGTTGCTCGGCAGCAGTGTTTTGCAGGGCATTAGCCAGTTTGTCGAAGCCAATCCACTGACGCAGCAGGGGGGATAAATCGTAGTTACGCATAGTATATCTCCTTCTGAGAAGCGAGTCCGGCACAGTGTAATTTTGTGCACAATTATTCCTGCAAATCCTTGTGGATTCGCATATGCTCCCTTTACGGCAAGCAATTCTGGGTGGGCCGCTGTTGCGACCCGCACGATCAGTTAATTTCGATCCGGCGAGGTTTCTTCTCTTCCGGTATCACACGTTCCAGTTCGATAAACAGCAGACCGTTGACCAGGTTCGCGCCTTTAACGTGAATGTTCTCAGCTAACTGGAACTTGCGTTCAAAGTTACGCTCGGCGATACCCTGATAAAGGTAGGTACGTTCTTTCTGCTCAGCCGTATGGGAGCCTTTCACCAACAGCAGGTTGTCCTGCGCGGTGATTTCCAGTTCGCTCTCTGCAAAACCAGCGACCGCAATCGCAATGCGATAATGATTTTCATCCACCAGCTCAACATTGTATGGAGGATAGCCATTGCTCTGGCTTTGGTTATTTTCTAAATGGTTAAACAGGCGGTCAAAACCAATTGCAGAACGATATAACGGAGAAAGATCGAAGTTACGCATAAATAATACTCCTGAAATCAGCGAGAAATTGCAGCCTTCCACCATGGACAGGCCGTTGTCCCCCGAACACCCATCAGGCGTGTCCTTATCGGGTCTTATACTGAAAATGGGGCTAAAACCGGTCTTTTCAAGCATTATGCCTGTACTTTTTTTTGCACTTTCGTGCAACTCGCTTAGACTGGGACAACAGCACGAAGAGTTAAATTGCTATGGTCGCCACAGGTTTGGACTTTCGGGCTATTCATTTTGAACAAGGCTCGTTATAACCCAGAGTGCAGGTCTAAGTAGTGCCATTAATGATGGACTGAGCGATGATGAAAAATGTTCTGATAAAGCTGACGACGTTCAGCGGGATTGTTTTACTTTGCGGGTGTTCGAGCGTGATGTCTCACACTGGCGGTAAAGAAGGAACATATCCAGGGACCCGCGCCAGCGCGTCGATGATCTCCGATGATAATACAAACTGGGGAACCAGGTCCCTGGTTATCCTTGATATGCCCTTTACGGTAGTAGCAGATACGCTTCTTCTGCCGTGGGATATGTTCCGCACGGACAATTCCGTGCGTTCGCGCGTTGAGCAAAGCGAAAAAGAAAATCTGGCAACTAATTCCGTCATTCCGCCCGCGGCCCTGCCTTCACACTAGCTCTGCGCGGTTTTCGTTAGCCATAGCTGGCGAAAACCTTCCGTCTCTTCCATCCAGGCGATAGCGCGCCCATCCGGGGAAAACACCACCGCATCGGCAGAGGGCGGGTTGCCATGATTGGACGTCAAAAACGTCACCTCTCCGTTCTGCGCATCACAGCAGGCAATCCGGTTTTCAAGCACGAATCCCAGCCTGTTCCCGCAAGGGTGCCAGTTGAACGCGGACTGAATACTGCTCACGGTGTGGGTCAACTGCCGCGGCTCGCCGCCATCCGGTGAGATAAGCCACAGTTGCACAATGCCGTTATTATCGCGCATCAGAAACGCGATCTGCGTTCCCTGCGGATGACTACGTACCCAGTGGCGCGGCACGTTAACCAGCCCCGGATAGCGGTTTTGATGGGTAAAGGTGAGGCGGCGCTGCATTACGCCAAAGGGGGGCGCCGGTAGGGTATCAGGGGTTCCCTGCAACGGGGCATCACCTGCACGTTTCCAGCCCTGCGCATCTTTTGGCAGAGACACAATAAACAGTTCTGGCACTTTTTTGCCTTTCTCTGACAAGGTATCGCCGATAAACGCCAGCCTGTCATTGCCCACCCACCCCTCTTCGTAAGCGCGGTTAATCTCATCGCTACCCGGCCGTGGGTTCGGCGTTGTGCGGCTTACCAGTACGCTCCAGAAGGTACCCGCATATTCATGTGGATCCTTGCCCTGAGGTTCAACCGGACCAAAAGGCGCGGCCACCCCGACATTACGCAGGTCGCGTTTTGGGTCGCGTTCGTGCAGCACGTGGTCGTTGTAGGTAAAGCTGACGAATTCTCCATCAGGGCTAAACACGTGGACATGGCTGCCCCCGCGCAATGCCCCGGCGGTGTAGGGTGCAGAAATATCCAGGGCATCCAGGTTGCTCACCTGGCCATTGTGGGCAATCACCCCCTGGCGATGGTGGAAATCGTACTGCCAGTCTGCATCGGGGTTTTTCGGCCCATGGATAAAGACAAATTTGTTTTCCACCGGATGAACGGTCACCACGCCGACGTGCGCGTCGTGTGGAGCACGATAAATCACCTCTACCTCGCCCGTACTGACATTTACCCGTTCGATGGTCTGGCCGCTGAACGATGCGCCGGACGGGCGAACGTCATAGGCAAGCCACTGGCTGTCAGGCGTCCAGGTGTTAATATTCGTGAGCTGGTGATGGCGGGAAGCAAAGGTGATTTGTTTCATAAAGAGGCCCTGATGCGCGGTTATCGCATCAGGGTAAAACATCAGAAGTGATTAGCCTACTCATATAGACCAAAACTGACCCCGCCGGGGTTAACAGTTCAGAACATATTTCTCGATTGCCCAGGCAACACCGTCTTCGAGGTTAGATTTGGTGATGACATCAGCCACCTCTTTCACCGACGGGATGGCGTTATCCATTGCCACCCCTATGCCTGCGAACTCAATCATTGCGATGTCGTTCTCCTGGTCGCCCAGCGCCATGATCTCCTCTGGCTTAATGCCCAGCACGTCGGCCAGGGATTTTACGCCCGTACCTTTATTCACGCGTTTATCGAGAATTTCGAGGAAGTACGGCGCACTTTTCAGCACGGTATATTTCTCTCTAACTTCCGCCGGGATGCGGGCGATGGCTTTATCCAGGATCTCGGGTTCATCTATCATCATCACTTTCAGGAATTGGGTCGCCGGGTCCATTTTTTCCGCTTCACAGAACACCAGCGGAATGGTCGCGACGTAGGATTCATGTACGGTGTAGTAGCTGATATCACGGTTAGCGGTATAGAGCGTATTGCGATCGAGCGCGTGGAAATGAGAACCGACTTCGCGGGACAGCTTTTCCAGAAACAAGTAGTCGTCATAGTTCAGGGCGGTTTGTGCCACCGTACTGCCATCTGCGGCTTTCTGCACCAGCGCGCCGTTATAGGTGATGCAGTAATCACCCGGTTGATTCATGTGCAGCTCTTTCAGATAGCTGTGCACACCCGCATACGGACGCCCGGTAGTCAGCACCACCTTGACGCCTATCTCGCGTGCGGCGGCAATCGCGTTTTTAACGGCTGGAGAGATAGTGTGGTCTGGCAGCAGTAAGGTGCCGTCCATATCGATTGCAATGAGTTTAATAGCCATGAGATCCCCGGTTTGAATGAGTCTGAACTCATGCTAACGCGATTCCGCTCAAAAAACAGCAGATTAAAGAGGAGAGTAAACAATGCGATCAACCCCCTTTTTTGACCTCTTTTGAACAGGG
Organism: unidentified bacterial endosymbiont; assembly: GCF_918797525.1. Taxonomy (NCBI): domain Bacteria; species unidentified bacterial endosymbiont. The sequence goes on along the minus strand of NZ_OU963893.1, from coordinate 142,203 downwards.
TAAAATGACAAATAACCTTATATTTTCAGGAGATGCGCTGTTATGGATTTTGCCACTCTGGATACCATGCGCACCAATCACCCCGCATGGAAGTTATTGCGCGCAGATTCCGCCGCGCTTATCGCCAGTTTTCTCTGGCAGGCGTTCTCATTACCCAATGCCCGCAGTATTCCCCAGGATGAGCTTACGGAAAAACTGGAAGATACGCTTTATGTCCTGCACCAGCACTACGGTGAGGAGATGTATCCGCGCCCTGCGCGGGAATATCTGAATGACTGGGCGGCTCCTGAGCGCGGCTGGTTGAGGAAATTTTACCCGCCAGGCGATGACCGGCCCTGGTTCGACCTGACACCTGCGACCGAAAAGGCGCTAAGCTGGCTGGATAAACTGGGCGATGCCGCCTTTATCGGTACAGAGTCCAGGCTGGTCACCCTGTTTGAATTGCTCAAACAGGTCATCTCAGGCAGTGAAAATAATCCGGAGCTGCGCATTCAGGAGCTTGAACAACAGCGCAATGAGATTGATGCGGAGATAGCCGCCATCCGCAACGGTAAACTAGGCTGTGTCCCTTAATCGTTTGAGCTATAGTAACTGTCTGTTTCCACAACATATTGAACTATGGCTCGCTACGACCTTCCTGATGAAGCATGGATTATCATCCAGCCTTTATTGCCTGCTGAACCCGTATCTCCACGGGCCGGACGCCCATGGGCTGAGCATCGTAAAATTATCAACGGTATGTTCTGGGTGTTGTGTTCCGGGGCTCCGTGGCGTGATTTACCTGAACGATATGGACCATGGAAAACGGTTTATAACCGCTTTAACCGGTGGTCAAAATCAGGTGTTATTAACATTATTTTCAACAGGTTGCTTTCGCTACTTGATGCCAGCAATCTTGTTGACTGGTCTGCTACGGCGCTGGATGGCAGCAATATCCGGGCGTTGAAATGTGCTGCCGGGGCTCAAAAAAACATCCCGATATCGCCGGAGATAATGGGCTGGGTCGCTCTCGCGGTGGTTTTGGCACCAAAATCCATCTGGCGACAGACGGAAACGGTCTTCCGTTAAACATAGTGCTGAGTCCCGGACAGGCTCACGAAAGCCAGTTCGCGCAACGTCTTCTCGACGGTATTGGTGTTCAGCGCCAGAACGGCAGCATGAAACGCCGTGGCCATGCGGTACTGGCCGACAAAGCGTACTCCGGGCATGCGTTACGCAACGAACTGAAAAGCAAAGGTATAAAAGCAGTCATTCCCCGAAAATCAAATGAGAAAATGGCATTGGATGGGCGTTCACAGCTCGATCGTAATGCGTACCGCAATCGCAACGTTGTTGAGCGATGTTTTGGTCGCCTGAAAGAATACCGTCGCATAGCGACGCGTTACGACAAAACGGCGAGAAATTATCTGGCGATGGTGAAGCTGGGCTGCATCCGGCTCTTTTATCAACGACTATATAATTAAGGGACACAGCCTAACGCTGTTGGATAGCACCGCACAAAAAGAACGTTTTCAGCAGATCGTCCATTTATCCCGCGAGCTACTCTCCGATTTCCGCCAGGTTGAGCACAACTTCCGCCAGCTCGATCGCCTTGTTCGCGAACGCATCGCGCTATGGAATGGCGCCAAAGGCGATCTGTTAACCCAGGTGCTGGGCGAGCGCGATGCCATCACCGAATCAGATCAAGGCCGGAGCTTTCGCGCGTTCTGGGATTTTCTGATGTCACAATCAAGACAGGATGAGTTCTCACGCTTACTGGAAAAACTCCTGTCGCTTGATGCTGTTGCCGAAACGCAGCCTGATTCTCGTATTAAACGTATTCATTACGACTGGCTGGAGGCGGGAGAACATACGCAACGCACCGTTGCGCAGCTTTCGCAACAGTTACGACGCTTTCTCGACGATCAGGCCTGGCTTGAAAATAAGCGGATTATGGAGATTTTACATAATATTGAGCATCATGCTGTCGCCTTAAAATCGACGCCTCCCGCAGGCGACATAATGGATATTTACGATCTTCAACCCTCCGTGATATTGCCTTGTGAGCGCCCGCTTTACACTCCTCCGGTGAAAGCCAAAATTATCCAGCAGGTTCTTGAGCAGGGTGATGAATCAATAGACATTGATATTCTTTTCTCACAAATCACCGTCGATAAATCTCGCTTACTGCGCAATATTCGTAAGATCCTGCACACGCGTTCGCAAATAAGCCTGCAGGAAGTACTCTCCCTGTATCCATTGCAGCAAGGACTCGCTGAGCTGGTTACCTATATTCAACTCGCCAGTGAATCCGTTAGCGCAACGTTTGATGAAAGCAGCAGCGAAACCGTATATTGGCTTACTGCAACGGGTGAACAAAAAAAGGCGCACATTAATACGATCATTTTTACCCGCGCAAAGGAGATAATGAATGGAACAGAATAACGCCACCGTGTCACCGGACAGCGCCCTTTCGACGCTGATTATTTCACTGCTGAAAGGTGTGATTTATCAGGAGAACGATCCTCATCTGTGGGGCGCGCTGTTGCGTTTACAAATTCAGGTTCGCGACTACTGTCGGGTGATGAATCTGGAGCTTCATCTGGATGAAGCGGAAGGTTATGCTTTTTTGCGATCAAGCGCTGATGAAGCCGATGATGAATCCGCGCCTCGGCTAATTTCCCGACGCCCTCTGTCATTTCCCGTCAGCCTTCTGCTGGCTCTGTTGCGCAAAAAAATGGCGGAATTCGACGCCAGCGGCAGCGAAACACGTTTAATTCTGACCCAGGATCAGATTATCGATTTATTGCGTGTTTTCATGGCTGAAAGCACCAATGAAGTACGGCTGGTCGATCAGATTAGTCGCCATATTAATAAAATTTCTGAGATGGGATTCTTACGCCCTCTCCGTAATCAAAATCAGACCTGGGAAGTCCGGCGTATTCTGAAAGCATTTGTCGATGCACAGTGGCTATCTGATTTTGATGCGCGCCTGCAGGCCTATAACCAGTATATTCGAGGAGAAAATCATGACTAATGCGCTGGAGCTTGATTTTAGCAGCGATGAATCCTCCGCTGGTTTTCGTCTTGAACGGCTGGAGATTTTTAACTGGGGAACCTTTAACAACCAGGTCTGGACCTTTAACTTGCAGGGTAAAAACGCGCTCCTCACGGGCGATATCGGTTCCGGAAAATCTACGCTGGTGGATGCGGTAACCACACTCCTGGTTCCCGCTCACCGCATAGCCTATAACAAAGCGGCAGGGGCGGAGAATAAAGAGCGCTCGCTCCGATCGTATGTGCTGGGATACTACAAATCTGAGCGGCTGGAAAACAGCATGGGCGGAAAACCCGTCGCCCTACGCGATCACCGTAATTATTCCGTCATTCTGGGTATTTTTCGCAATGAAGGCTTTGGTCAAACCGTTACCCTGGCACAGGTTTTTTCATTAAAGGAACCCGCAGGAAAGCCGGTTACGTTTTATATTACCTCGGAAAAAGCGCTTTCCATCGCTGAGGACTTCTCCGGTTTTGGTTCTGATATTAATAACCTTCGCAAACAGCTACGAAAACATAGCGCCGAAATATTTGATTCGTTCCCGCCTTATGGCATCTGGTTCCGTCGTCGCTTCGGTATAAACAATGAACAGGCGCTGGAGTTATTTCATCAGACGGTATCTATGAAATCGGTGGGTAATCTCACCGATTTTGTCCGTAGCCATATGCTGGAGCCTTTTGATGTCGCCCAACGAATTAAGCATTTGATTGAACATTTTGACGATCTTAATCGCGCGCATGAGTCGATATTGAAAGCCCGGCGGCAGGTGGAGCACTTAACGCCGCTCGTTGACGAGTGCGACAGGCATGCGCTGCTGGTTCAGGAAACAGAAACCATGCGCGCCTGCCGTGACGCTCTGGCGGGCTGGTTTGCCCACCAGAAGCACGCCCTGCTTGAAAAGCGGCTGGTGAATCTTAACGATGAACTGCAGCGCTATCAAAACACGCTGGCGGTCACCGCTGAACAGTTACAGGAAAAACGTAACCAGGAAAGGCAACTGCGTGCTGATATTGCCGCTAACGGTGGCGATCGTCTGGAACAATTGCGCCTGGATATTACTCATCATGAACAGGAAAAAAACCGTCGTCTGAAAGCAGCAGAGAACTATAACGCGCTGCTGGAAAAAATAGCTCTCTCTGCGGTGAAAGATCATGAAGAGTGGCTGGCGACACGGCAGCTTCTGCAAACGCAGGCGGATGAGCTCGCCGACCGCGAAGCCGAGTTACAGCAGCAGAAAAACGAGCTGTACATTACCTTTTCCCGTAAACGCGAAATACACCAGCAGCTTATCGCTGAAATCAATAACCTCCGTTCACGGCGCAGCAATATCGACGCCCGTCAGATTATGCTGCGCGACAGTATCTGCCAGGCGCTGGGGCTAAATGAAGAACATCTCCCCTTCGTTGGCGAGTTACTCGCCGTGCGTGAAGAGGAAAAAGTCTGGGAAGGTGCAACGGAACGTCTGTTACACGGCTTTGGGCTTTCCATTCTGGTGGCCGATGAGCACTACCAACAGGTGGCGCAATGGGTTGAAAATAATCATCTTAATGGCCGGTTAAGTTATTTCAGGGTCAATCCCGCTCAGCACCATGCTACGGTATCTCCGCTTCCCGGTGCGGTGAGCGAAAAGTTACAAATAAAACCCGATACCGTCTGGTATGACTGGCTTGAACGACGCCTGCAGCAGTTTAACCATATTTGTTGTGAAACGCTGGAACAGTTCCGTCGCGAAAGTAAGGCGATTACCCGCAGCGGCCAGATTAAATCGCCGGGCGATCGTCATGAAAAAGATGACCGTCATACTATTCACGACCGCAGCCGCTATATTCTTGGGTGGAGTAACCTGGAAAAAATCGCCGTGCTGGAAAAACAGGCGCGGGAGCTTGAGGACGCGCTGGCAGAACTCGGCAACGAGTTAGCCTCCGTTGAGGAAAAACTTAAAAGCCTGCAGCAGCAACGCGATATTTATAACCGTCTTGGCGAACATAACGATTATCAGGCCATGAACTGGCAGCCGCTGGCTCAGGCTATTGCCCGACTGGAAGCTGAGAAACGCGAGCTTGAAGCCGCATCCGATCGGCTGCTGGTACTGAATCAACGACTGAATGAGATCCTCACGGAAATCCAGACGCTGGAGACAACCCATGGGGATAAAATCGCCTTACGTGGACGCACGCAGGAGAAGATAGAGCGTGCAGAGGAGAGCCTGCAGGAAGCGGAGTCTGTGCAAAAAACGGCGAATGAGCAGGATATGCCTCGTTATTACCCTCAGCTTGAGCAGTGGCGTGAAAAGGCCTTACCCGACAGGCAACTCAGCGTCGAGTCCTGTGATAATTGCCAGCAGGAGATGCGTGGCTGGCTGCAGGATAAAATCGACAGCGAAGATAAAAAACTCTTCCGCTCCCGGGACAAAATCATCAACAGCATGACGGGATATAATCATCAGTTCCCGCTAGAGACCCAGGAGATCGACATCAGTCTTGAGTCTGTCCATGAGTATCGCCAGATGCTGAATGCATTGCGAGCCGACGATCTCCCGCGCTTTGAAGCTCGCTTTAAGCAGTTGCTCAATGAAAATACCATCAATGATATTGCCAGTTTTCAGAGTCAGCTCAACCGGGAAAGAGAGACTATCAAAGAACGTATTGAGAAAATTAACGACTCCCTGGTTCCCGTTGATTACAACCCGGGTCGCTATATTTCTCTGGTGGCTCAGCTCAGCGCCGACGCGGATATTCGCGATTTTCAGAGCGAGCTGCGCATCTGTACTGAAGGCGCACTTACCGGCTCAGAAGATGAGCAGTACTCAGAAGATAAATTCTTACAGGTTAAGCGCATCATCGAACGTAGCGCCCTTACAGGGCGAGCGTCATCGCTTCGCGATTCCGATGGTTTGCATGTCCTGAGTCCGGCTTTATACTCTGCGGCATGTTAATTTTCTCAGGAAGTCATTGGTATGGCCCGCAGCAAAGCCCCCCGAAAGCGTAAACCCACGCCCTCGTCCCGACTCTCACGCCCTGATTATCCGAAGCGTTTCCTCGTCTCCCTGCCCCCGGAAAGCGACCATGATGACCCCGACGAGTTTTTTTACGACACACCGCAGGATGCCATTCGTCACTGTGTCCACCTGGGGCCGCAGTTTTTCCTCGATACACACTTCGACCCGCCTCTCGTCTGTATCATCCGCGGCTTTGAGCCGCCTGACTCACCCGACGGCGATGTCGTCATTGAGTCCATGCCAGCCGATGTGTTTATTCTCGCCACAGAATCCGGCATGCTACCGGTGACCTTCGCACCGTGGGATAAACACACCGACAACTGGGCCGATGACTGTGACGACTGGCACTATCATACCGGTGCCACTGCAGAGCGATAATCCGCCGCATGTATATCCCGCGCCCCGCAAAGCTGCTGTTCACCACTGATGACGGCTGGAACAGGTATATGGATAAACACGGTGACACCCTCAGCCCGTGGACCGTTCTCTGTGTCGAGCGCATGCTCGCCTGCGGCACTGCTGCCATGGGGGTGAAGCGATACTGCTGCGCCTCCCCGGACTGTACACATTCCCGCTTCTTCTGCCAGACCTGTAAATCAAAAGGCTGCAGCTCGTGTGGACATAAAGCCACGGAACAGTGGATTACAGAGCAACAGCATATTCTGCCCGACTGTGACTGGCAGCACATCACCTTCACCATGCCCCACCTGCTGTGGCCCTTCTTCAACAGCAACTGGCCCCTTCTCAATGCACTGTTCCGGGCAGCCACCCGGGCCATACTCCGGTGGACCCGCAAACAGGGCGTGGAGGTCGGTATCTTCTGCGCCCTGCATACGTACGGCAGACAACTTAACCAGCATCCGCACATCCACCTCTCCGTTACCCGCGGCGGGCTTGATATTAAACACGGCGTATGGCGCGACCTCTTCTTTAAGAAGCATGCCGTGGAGGAAATCTGGCGCGGAGCCGTCATCCGGCTGCTGCGCCACAGTTATGACCTGATTAATCCCGGCAGCCTGCCGGGGCTGGGCCATATCCGCGATAAAACTCAGTGGCAGCGGTATCTGCAGACGCAGTACGGACGCCGATGGAAGGTTCACTTTGCGAAGAAAACAAAAGGCGCATGGCGAAGCGTCAAATACCTCGGGCGCTACCTGAAGCGCCCGCCGGTATCGGCGGCGAAGCTCAGGCACTACAGCGCCGGCGCGGTGGTGCACCACTATTACGACCATCGTACGCAGCAGTACCGGCAGCAGACGCTGACCCAGGAGGAGATGATCGGACGCTATATCAGTCATATCCCGGAGAAGCATTTTAAGATGGTGCGTTACTACGGCTTCCTGTCTAACCGTAAACGGGGCACCTTGCTGCCGAAGGTGTATGCAGCCCTGGGGATGGAAGCGCGGAAAAAACCGGAACAGCCCGGCTTCGCCGCGCTGATGAAAGAATTTCTGCGCACGGATCCGTACAAATGCCTTCTGTGCGGGACCCGGCTGCGCTTTGTCAGCGCTCAGGCCGGGAGGCACGCCACGGAGTTAGTGGCAGAAAGGCAGCATAAAATCGACCGGAAACGATGGCTTCAGGAACAGACTGCGGGATAAGTGCATCTGAAAAACGGCTTTCAGGTTAAAAACGCGCCGAAAGAGCCATTTTATGGCCATAACATTCCCGATGGCACATCATTACTGCATTGCAGACACTGCTGTTCATGGTCAGGAAATTTTTTAAAACGATGATTCATTTTCCTAACCATGAACGTTTCCGGGGCCGCGAGGGGCTAAGCGATCAGGACAAACGCTGGACGACAAAAGTGACAGATGTGCGTAACTGGTTCACCTTCTCCGCCTCCGAGCGCTGGCGAGAAGATGATACTGAGCATGAACACTACTCGGATTCCGGGGGTAAATCGGGCGGACAGAAGGAGAAGCTGGCCTACACCATACTTGCCGCCAGCCTGGCTTATCAGTTCGGGCTGGAGTGGGGCGAGAAACGCTCTCGCTCATTCCGCTTCGTGGTGATTGACGAGGCGTTTGGCCGGGGTTCAGACGAGTCTGCGCAGTACGGGCTGGAGCTTTTCAAGCGCTTGAATCTGCAACTGCTGATCGTTACGCCGCTGCAAAAAATTCATATTATTGAGCCCTATGTCGCCAATGTGGGATTTGTGCACAACGAGGCCGGAAAAATTTCTCGCCTGCGCAACATTAGCATCGACGTCTATCAGCAGGAAAAAGCAGAGAAAACGCATGAGCTGGACAACGCCTGAGGCGCTAAAAAGTCAGTTACGCAAGCTGTGGGAAAAAGGGATCCTGTTACGGGAGGTGACGCAAGACAGCGGCTATTTCCCCCGACAATTGATATGTAAAAAACCAACGTCAGACGATCTCTCTTCACGGTTTAATGAGGTTCGCCAGTGGATCGGCGCGCTGACGCAGATTGAAGGAAAAGGCTACCGCATCGAATGGCGACAGGTCAGGCACAGGGTCATTGGCGTCAACCGCCTGCCCGCAAAAGTCTGGGTGGACTCTGCCGCGGACGCGATAAAAATCCTTGGTCAGCAGAAGGTATCTGAACGCTATCAGCATCTTTTTCAGCACATTGTTACCGCTCAGCCTGCTCTGGGCGGCTGGTTGGTAAAGTATCCGCTGCGCATGCTGGAGCAAGAGTGGACGCGTTTGCTGGCGATTATCGCCTGGTTGCAGATGAATCCTCGTCCAGGCATCTACTTACGACAAATCGATCTGCCTGACATCAACAGTAAGTTTATCGAACAACATCGCGGCATTTTAACAGAGCTTCTGGATCTCACCCTTCCGCCAGAGGCTATCGACCCGCTGGCGCGCGGTGTCGTACAGTTCAATCGCCGCTTTGGTTTTCGCGATAAACCCCAGCGCGTCCGGTATCGTTTTGCCGGCCAGGACAGAGAGATCGATAGCCATGAATTTGCGTCGCTGAATTTACCGGTAACCACCGTCCTGGTGATTGAAAACGAAATCAGTTTTTTGACCGTGCCAGAGCCTGCGGGAAGTATGGTGATTTTTGGCCGAGGCTACGGCTTCGATATGCTGTCATCGGCTCGCTGGCTGTGCCGCCAAAAGCTCTATTACTGGGGCGATATTGATACGCACGGCTTTGCGATCCTGAGCCAGTTCCGGCAACTTTACCCGCATACTCAGCATGTTTTGATGGATGAAAATACATTATTCATGCACCGCTCATCGTGGGTTGAAGAGGACAAGCCCTGCCTGCGGCTATTACCTAATCTGACCGAGCAGGAACAGCGGCTTTACCAGGCGCTGGCGCATAACCATTTTGGCGCGAAGGTTCGGCTGGAGCAGGAACATATTTCGGCGAACTGGGTACGGCAGGCGCTGGAGAGTGAAATTACGGGCGATACTTAAGCCGTCTGTTTTGCCCGGTAAGCGTAGCGCCACCGGGCAAAAACGGTTTAGATATCGATATTCGCCGCTTTCAGGGCGTTCTCTTCGATAAAGGCACGACGTGGTTCAACCGCATCGCCCATCAGGGTGGTGAACAGCTGATCGGCAGCGATAGCGTCTTTAACGGTGACGCGCAGCATGCGACGGCTTTCCGGATCCATCGTGGTTTCCCACAGCTGATCCGGGTTCATTTCACCCAGACCTTTATAGCGCTGGATAGCGAGGCCGCGACGGGACTCTTTCACCAGCCATTCCAGCGCCTGCTCGAAGGTGGCAACCGGCTGACGGCGTTCGCCACGCTCGATAAACGCATCGTCTTCGATAAGACCACGCAGTTTCTCGCCCAGGGTACAGATTCGACGGTATTCCGGACCGGTCACAAACTCATGCTCCAGCGGATAGTCGGTATCGACGCCGTGGGTACGCACACGAACGATCGGCTCGAACTGCCCATCGGCGTTCTGCTGAATATCGCATTTCCACATGCTACCGTGCTGCTCTTTCTCGTTCAGCTCGCTCACCAGGGTGTTCACCCAGCGGGTCACGATCTGTTCGTTGCTCAACTCGTCTTCGCTCAGAGTTGGCTGGTAAACCAGCGCTTTAAGCAGAGTTTTAGGATAACGACGTTCCATACGCGTAATCATTTTCTGCGCGGCGTTGAACTCGGATACCAGACGCTCCAGCGGCTCGCCCGCCAGTGCCGGCGCGTGGGAGTTCGCGTGCAGGGTAGCACCATCAAGCGCGATCGCGATTTGGTACTGATCCATCGCTTCATCGTCTTTGATGTACTGTTCCTGTTTGCCTTTCTTCACCTTGTACAGCGGTGGCTGGGCAATGTAGACGTGACCACGCTCAACGATTTCCGGCATCTGACGGTAGAAGAAGGTCAACAGCAGCGTACGAATGTGCGAGCCGTCGACGTCCGCATCGGTCATGATAATGATGCTGTGATAGCGCAGTTTGTCCGGGTTGTACTCGTCGCGACCAATGCCGCAGCCCAGCGCGGTGATGAGCGTCGCCACTTCCTGAGAAGAGAGCATCTTGTCGAAGCGCGCTTTCTCTACGTTAAGGATTTTACCCTTCAACGGCAGAATAGCCTGATTCTTACGGTTACGGCCCTGCTTCGCAGAACCGCCCGCAGAGTCCCCTTCCACGAGGTACAGTTCAGACAGCGCCGGGTCACGCTCCTGACAGTCAGCCAGTTTTCCTGGCAGACCGGCTAAATCCAATGCGCCTTTGCGGCGGGTCATTTCACGGGCTTTACGCGCCGCTTCACGGGCACGTGCCGCATCGATAATTTTGCCTACCACGATTTTCGCATCGGACGGATTTTCCTGCAGGTAATCGCTCAGCAGTTCGTTCATCTGCTGTTCAACCGCCGATTTCACTTCAGAAGAGACCAGCTTGTCTTTGGTCTGAGAGGAGAACTTCGGATCCGGCACCTTCACGGAGACAACGGCAATCAGGCCTTCACGGGCATCGTCACCGGTGGCGCTGACTTTCGCTTTTTTGCTGTAGCCTTCTTTATCCATATAAGCGTTCAGGGTGCGGGTCATCGCCGCGCGGAAGCCCGCAAGGTGCGTACCGCCATCACGCTGAGGAATGTTGTTGGTGAAGCAGTAGATGTTTTCCTGGAAGCCATCGTTCCACTGCAGCGCCACTTCCACGCCGATACCGTCTTTTTCAGTAGAGAAATAAAAGATATTCGGGTGAATTGGCGTTTTATTCTTGTTCAGATACTCAACGAACGCCCTGATACCGCCTTCATAATGGAAGTGGTCTTCTTTGCCATCACGTTTGTCTTTCAGACGAATAGAGACGCCGGAGTTCAGGAACGACAGTTCACGCAGGCGTTTTGCCAGAATGTCGTATTCGAATTCGGTAACGTTGGTGAAGGTTTCATGGCTCGGCCAGAAGCGGACCAGTGTACCGGTTTTGTCGGTATCGCCCGTTACCGCCAGCGGCGCCTGTGGCACGCCGTGGGTATAAAGCTGACGGTGTACTTTGCCTTCACGCTGGATAACCAGCTCCAGTTTCTGCGACAGGGCGTTAACAACGGAAACCCCTACGCCGTGCAGGCCGCCGGAAACTTTATAGGAGTTATCATCGAACTTTCCGCCCGCGTGCAGCACGGTCATGATAACTTCCGCCGCAGATACGCCCTCTTCCGGGTGAATACCGGTTGGGATGCCACGGCCATCATCGGTGACGGATACAGAGTTGTCCGCATGGATCGTCACCACGATGTCTTTACAGTGACCCGCGAGCGCTTCGTCGATAGCGTTATCCACAACCTCGAATACCATGTGGTGCAGACCGGTGCCGTCATCCGTATCGCCGATATACATACCCGGGCGCTTACGCACCGCATCCAGCCCTTTCAGGACTTTGATACTGGAGGAGTCATAAGAATTCGACATCAACGTTTCTCGCTCATTTCAACTTGGGTTAATCCGTTATTTTACCCTTTTCCACGGTAAACATCTTCGAATTTTCATCCGACATGTCCATAACGTGTTCAGCGCTAATCGCGCTGACGAAAACCTGCGACTGCGTGGCTTTTAAGCGGCTGGCAAGCACCCCGCGCCGCGCGTCGTCAAGTTCCGAGGCAAAATCATCTATGAGATACAGGCAGCGTCGCCCGCTTACGCGGGTGAGGAACTCCCCCTGCGCCAGGCGCAGCGCGCACATCAGGAGCTTAAGCTGCCCGCGCGACAACGTATCTTCCACCGGTGCGCCGTCGGCACGAATGCGGAAATCCGCCTTATGCGGGCCGTGCGCGGTGTAGGTCAACATGCGGTCGCGCTCGAAGTTTCTCTCCAGCACGTCAGCATAATCCGTCTCTTTCTCCCAGCCGCGCTGGAAGGAGAAGCTGAGAGAAAATTCGGGTAAAAACTGTTTGCAGGTGTCCGCCATATCTTCAGCGATACCTGCGCTGTATTCGGCACGCCAGCGGCTGATCTGTTCCGCGAGCGGAATTAACTCCCTATCCCACGGGCGCAACTGGGCGTAACGCGTGACCTGCCGCAACGCCGCATTACGCTGCTTGAGCAGACGCTTCAGGTTGCTCCACGCGTTAAAGAAACCCGCTTCGTTGTGGAAGCATCCCCAGTCGAGGAACGCTCTTCTGTATTTGGGGCCGCCGTTGAGCAACGTAAACCCTTCTGGCGTTATCAGTTGCATCGGCATCAACAGCGCCAGCTCTGCCACTTTGTGGCCGTCTGTCCCGTCAATGCGCACTTTGCTGTCACCCTGCTTGTCTTTGCTCAGACCGATAGCGGTTTCCCGCTCCTCACCCTGCAAGCGTCCGTGCAAAACAAAGGATTCTTGCTCATGGCGAATAACGCGCCCAATTTGCAAACTGCGAAACGCCCGGCCGTGGCCGAGCGTATAGATAGCTTCCAGCACGCTGGTTTTGCCGCTGCCGTTCGCGCCAACCAGGAAATTAAAGCCAGGGGATAAAGCGAGATCCGCGCTTTCGATATTGCGAAAGTCGCGGATCAACAGACGGGTGAGCGACATTACAGTCTCATTGGCATGACAACATAAGCAGCCGACTGTGATGCGGCATCTTCAATCTGTACGCTCGAAACGGAGTCGGTCAGCAGAATGCGAACATTCTCGCACTTCAGCGCATTGAGCACATCCAGCACGTAGCTGACGTTAAAACCGATTTCCATTTCGGTCCCGGCGTAGGTGACGTCCAGAATCTCTTCTGCCTCTTCCTGCTCCGGGTTGTTCGCGGTGATTTTGATCTGATTTTCGCTCACATACAGGCGCACGCCGCGGAATTTCTCGTTAGAGAGAATGGCCGCACGGGCAAAAGCCTGCTTGAGGCTATCGCATCCTGCTTCCAGCGTTTTATCAGGGTTTTTCGGCAACACGCGGCGATAATCAGGGAAACGGCCGTCAACCAGCTTCGAGGTGAAGACAAAATCGCCCACGTGCGCGCGGATATTATTGCTGCCGATCTGCACGCGCAGTGGCGTTTCGCCACCGTCGAGCATGCGCATCAGTTCAATCACCCCTTTACGCGGCACGATCACCGAATGGTTCGGCAGTGAAACACCGACTGGCATGGAACAAACCGCCAGACGGTGACCATCGGTTGCCACGGTACGCAGCTCTTCACCTTCGGTTTCGAACAGCATGCCGTTTAAGTAGTAACGTACGTCCTGGTGCGCCATGGAGAACTGCGTGGCTTCAATCAGACGCTTCATCGTCGCCTGCGGCAGGGTGAATTCAACTTCACTTTGCCAGTCGTCCAGGTTCGGGAAGTCTGCGGCGGGCAGCGTGGAGAGGGAGAAACGGCTGCGGCCAGAGCGCACCAGCATACGGTCGCCCTCAAGCTGCACGGCGATTTCAGCGCCTTCCGGTAACCCACGGCAGATATCAAAGAATTTCCGTGCAGGAACGGTGGTCGCGCCCGCGTCATGCGGTTGAGTCAGCGTAACGCGCGCGATCATTTCCATTTCCAGATCTGTGCCGGTCAGCGACAGTGTACCGTCTGCCACCTGAAGCAGCAGGTTTCCGAGAATAGGCAGCGTTGGGCGGCCGCCTAATGGGCCACTCACCTGTTGCAGCGGTTTTAATAAATGTTCACGTTCAACGGTAAATTTCATAGCGTCACGATGATAATGTTCTGATTAAATTAGAAAAATCTTCTTTTATGTCGTGGCTTTCTTCGCGTAACTGCTCAATCTTGCGACAAGCGTGCAGCACGGTCGTATGGTCACGGCCACCAAACGCATCGCCGATCTCCGGCAGGCTGTGGTTGGTTAATTCCTTAGCCAGCGCCATCGCCATCTGACGCGGACGCGCCACAGAGCGGGAACGACGTTTAGACAGTAAATCTGCCACTTTAATTTTGTAATACTCTGCCACCGTCTTCTGAATATTGTCGATGGTGACCAGTTTTTCCTGCAATGCCAACAAATCACGCAACGCTTCACGCACAAAATCGATGGTGATCGCACGACCGGTGAAGTTGGCATTGGCAATGACGCGGTTCAGCGCCCCTTCCAGCTCACGGACGTTGGAGCGCAGACGCTTGGCAATGAAGAACGCCACTTCACCCGGCAAACGGATGTCGTTTTCATCGGCTTTTTTCATCAGGATCGCCACGCGGGTTTCCAGCTCCGGTGGCTCGATAGCCACGGTCAGACCCCAGCCGAAGCGGGATTTAAGACGATCTTCCACACCGTTGATCTCTTTTGGATAACGATCCGAGGTCAGGATGATCTGCTGATTGCCTTCCAGCAGCGCATTAAAGGTGTGGAAAAACTCTTCCTGCGATCGCTCTTTATTGGCAAAGAACTGGATGTCATCGATAAGCAGCGCGTCGACGGAACGATAGTAGCGTTTAAACTCTTCGATCGCATTGTTTTGCAGGGCTTTTACCATGTCCTGAACGAAGCGTTCGGAGTGCATATACACCACTTTGGCATTTGGCTTACGCGCCATAATGCCGTTGCCTACCGCATGCAGAAGGTGCGTTTTACCCAAACCCGTGCCGCCATAAAGAAACAGCGGGTTATAGGCACCACCCGGGTTATCCGCTACCTGACGAGCCGCCGCGCGCGCCAGCTGGTTCGATTTACCTTCAACGAAGTTGTCGAACGTATGCTTAACGTTAACATTAGAGCGGTAGGTTGGCTCTGCGGGGGCCGGGACGTTATCCCAGCCCTGGCGAGCAGGTGCCACGCGAGGCGCAGGGAGACGGGTAGCCTGAGCAGGGGTCGTCATATGGACGGTTTCGCGCACGGTTTGGGTGACCGGCTTTGTCCCCACTTCAAAACGTAGCTGCGGGGCATCTGACCCGCAGAAATCGTTTAGCAATCCGTTGATATTATTGAGGTACTTGTCCCTGACCCAATCGAGCACAAAACGGTTTGGCGCATACAAAGCCAGCGTGTTATCGCTCAGTTCCGCCTGCAAGGGGCGGATCCACATACTGAATTCTGTGGCTGGTAACTCATCCTGCAATCGGGCAAGACACTGCTGCCAAAGCGAAAGTGACACGGCGGACTCCACTGGAACAATATAAAGAAAACTATTGAATATTCATGATTGTTGACGCACATCGACATGACCCAATGCGGGTGATGTGCGAACCGCTATCAGCGGTTATACACGGCATCGTTGATAAAACCTGAACGATGCGCTGTCTGTACCCGGCCAGGATCGCTGGATCCCGATCGGGACCGCGGATCATAGCCTAAACTGCGCCAGAGATCTTCTGTTTCTCACAGATTCTTCCTGATTTATCCACAGGAAGTTCCGAAACTGGGTAAGTGTAAACGATCCTGACGGGAGTGCCCCACGATTTAGCCCGCATATTGAAAAATTTAATGAGCATCGACAATTTTTTGCTTAAATGATCTAACGAAGATCCTGGACGATCCTTGCGATTTGAACGCGAGGCCGTATAATCCTCTCCCCCGGCGCGTAAAGCCCAGCTTCTGTTCGTCGAGCGCTGCTCATTTTGCATGCGAAAACGTGCGAAAATGCGCGGGAAATAAGGAAAGAGAATTGACTCCGGAGTGTACAATTATTACAATCCGGCCTCTTTAATCACCCACGGCTTCGGCGTCCGTCATTCGAAACGCGTTCGGGCATCCGAAAAAGCCATGAATTTATTCAAGTTTAGGTAGAAATCGCCATGAAACGCACTTTTCAACCGTCTGTACTGAAGCGCAACCGTTCTCACGGCTTCCGTGCTCGTATGGCTACTAAAAATGGTCGTCAGGTTCTGGCACGTCGTCGTGCTAAAGGCCGCTCTCGTCTGACCGTTTCCAAGTAATAAAGCTAACCCCTGAGTGGTTAAGCTAGCATTTCCCAGGGAGTTACGTTTGTTAACTCCCACTCATTTCACATTCGTCTTCCAGCAGCCACAACGGGCTGGCACGCCGCAAATCACCATCCTCGGCCGCCAAAATTCGCTGGGGCATCCCCGCATCGGTCTTACAGTCGCCAAGAAAAATGTTAAACGTGCGCATGAACGCAACCGGATTAAACGTCTGACGCGTGAAAGCTTCCGTTTACGTCAGCACGATTTGCCTTCAATGGATTTCGTGGTGGTGGCTAAAAAGGGGGTTGCCGACCTCGATAACCGTGCTCTCTCGGAAGCGTTGGAAAAATTATGGCGCCGCCACTGTCGCCTGGCTCGCGGGTCCTGATAGCCCTTATTAGGGTCTATCAACGCCTGATTAGTCCGCTACTCGGGCCGCACTGCCGTTTCACGCCAACATGCTCAAGCTACGGAATTGAGGCATTGCGCAGGTTTGGAGTGATAAAAGGCAGTTGGTTGACGGTGAAACGCGTATTAAAATGCCACCCTTTACACCCAGGTGGAGACGATCCCGTCCCGCCAGGACCCTTTGATACCAGAGAACACTAACGATGGATTCGCAACGCAATCTTCTTATCATCGCTTTGTTGTTCGTGTCTTTCATGATCTGGCAGGCATGGGAGCAGGATAAAAATCCTCAACCCCAGCAGCAGACCACGCAGACCACGAGCACCGTAGCGGGTAGCGCCGCAGACCAGGGCGTTCCGGCCAGTGGCCAGGGGAAACAGATTACGGTTAAGACCGATGTGCTTGAGCTGACTATCAACACCCGTGGTGGTGATGTTGAGCAGGCGCTGCTGTTGACCTACCCGAAAGAGCTGAAGTCTACCGAACCGTTCCAGTTACTGGAAACCACGTCTGAGTTTATCTACCAGGCTCAGAGCGGCCTGACCGGTCGTGATGGCCCGGATAACCCGGCAAACGGTGCGCGTCCACTGTATAGTGTCGAGAGTGATACTTTCGTGCTGGCTGATGGCCAGAACGAACTCGTTATCCCGATGATTTACACCGACGCCGCGGGCAACACCTTTACCAAAACCTTCACCCTGAAACGCGGTGAGTTTGCGGTGAACGTGGGCTACAGCGTGCAGAATGCCGGCGACAAACCGCTTGAAGTGTCGACTTTTGGTCAGTTAAAGCAGTCCATCAATCTGCCGTCTCACCGTGACACCGGAAGCAGCAACTTTGCGCTGCATACTTTCCGTGGCGCGGCGTACTCTACGCCTGATGCGAAGTACGAAAAATATAAATTCGATACCATTGCGGACAACGAAAACCTGAACGTCAGCTCTAGAGGCGGTTGGGTAGCGATGCTGCAGCAGTATTTCGCAACCGCGTGGATCCCGAATAACGACGGTACCAATAACTTCTTTACCACGAACCTGGGTAACGGTCTTGCAGCTATCGGCTACAAATCCCAGCCGGTTCTGGTACAGCCCGGTGAAACCGGCAAGCTGGCAAGCACCCTGTGGGTTGGCCCGGAAATCCAGGACAAAATGGCTGCCGTTGCGCCACACCTGGACCTGACCGTTGATTACGGTTGGTTGTGGTTCATCTCTCAGCCGCTGTTTAAGCTGCTGAAGTTTATCCACAGCTTCGTGGGTAACTGGGGCTTCTCCATTATCATCATTACCTTTATCGTTCGTGGCATCATGTACCCGCTGACTAAAGCGCAGTACACCTCCATGGCGAAGATGCGTATGCTGCAGCCGAAAATTGCGGCGATGCGTGAGCGTCTGGGCGATGATAAACAGCGTCAGAGCCAGGAGATGATGGCCCTGTATAAAGCAGAGAAAGTGAACCCGCTGGGTGGTTGCTTCCCGCTGATTATCCAGATGCCAATCTTCCTTGCACTGTACTATATGCTGATGGGTTCCGTTGAGCTGCGCCATGCGCCGTTCGCACTGTGGATCCATGACCTGTCCGCACAGGACCCGTACTACATCCTGCCGATCCTGATGGGCGTGACGATGTTCTTCATTCAGAAGATGTCTCCGACCACCGTGACCGACCCGATGCAGCAGAAGATCATGACCTTTATGCCGGTCATCTTCACCGTGTTCTTCCTGTGGTTCCCGTCAGGTCTGGTGCTGTACTATATCGTCAGCAACCTGGTGACCATCATTCAGCAGCAGCTGATTTACCGTGGTCTGGAAAAACGTGGCCTGCATAGCCGCGAAAAGAAAAAGTCCTGATTAGGTAAGTTAAGGCTAAAATAAGGGCGGTCGATTGACCGCCTTTTTTATTTGTATTGAACGAGAGCAACCATGAGCCATAACGACACTATCGTCGCCCAGGCAACCCCACCGGGACGCGGTGGTGTTGGCATTCTGCGTATCTCCGGCCTGAAGGCGCGCGAGGTCGCCGAAGCGGTACTGGGCAAACTGCCAAAGCCGCGCTACGCTGATTACCTGCCATTTAAAGATACCGACGGTACGCCGCTGGATCAGGGTATTGCGCTGTGGTTCCCAGGCCCTAACTCCTTCACTGGGGAAGATGTGCTGGAGCTGCAGGGCCACGGTGGCCCGGTTATCCTCGATCTGCTGTTAAAACGTATTCTTACGCTGCCGGGCCTGCGCATTGCGAAGCCGGGCGAGTTTTCCGAGCGTGCCTTCCTGAACGATAAGCTCGACCTGGCTCAGGCCGAGGCGATTGCTGACCTGATCGACGCCAGTTCCGAGCAAGCGGCCCGCTCCGCGCTGAACTCGCTGCAGGGAGCGTTTTCCGCTCGCGTGAATCACCTTGTGGAAGCACTTACTCACCTCAGGATCTACGTCGAAGCGGCTATCGACTTTCCGGACGAGGAGATCGACTTTCTCTCTGACGGTAAAATCGAAGCCCAGCTAAACCAGGTAATGAGCGATCTCGATGCGGTGCGCGGCGAAGCGCGCCAGGGAAGCCTGCTGCGCGAAGGGATGAAGGTCGTGATCGCTGGTCGCCCTAACGCCGGGAAATCGAGCCTGCTGAACGCCCTGGCGGGCCGTGAAGCCGCCATCGTAACGGACATCGCCGGTACCACCCGCGACGTGCTGCGCGAGCATATTCATCTCGACGGCATGCCGCTGCACATCATTGATACCGCCGGTCTGCGCGATGCCAGCGACGAAGTGGAACGCATTGGTATAGAACGCGCCTGGCGGGAGATCGAGCAGGCCGACCGCGTGCTGTTTATGGTGGACGGTACCACGACGGACGCCGTTGACCCAGCGGATATCTGGCCGGACTTTATTGCTCGTTTGCCCACCAGACTGCCAATTACCGTGGTACGCAACAAAGCGGATATCACTGGCGAAATACTGGGTATCAGCGATGTGAATGGTCACTCACTTATTCGCCTGTCGGCCCGTACCGGGGAAGGCGTCGACGACCTGCGTAATCATCTCAAACAGAGCATGGGCTTTGACACCAGCATGGAGGGCGGCTTCCTGGCGCGTCGTCGTCACCTGCAGGCGCTGGAAGAAGCAGCCAATCATCTTGTTCAGGGCAAGGCGCAGCTGCTGGGCGCGTGGGCAGGCGAATTGCTCGCGGAAGAACTGCGCCTGGCGCAGCAGAATCTGAGCGAGATAACCGGTGAGTTTACGTCAGATGATTTGCTTGGGCGGATCTTCTCGAGCTTCTGTATTGGTAAGTAAGTTTTAGTCCATCTTCGTCCGTGAACGTTCACTAACCCGCATTAACTACCTGTTAATGCGGGTTTTTAACGTCCGAACTGATGTGTAGCCGTGCGGAGACATCCGCGATCGTTGTGTCCTGAATTGTGCCCATCTCAAAATTAACAAATCGAAAAAGATCACGCTGGGTGAATACCCGGCTTTCTCACTTGCAGAAGCGCGGCTTTGGCGTGAAAAGTGCCGCTCAATGGTGGCCCATGGCATCAATCTCACGCAGAAAAAACAGTAAGAAAAACTTAAAAAGAATGACCTGACGACAGTCAAAACATTCGCCAAACGTTGGGCTGACCGATATCGTTGAAAAAAGTAACCGCGATCCGCGCAACATTACTCGCGTTATCGAGAAGGACATCATTCCCATCATCGGGAAGCTGGAACTCGAAGAACTCACAACTGCCCACATTCAGGTCGTACTCTACCGCTTCAAACAACGAGCTTCGGATCACGTCGCGCTGCTGACGCGAAACGAGCTTAAACGCATGCTGGCCTATGCGATTTCCAGGGGATCAGCATCTTGTTATGGGGGATCGCCCGTGACCTGAGTGGCGTCATGGCGCAACCTTTAGCGCTGACGTCGATGCGCCATGCGCCTTACGCTACTTCAGGCCCCCTGTTTGCACATCAAAATGTAAAGTTCGGTCCTCAGACTTCTCATAATTCCATTTACTGATTAAAACAGAAGCTAAGTTAAGCGATAATGATGTAACCGTTTTACCGACTACGACCATTATCAAGGAGCGAAAAATGGCTACGCACTTTGCAAGAGGAATACTTACAGAAGGACGTCTCGTATCGGCCAAAGTTTCATCAGCATCTCACACTGAGGCGCTCAAACTTCCTGAACACCGCCGGACGCGTTTCTTAGCGTCCAGAGGGCTGCTCGCAGAACTGCTGTTTATGCTGTATGGCACCCGTGAACTGCCGGAGATCATCATCCAGCCAGAAGGCCGTCCGGTCTTTGCCGACCCTGAACTGCCCCGTTTTTCCATCGCCTACACCGGCAATATTATTGGCGTCGCACTTACCACCGAAGGTGATTGCGGGCTGGATATGGAACTTCAGCGCGCCACTCGCGGCTTCAACGGTGTTAACCCGCACAACGCTTACCCACTCTCCAGTAATGAAAAACTGTGGGTGCGCAACCAAAACGATCCCCTTGAGGCCAGAGCCCAACTTATTACCCTGCGCCAGAGTATTCGTAAGCTCTGCGGATGTGCCTCAGACGACGCGGCTTTGCTGCAGTTACTTCCAGGCTCCGGACGTCTGCGAGCCTCTAAAGCCACGCTTGTTGAAGCGCTGAGCGATGCTGAAGACGTGTTGATTTGGTCCGTTGCGGTAACCCCTGCCATCGAGCGGCTGAAAATCTGGGAATTTGACAGTAAGCGCGGATGGCATAGCCTTCCGGATGTGCCAGAGCGCGCCAATGAGTCCGCCGCACGCTTGATGAGATTAACCAGTTTACCGGTAGAAAAAGCATTCACCCTAAGCTGATCCATTCAGGGCCATCATGATGAAACAGGAGTAATCATGTCTGATACGTTGAAAGTTGTTACGTTACTGGGAAGCCTGCGCAAAGGTTCATTTAATGGCATGGTTGCCCGCACGCTGCCGCAGCTGGCACCAGCAGGAATGGAGATCGCCGCGCTGCCTTCAATTGCCGATATCCCGCTTTATGACGCGGATGTTCAGCAGGAGGTGGGGTTCCCGCAGAGCGTAGAAGCGTTAGCAGAGCAGATCCGGCAGGCCGACGGTGTGGTCATTGTGACCCCAGAGTATAACTACTCGGTGCCAGGTGGCCTGAAGAACGCCATTGACTGGCTATCCCGTTTACCGGAACAGCCGCTGTCCGGCAAACCGGTATTGATCCAGACCAGCTCAATGGGTGCTATTGGCGGCGCGCGCTGTCAGTATCACCTGCGCCAGATCCTGGTATTCCTGGATGCGATGGTCATGAACAAGCCGGAATTTATGGGCGGTGTGATTCAGAACAAGGTCGACCCGCAAACGGGTGAGGTTGTGGATCAGAGCACGCGTGACCACCTGTCCGGGCAACTGACGGCGTTTGGAGATTATATTAAGCGGGTGAAAGCGTAAGGTCATTGCGGCCTGTTGCCCTCACCCACGGAAGAGGATGCAAACACTAAAGCCCTTTTCTTCGAAAAGGGCTTGCTGTTTATTTCGCGTCAATAAACACAATCTTCAGCACGAACAGCAGCGCCACCACCACAACGCATGGGCTGAGGTCGCGAAAACGACCGGTACCAATCTTCATTACGCAGTAAGAGATAAAGCCCAGCGCGATACCTTCGGTAATCGAGAAGCTGAACGGCATCATCACGGCGGTAATAAATGCCGGCACCGCTTCGGTTAAATCATCCCATTTCACGCGCGACAGGCTGGACGTCATCAGTACGCCCACGTAGATCAGCGCACCCGCTGCCGCATACGGTGGAACCATTCCGGCCAGCGGTGAAAGGAAGATCACCAGCAGGAACAGAATACCCACCACAACGGCCGTCAGGCCTGTACGACCTCCCACAGAGACACCGGAAGAAGATTCAATGTAAGCGGTAACAGATGAAGTTCCGATAAATGAACCGGCAACAGAAGAGACGCTATCCACAAACAGCGCCTGCTTCATGCGCGGAAATTTTCCCTTCTCATCCGCCAGACCCGCTTTGTCGGTCACGCCAATCAGCGTACCAGAGGAGTCAAACAGGTTGACCAGCATGAAGGAGAAAATCACGCCCGCCAGGCCCAGGTTGAGAGAACCGGCGAGGTCAACGTGACCAATAACGGTTGAAACGCTCGGTGGGGCGGAGACAATGCCGTTATAATGAACGTCGCCCAGCATCCAGCCAAACAGCGTGGTCACCACAATGGAGACCAGCACCGCCGCATGAATATTGCGTGACGCCAGGATAGCGATGATGAAAAAGCCCAGCACGCCCAGCAGCACGTTATGAGAGGTTAGATTTCCAATGCTGACCAGCGTATCCGGATTGGCGACGATAACGCCCGCGTTTTTCAGCCCCATCATACCAATGAACAGACCAATACCGCTGGTGATACCCACGCGCAGGCTCACAGGAATGTTGGCGATCATCCAGTAACGCACGCGGAAAATGGTCAGCAGCAGCAGTCCTATCGCGCCCCAGAAGATAGCGCCCATGCCGACTTGCCACGGCAGGCCCATCGCCTGAACCACCACGAACGCGAAGAACGCATTCAGACCCATTGCCGGAGCCAATGCGACCGGCAGGTTAGCAAACACTCCCATCAGAATGCTGCCAAGCGCAGCGATCAGGCAGGTGGTCACGAAGACGGCGCTGGTATCCATGCCAGCAACGCCCAGAATTTGCGGGTTAACAAAAACGATATACACCATCGTCAGGAAGGTAGTGAAACCGGCGATCACTTCGGTGCGTGCCGTTGTGCCGTGCTCGCGCAGTTTAAACACGCGCTCAAGCAAACCCCGACCAGTTGTCTGGGTAGTGTGTTGTTGACTCATCATCAATTTCCGAACAAGGAGGGAAAATTCGTCGCTATCCTATACCAAAATGCGACAATAGTGGCGGTTGCGAGAGACTTTTTTCATTGATTTTACTTATACGGCAACGATTGCGTCTCGTTAAACTGCCGTACGTAAACGTTAAACTTATTATAAGGGAAAGGCATGTCCGGAATTGAAGCGGTATTTTTCGACTGCGACGGTACGCTGGTCGACAGCGAGGTTATTTGTTCCCGCGCGTATGTGACCATGTTCCAGGAATTCGGCATTACGCTCGATCTCGAAGAGGTGTTCAAACGCTTTAAGGGCGTAAAGCTGTACGAGATCATCGACATCATTAATCAGGAACACAGCGTGAATCTGGCAAAAGCCGATCTGGAGCCGGTGTACCGCGCCGAGGTCGCGCGCCTTTTCGACTCGGAACTTGATGTTATTGCTGGCGCAAATGCGCTACTGGATGCGATGACAGTTCCCATCTGCGTGGTCTCTAACGGTCCGGTCAGCAAAATGCAGCACTCGCTGGGCAAGCTTGCGATGTTGCACCACTTCCCGGAAAAACTGTTCAGCGGCTACGATATCCAGCGCTGGAAGCCAGACCCGGCGCTGATGTTCCACGCGGCGAAAGCGATGAACGTCAACGTGGAAAACTGCATTCTGGTGGATGACTCTTCTGCAGGCGCGCAGTCAGGAATTGCGGCAGGGATGGAGGTGTTTTACTTCTGCGCCGATCCGCACAACAAGCCGATCGATCATCCTAAAGTGACCGTCTTTTCCGAACTGGCTCTGTTGCCAGAGCTGTGGAAGGCGCGCGGGTGGGATATTACGCGTTAAGTTAACGTAGGGCGGGTAGGCGGCTTTCGCGCCACCCGCCACCAACATCACTCTTTCGGGTCTTTACCCGCCAGCAGCTTATCCAGCTCGTCTCCGCCTACGTGACGGAAATCCTGGCCTTTTACAAAGTAGAAGATGTATTCACAGATGTTCTGGCAACGGTCGCCGATACGCTCAATCGAGCGTGCGCAGAACAAAGCGGTCAGTACGCTTGGGATCGTACGTGAATCTTCCATCATGTAGGTCATCAGCTGACGCACAATGCCTTCATACTCCTGGTCGACTTTCTTGTCTTCCCGGTAGATACGCACCGCTTCGTCTAAATCCATACGCGCGAAGGCATCCAGCACGTCGTGCAGCATTTGCACGGTGTGGCGGCCCAGCGACTCCAGGCTGACCAGCAGCGGCTGATGTTGCGACGAGAACTTTTCCAGCGCCGTGCGGCAGATTTTATCCGCGACGTCACCGATACGTTCCAGCTCGGCGATGGTTTTGATGATCGCCATCACCAGACGCAGGTCGCTCGCCGTGGGCTGACGCTTGGCGATAATGCGCACGCAGGCTTCGTCGATGGCGACTTCCATCATGTTGACGTTATGATCGCCTTCGACAACGCGCTTCGCCAGCTCGCTGTCCTGGTTGTGCATGGCCGTAATAGCATCAGAGAGCTGCTGCTCGACCATGCCCCCCATGGTCATCACCTGGGTGCGAATACTTTCCAGCTCTGCGTTGAACTGGCCGGAAATGTGTTTATTAAGATTGAGGTTGTCCATGGTTTCTCCACATGCCGTGAGGCAAATCAACCGTAGCGGCCAGTAATATAATCTTCGGTTTGTTTCTTCGCGGGCCGGGTGAACAGCGCGTCCGTATCGCTGAACTCAATCAACTCGCCCAGATACATAAATGCCGTGTGATCGGAGCAACGCGCAGCCTGCTGCATGTTATGGGTCACGATAACCACGGTATAGTCCTGCTTAAGCTCGGTGATCAGCTCTTCAATACGACCGGTTGAGATCGGGTCCAGCGCTGAGCAAGGTTCATCCAGCAGCAACACTTCCGGGCGAATCGCGATACCGCGTGCAATGCACAGACGCTGCTGCTGACCACCGGAGAGAGAATAACCGCTCTGGTGCAGCTTATCTTTGGTTTCGTTCCACAGTGCGGCCTTGGTCAATGCCCACTGCACGCGCTCGTCCATATCGGTGCGAGAGAGCTTTTCAAACAGGCGCACACCAAACGCGATGTTGTCATAAATCGACATCGGGAACGGCGTCGGTTTCTGGAAAACCATACCCACTTTGGCACGCAGCAGGGCAATGTCCTGGGCGTGGGTCAAAATATTCTCACCGTCCAGAAGGATTTCGCCTTCGGCACGCTGCTCCGGATAGAGCGAATACATTTTGTTAAAGGTACGCAGCAGGGTAGATTTACCACAGCCAGACGGACCAATGAATGCCGTAACCTGGTTTTTTGCGATATCCAGGTTGATATTCTTCAGGGCATGGAATTTGCCGTAGTAGAAGTTCAAATCACGAACCTGAATCTTACCCGGGGCAGTATCAACCATACTCATTGACTCATTTCCTCATTCGGCGCCGCGATGTGCCGCGCCGTAAAAAATTAACCGTGTTTCTTCTTCGCGAAAATGACGCGCGCCAGAATGTTCAGCAACAGTACGCAAAGAGTGATGATCAGCACCCCGGCCCAGGCCAGCTGCTGCCATTCCACGAATGGACTCATCGCGAATTTAAAGATGGTCACCGGCAGGTTGGCGATCGGCTGCATCATGTCCGTGCTCCAGAACTGGTTGGAGAGCGATGTAAACAGCAGCGGAGCCGTTTCACCCGCAATACGCGCAACCGCCAGCAGGATACCGGTCATGATCCCGGAGATGGACGCTTTCAGCGTTATCGCCGAGATCATTTTCCATTTCGGTGTTCCCAGCGCGTAAGCCGCTTCACGCAGGCTGTCCGGCACCAGTTTCAGCATGTTCTCGGTGGTGCGGATCACAATAGGCACCTGCAGCAACGCCAGCGCAATGACCCCGGCCCAGCCGGAGAAGTGCTGCATCTGCGCCACCACCACGGTGTAAACGAACAGACCGACCACGATAGAGGGGGCAGAGAGCAGAATGTCATTGATAAAGCGAATGACCTCAGCCAGCCAGGATTTACGACCGTATTCCGCCAGATAGATACCCGCCATAATCCCTAGCGGGGTGCCGAAGATGGTCGCCCACAGGATCAGCAGACCGCTGCCTGCCAGGGCGTTCGCCAGCCCGCCACCTGCCGTATTCGGCGGTGGGGTCATTTCGGTAAACAGCGCCAGCGACATACCGTCAATGCCACGCGTGATGGTGGACATCAGGATCCAGACCAGCCAAAACAGACCGAAGGCCATCGTCGCCATTGAGAGTGTTAACGCAATGCGGTTTTTAATGCGGCGCCTGGCCTGCATTTTACGCCGCGATTCAGCCAGCGCGGCGGTGCTTTGCATTTCGAGAGTCGCCATTAGCGTGCCCCCTCATTTTTAGCAAGACGCATAATCATCAGCTTGGAAATCGCCAGAACGATGAAGGTGATAACAAACAGGATCAGACCCAGCTCCATCAGCGCCGCAACGTGCAGCCCGGACTCCGCTTCGGCGAATTCATTGGCCAGCGCAGAGGTAATACTGTTACCCGGCATAAACAGCGACACGCTATCGAGCTGGTAGGTGTTACCGATGATAAAGGTAACCGCCATGGTTTCCCCCAGCGCACGACCTAAGCCCAACATCACGCCACCGATAACACCATTTTTGGTGAACGGAAGGACGATGCGCCAGATGACTTCCCAGGTGGTGCAGCCGATACCGTAGGCCGACTCTTTCATCATCACCGGCGTTTGTTCGAAGACATCGCGCATGACAGCCGCAATGTACGGGATAATCATGATAGCGAGGATCACGCCTGCAGCCAGAATACCGATACCAAATGCCGGGCCAGCGAACAGCGCACCGACAAACGGAATAGCCGAGAGAACACTGCCGACCGGTTCCTGGAAGTAGGTTGCGAACAGCGGAGCAAAAATGAACAAACCCCACATGCCGTAAACGATACTCGGGATCGCCGCCAGCAGCTCAATCGCAATACCGAGAGGACGTCTCAGCCAGCCAGGCGCCAGCTCCGTCAGGAACAGGGCAATACCAAAGCTCACCGGAACCGCAATCAGCAAGGCAATGAACGAGGTGACCAGCGTGCCGTAAATGGGCACCAGGGCACCAAAGATCTCATTCGGCGCATCCCACTCTTTAGTCCACAGGAAGGAAAAACCGAATTTCTGGATGCTCGGCCAGGAGGAGAAAATAAGGGACACGATAATGCCGCCCAGCAGCAATAGCACAATCAGCGCAGCCAGTCTTACCAGCGCGCTGAAAATCATGTCACCTTTTTTACCCGGAGGGTTAAATGCAGGCTTGGTTGCAGCCATAAATCACTCTTCTGTTAAACGCGTTTACGAAATCGGCGGGTAAGCGCTAGCGCCACCCGCCATTTTTCGTCAGAATACTAAATTAATACAATGCCTTACCGCTGCTGTCTTTCACGTTGGTTTTCCATGCAGCACGAATCTGCTCAACCACGCTGTCCGGCAGGCTGGCGTAGTCCAGGTCGTTAGCCTGTTTGCCGCCATTTTTGTATGCCCAGTCGAAGAACTTCAGCACTTCAGCACCCTGCTCAGGTTTCTTCTGCTCTTTATGCACCAGAATGAACGTGGTAGAGGTGATTGGCCACGCGTCATCGCCTTTCTGGTTCGTCAGATCCTGAGCGAAAGATTTGCTCCAGTCTGCGCCTTTGGCTGCGTTTGCGAAGCTCTCTTCTGTTGGGCTAACCGGTTTGCCGTCAGCAGAAACCAGTTTGGTGTAAGCCAGGTTGTTCTGCTTAGCGTAGGCGTATTCTACGTAGCCGATAGAGCCGGGCAGACGCTGTACGAACGCGGCGATGCCGTCGTTACCTTTACCGCCCAGACCGGTTGGCCAGTTAACGGTAGAGCCGGCCCCGATTTTAGATTTCCACTCTTCGTTCACTTTCGCCAGGTAGCTGGTGAAGACGAAAGAGGTACCGGAACCGTCCGCACGGCGAACCACGGCGATGTTCTGCGAAGGCAGTTTGACGCCAGGGTTCAGCTTAGTGATAGCTTCGTCATCCCATTTTTTGATTTTGCCCAGGTAGATGTCACCCAGGGTTTTGCCGTCCAGCACCAGCTCGCCTGATTTCAGACCTGGGATGTTAACAGCCAGCACAACGCCGCCGATGACGGTCGGGAACTGGAACAGGCCTTCCTGTGCCAGTTTTTCATCAGACAGGGGAGCATCAGATGCGCCGAAATCAACGGTATTCGCGGTAATTTGTTTAACGCCACCGGAGGAGCCGATACCCTGATAGTTAACCTTATTACCGGTTTCTTTCTGGTAGGTATCAGCCCATTTGGCATACACCGGCGCAGGGAAGGTTGCACCAGCGCCAGTCAGGCTTGCTGCAGCTCCTGCCGCGAAAGCGCTCAGAGATAAGGTCGCGGCGACAACAGTTGCGACAGTGGTACGCATAACGTTCATAATGTCTCCTGCAAGGATTTTGTAAATCATTGTTTAAGTGGCTACGGTGAGCAAAATAGGACAATCAGGTGACAGATAAATGTACGAATTATGACAGTTTTATGACACTAAAAATTTCACTTAAATATTTGTGAAATTATTTATTATTATCAATGTGTTATATGTTTTTATGACGTTATGTTTTCAGTAATATTTTCTTTATGTGTCAATGAAAAAAGTAGCTGAATATGGCAGATTGTCATAAATAAAAATGGAAAAGCGTTGAAGAAAAATAAACCATGCAGGATAAAAATGCTCCACCCAAAGGTGGAGCGAGTAAAAATTATTCTACGGTAACAGACTTCGCCAGGTTACGCGGCTGGTCAACGTCGGTGCCTTTGATCAGCGCCACGTGATAAGCCAGCAGCTGCAGCGGAACGGTGTAAAAGATAGGCGCAATGACCTCTTCCACATGCGGCATCTCAATGATGTGCATATTGTCGTTGCTGACAAAACCGGCATCTTTATCTGCGAAGACAAACAGGGCACCGCCACGGGCGCGCACTTCTTCGATGTTGGATTTCAGCTTTTCCAGCAGTTCATTGTTCGGTGCCACAACAATGACCGGCATATCTGCATCAATCAGCGCCAGTGGGCCGTGTTTCAGCTCCCCTGCGGCATAGGCTTCCGCATGGATGTAGGAGATCTCTTTCAGCTTGAGTGCGCCTTCCAGCGCAATGGGATACTGATCGCCACGGCCGAGGAAGAGCGCGTGGTGTTTGTCAGAGAAGGCCTCCGCCAGAACTTCAATGCGTTTGTCCTGCGACAGCATCTGCTCAATACGGCTCGGCAGCGCCTGCAGACCATGAACAATGTCATGTTCGACAGAAGCATCCTGCCCTTTCAGCCGCGCCAGTTTCGCCACCAGCATCAGCAGAACGGTCAACTGGGTGGTAAACGCTTTTGTCGACGCCACACCAATTTCGGTGCCTGCTTTGGTCATTAGCGCCAGATCGGATTCACGCACCAGCGAGGAGCCCGGAACGTTACAGATAGCCAGAGAACCAAGGTAACCCAGCTCTTTAGAGAGGCGCAGCGCGGCCAGGGTATCTGCCGTTTCGCCAGACTGAGAAAGGGTGATCATCAGACTGTTACGGCGCACGGCAGATTTGCGGTAGCGGAATTCCGAGGCAATCTCCACGTCGCACGGTACGCCCGCCAGAGATTCAAACCAGTAGCGAGACACCATACCGGAATTGTACGAAGTACCGCAGGCCACGATCTGAATGTGCTCGACCTTAGCCAGCAGTTCATTGGCGTTCGCGCCAAGCTCGCTCAGGTCCACCTCGCCGTGGCTGATGCGCCCGGTCAGAGTATTTTTGATGGCGTTAGGCTGTTCGTAAATTTCTTTCTGCATGTAGTGACGATACGCGCCTTTGTCACCCGCGTCGTACTGCAGGTTAGATTCGATTTCCGTACGCGTTACCTGCTCGCCTTTGGTATCGAATACGCTCACGTTCCGGCGGGTGACTTCCGCGATATCCCCCTCTTCCAGGAAGATAAAGCGACGGGTAACCGGCAGTAGCGCCAGCTGATCGGAGGCGATAAAGTTTTCCCCCATCCCCAGACCGATAACCATCGGGCTACCGGAACGCGCTGCCAGCAGCGTAGACGGGTCGCGCGAATCCAGAATTACCGTTCCGTATGCACCGCGCAGCTGAGGGATGGCTCGCAACACGGCCTCACGCAGTGTGCCGCCCTGCTCCAGCTCCCAGTGAACCAGGTGAGCAATGACTTCGGTGTCGGTTTCGGAGACGAAGGTATAACCGCGCGCCTTCAGCGCTTCGCGCAGCGGTTCGTGGTTTTCGATAATGCCGTTATGCACGACTACAATGTGTTCAGACACATGCGGATGTGCGTTGTTTTCAGAGGGTTCACCGTGCGTCGCCCAGCGGGTGTGCGCGATACCGGTTCCACCGTGCAGCGGATGGTCTTGCGCGGCCTGGGCCAACATTTGTACCTTACCGAGACGGCGCAGGCGGGTCATATGACCTTGTGCATCGACAACAGCCAGACCGGCAGAGTCGTAGCCACGGTATTCCAGACGACGTAAACCTTCGAGAAGGATTTCAGCAATATCACGCTGCGCAACTGCGCCAACAATTCCACACATAGTTTTAGATTCCGAATTTAGGCATGATGCCTGCGTTGTCGCTGACCTGTATTTGCCCTTTCCGGGCGCCCCGAGCCTTGTAGAGAGTGGGGTTATTTTTATGGGTACTGCTCATGGGAGGGGATTATGTTATCCCCTCATCCCGAAAATGCTTTTACTTCTTCACCGGACGTTTCCAGCCCTGCTTGTTGATCTGCGGAACGCGGCTTAAAACCAGTTCATTCTCCGCCACATCGCGCGTGACGGTAGTTCCGGCGGCAATGGTTACACCGTTGCCTACGGTCACAGGAGCCACCAGCTGGGTATCTGAACCGACAAACACATCATCGCCGATGATGGTTTTAAACTTGTTGGCACCGTCGTAGTTACAGGTGATTGTCCCTGCGCCAATATTCACGTTATCGCCAATTTCCGCATCGCCCAGATAGGTCAGGTGACCGGCTTTGGAGCCTTTACCCAGGCGCGCTTTTTTCATCTCAACGAAGTTACCCACGTGAGCGCCTTCCAGTAGCTTCGCCCCCGGGCGCAAACGTGCAAACGGACCAATGGTACATGCCGCGTTAAGCGTGGCATCTTCCACCACGCTGTAGGGGCTAATTTCACAATCGTCACCGATAACGCTGTTTTTGATCACACAG
Source organism: unidentified bacterial endosymbiont (assembly GCF_918797525.1). NCBI lineage: Bacteria > unidentified bacterial endosymbiont. Next base: position 110,485 of record NZ_OU963893.1, on the reverse strand, counting down.
CCCGTGCCAATTTTGACGCGGTTGCCCAGCGTGACATTACCTTCAAGAATAACGTTAGTATCAATTTCAACGTCGCGCCCATGAGACAAGCTTCCGCGCAGGTCAAAACGCGCCGGATCGCGCAACATCACACCCGCCAGCAGCAGTTTCTCTGCCTGCCCGGACTGATAAATACGCTCCAGACGGGAAAGCTGCAGGCGATTATTCACGCCGTCGGTTTCGCTGATGCAAGCCGGGTGGACGGCGGCAATTTCACGCCCTTCCTGATACGCCATCGCAATGATATCGGTGATGTAGTATTCGCCCTGAGCATTGTTATTGTTCAGCTTCGACAGCCAGCGCTTCATATCTGCGCCATTGGCAATCAGGATCCCGGTGTTAATTTCCGGGATTTGACGCTGTTCTTCGCTGGCATCTTTATGCTCAACGATACCCGTTACCTTGCCGTTTTCACGGGTAATACGTCCATAACCGCTCGGATCGTCCAGCACCACGGTTAACAGACCGATGCCGCCCTGCGGTTTGGCTGCACGCAGGCGGATGAGCGTTTCCACGGAAATCAGCGGAACGTCGCCGTAAAGCATCAGGATATCTTCATCGTCCGCAAAATACGGGGCTGCCTGCTGCATCGCATGGCCAGTACCCAGTTGCTCTGCCTGAAGTACCCAGTTGAGTTTGGCATCAGCCAGCGTTTCTTTTAGCAGATCGCCACCGTGGCCGTAGACCAAATGCACCTGGTGAGCCCCAAGCTCATTCGCAGCATCAATAACATGCTGCACCATTGGCTTTCCTGCCAGAGTGTGCAGCACCTTCGGAAGATCGGAATACATGCGGGTGCCTTTACCTGCGGCAAGGATGACCACGCTCATCGTATTGTTCAACATACGCGTCCTGACTGTAATTTAGTGTGAAGTAAAACCCTTTGACGTTGTAAATACTACATATTTTGCGCCATAAAATGGAGTGATGATAAAACGTTCAACATCGGCCATTAATGGCTATTTGAGGATAGTTTTAGGGGCAGAGTAAATCACTTTTTCTCTGGAAAGTCGCATTTTCGCGGTAAGTCGCTAGTACACACAACAGCTTAGCTATTTTTTTGGGGCATGAATAAAGGGCAGAACGCTAGATTTTACCTCTCGCTGAAAAGCGATAACCAGCGCTACGCAGTGATTCAGATAGCGTCTGCGGCGATCCGGGCGGTTTCGATCCGCTCAACGTCCCCTCCCGTTTTTTCCGGTAATGAAATGAAAAATGAGGCCAATAAGTTCAGCCCCACAGGATAATTAACCTCACTCAACATTACTTATACTTGGAAATACCTGTTTATCAGTTGAATCCAGAAGCATCCTGATCACACAGAAATTGCCAAACTGATCGTAAGTATCAAAATAATGATATTCAAGATATGAATCCGATGCAATTTTAGCCTTGTAAGTGATATAAGTGGAGATAAAAATAAATTCATTATCTCCCTGATCAATCGTGACTGAATGATAACCAACACTGTTTCCGGAGTAACTCCCTGGGTTGGTATTATAATAGGCATAAAGATCGTATGCATACGTTTGTTTGCCTATACCCGTATGACTTGTGATAGCAAAGCAATCAGAGCATGAATCCCACATTACAGCAGAAGTTTTTTCTGCCATCCACCCGATACAGTGATCATAATTAATGTTAACTTCGCTCTGTGAAGCATTTTCCATACTCATGGCCTGGATACGATAATAATCCCCGCTCATTTTTAATCGCAAAAGATAGGTGGTATAATCTGTTGTATGGTCGCCGCTGTTTGGATGCCATGTAGCATTGATTTCCTCTTTACTTAATGAAAAGTCAGAAGTTGTATATTTTTTCTGAGCGTAGCAGGTGACTTTTACATAATCCTTTTCATAATATTGTCCCTGTGCCGACATATCATCAGTATATGTATCCCCATTGGCATCTGTATATGTCAACCGAACAGAGACTTCTTCGCTGGCGATATCCGGATTGACTGTTTTATTACTGGCTAAATAAAAAACAATTTCATGTTGGTAATCTGAACCCTTAACGTCAGTCTTTTTTGTCACCTGGCCAGGTTCATAAATAGCTGTATAATCGCCTTTATCCCTGATAATTAAATGCTGTAACTCACCGCCATCATTATTATTAATGAGTGAGAGTCCTTTCCTGACTTCATCATCTGAAGGTCCTGATACTGAAGGATCTAGTAGGGCAAAGCTTAATCCCACAGTAATTTTCACCTGATGGCGGTCATTAACATATAAATTAGCATCATCGCCTTCGCTGGTTGAGTTTGATTCAGCCCAGAGATTGAATTTAGAAACACCTGATACATTATTCCATGACATATTCGTCATCCTCCATTAAATTTAATTTAGTATTCCGAGAGTCGTCTGAATGAACAGTCTGTCAATATCATTCAGACGGTATGCATACTTAAATATAGTGCATTTACTGTCTTTATTTATTATCTGATGTAATTGTTTCTTTTTTTGCAGACATCTTCATTACAGCGTTATCACCCCTTATTGAATATGCAATAACATACGATATCCCTTAAATTTCATGGCATGATAAGTATTCAACCTGCCTGATAATCTTCTTTTAACAGTAAGTAAAATTCCTGGAAGGAGCTTCATTGACCGCTTCCTCCAGGAATAAACAGGCAAAGATTTATTTTTTGACTCACAAAATGGTTGCCACGGACAGAGGGAAAATTTCTGACCTGAAGTTAATTTTTTAAAACTCCATGATGTGGTTTGTTATTACCGGGGAGGAAAATGTACAGGTTTATATTGCCATGACCACCATTTCTGAACCTCTTGCCGATCTGTAGTGAATAGCGTGTATGGATTTTTTTTATACGCTTTGAATCCATGTTTTGTCTCAAGAGTGGTAACAAGGTTCTGATACATTCCATTTCTTTCTGCATCAGCAAGAAGATCGGTAAATGAACCGGGTTCGAAATTTCCATCAAGGGTACCGTCAAACGCTTTAACCTCTTTTCCTGTTATTCGCTGCAAGATAGCACCGAAGGCATTTTCGCCCCCCTCTGCAGAATGGCAGGCCAGTACACGCAGGGAATGATATTCATCAAGGCTGTATCTTGATGACAGCACATTGGCGATTTCTTCGGCATGAATAAACTGTCTGCCCCCTCTGCCCTCGGTAAAGAGGTAAGAGGTTCCATCAATAAATGCGCCATGCGAAACAATATTCAACCGCCTCCCTCCCTTGTAGGTATCTTCAAAGGTATATACTCCATTAAAAAGCATATCGATATGCTTCATATTACCACCCAGTCTCACTGGCTGGCTGGCACTGAAATTGGCGGTGCGGGAAAGTTTCTCCGACAAGCCTTTCATTCCACGACGTACCCGTGCTCCCAGTTCAATAGCATCATCCAGGCCACCGGCTAAACCGAGACCGATGGATGCCCAGCCCAGCTTCGCCGCAAGTTGCGGGTTACTGCCGGCCAGTGACGCGCTGGCGATGCCGGTTGCCGCAGAGGATGCCAGCTCCAGCCCGGTTTCAATTTTTCCGACCGTCGCCAGCGTGGTTGCCATCCCTTCAGCAAGGGCTTCTTTCAGACCGATTCTAACGCCAGCCCTGATAGCCATCCTCAGCAGCCAGGTGACCGGCCCATGACCGCTCGGGTCCGTCTGGTTTACCGGATCAGCATTACAGTAGGCATAGGCATTAATCCCCCCGACGCCAAACGGACTTTCGCTGTCCGGGCAGGTGAAACGGCGCAGGGCAGGACTGTAGGCCCGGTAGCCATTTCCCAGATGAGAAACCCCGGTACAGGGATCCTGACGCTCGCCATTAAACCCCGGCAGCGGTACAACGCTACCGACACGGGGAGCGGTTGCACCATATGGAATCCAGTTCAATAAACGGGTGCCTCCCTGTGATAATGTTTGCAGAGGACTGCCATGCCAGTCATTACCCGTTAGTTGTAATGTCATTATAAAACTCCTTAGTAAATACAATAATAAAATACGGTGATACTTAACGAAGCCAGCTCCCTTCAAAAAAGAGCTGGAAAAAGATATTACTTAATGGGCAGGTTCATCACTTAGGGCTATAGTACCGAAGGCGCCTGGGATATAACGAGACTGCTGCTTTTGTTCCGAATGTACTTCAGTCAGTAACTTACTTCCGAGGTAATATAAGGAACGGGTATTACTGCCATTAATAGACTGCGTTATCAGTGTATCTAACGCATCGTATCCATAAGTGCTATTTCCATCGGAACCGGAAATAGAGGTAAGGCGTCCAGCAGAATCATAAGTTAAACGACGACCCGCTTCATCGGTCTTCATTCGCCCATTATCATCGTAGGTAAGCGCGATACTTTGTGGATAAAGTGTGCTCAATGAGTGAGTCACCGAGGTTAACTGGCATGGATCCTGAGCATTTTCAAAGTAATATATAGCAATATCCTGAGAACCATCTGCTAAAGTAGTATTGCACTGAGTAATATTGTTGAAATCATCAAGCAGGAAATCCAGTGCAGTAATGGCATTATTATAAGCATCAACGGGTAAATTGCTGCCATTACAGGAGTAATTAGTCAGGCGATTGCAGCTATCATAAATGAATGTTTCATCTCTTACTATTTCCTCACCCAGCGTGGTTGTGCGGGTATGGAGTTGATTATTTGGATAGAAAGTTTGTGTAACTGCAAGCTTGCTACCTGACGAGGCTGAAAGTGTCCGTTGGTGTTCACGGCTAAAGTCATCAAGAATGAGTTCTGTAATCAGTTGATCGGAATCTGAAGTACATTCCTGCTTAATTAGACGTCCAACTGAATCATAATGAACCGTGGATGATACAAGTGGATCTAATATCGTCTGATAGCGTCCAAATTGATCATAGCCCAGAAAAATATTGTTACCCGCAATGTCCTGGTAACCCATCGTAAGCCCTTTCAGTGACCAAGATTGTTTAATATCAACGTCTGCAGAGGTGTTGTCAGAAAAAACCTGTTCATCGGTAAGCCCCGAAGCATACCACGAAAAAGTAATGTCTCTTGAGTTCTGCTCTTTCGCAGAGTACAAATGACCGGTAGGTTTATCATAGCTAAATGATTGATTGATATCTGTCCCAATAATGGTATCAGGCGCATTATTAAGTTCCGGCACCCACGTATAATTCAGCGTATTTTTGGCAGCATCGGTTGTATTGTACGGTGCCATTTCTGAACCCGTAAACCGTGCCGACTCATAGCGTCCACCACAAGTCATACCCTTACAACGGCCTAAACCATCAATCTCCCTTGAACCGACGACAGTCCCATTCATGGAAATCGTTTGTGGGGTATTCCCCGGAATAAATGGAACATAGGTCCAACTAATTACTGAATTATTAGGCAGTATTTTTTCCTGTACCCGATTAAATAAATCATAGGTCAATGATGTAACATGATTGAGGGGATCAATAACCTTACGTAACCGGCCCAAACCATCATATTCATAATCTGTCACTGCATAGTCATTATCATTTTTATCGCGGACGGTTTGTCTGAATGGGGTTCCCTGAGGAGTAAACTCGATTTTTGTTGAGCCAAGAATTAATGATTCATCCGTGGATTTTACCTGGCTTAATTCATATCTTTTAACCGGATCAATATAATTAATATGCGCGCTACCCTCCGAGCTCACCACGGATTTTTGTTGTCCCCAGTTATCATATTCAGTATGCACAGAAGAGGAATAATATGTGTATGCCTTTCCATCATATGAAACATCGGTGATGTCTTTTGAAGACAGTCGTCCCCAGGCATCGTATACAATAGAAGAGGTTTCAAACAGGGTGTCAGGCAGGTTAAAATCAGCGCCATTCAGTTGAGTCGAGATGGGTCTTCCCATACCATCAAAGAAGATTTTTTTAATGACACCCGTTGTTTCATTCCTGATGACGGTCGAGATTTCGCTCACAGCATAATCTGAAGAAAAAGATAATGTATAAGTCAGGGTTGAAGTAGATTCATAATCAGTACCGGAGTTATGTGAAATAAGATTTAGCCGTCCCAGCGTATCGTAATAATAATTTTCAGCGTTCTTCAGGTTATCAATTACTGAAATAACTCGACCGGTATAGCTGGATTTAGACAATGTTGACGATTGAGTTAACCCATCATGCGTTGTTAACATGTTGGTGCAGGTAACGGTGTTAGCATCCATCTTCCATTCCGGTACCGCGGTTTGCATATAGCCATGACCGTCAGCATCGAATACCGTATTAGTCCGACAATTAATACGCCCAAAAGTGGGTGATGATTTATTATCGTCAAAGCTGAAAATTTCATTCATTAATGTTGTGGAGGACGTTGGATCAGAACTCTGTAATGTCTCCTGTGCAGGTAAAAATTGCTGTTGTTACAGGCGAACCATCAAGCGTGTTTAAGGACTGATAACGATGAAAAGTCGTTCTGGTGGGGACATCATTATAGCTATATAAAACTGGCGGTATCGTTTGCTGATATTTCACCCAGTGTGTAAATCCCCATGGATCTTCTGGGCATCCAGTTAATTTATCGGGGCTGTCGTTTTCACCACCAGCTGAATAATAGGCCGTCGTTATTACAGTACTTTGGTCCGTCGGCAAACCTGCATCATCACACAACGTGGTCTGTTTAGTCAGGTTGCCGTTAATATCATATTCATAACAGGTATTTTCCTGCCAGCATCCCCTCTCACTATTTGTCCAGGACTCGGCCTGTATCTGAGGGAACTGGTATTGTGACGGTAATTCGTCAAACGATTTTTACGGGTAATCGTCAAGATAATATCTGGATGTTAATGTATGTGTGGCGTCGCCCTGGACGGTGGCAACAGAAATCAACAGATGGTAATTATTATAGGTATATGTACTGATGATTTCGTTTTGACCATCACAAGCAGCCTGGTGAATTATGGTCTGGTATGTATAATCCGGATCATATTCGCCGTAAAGATAATCGCTTTGCGCAGACCATCCGCTACCGAGTTTATAGTCATATCCGAGATAGTCAGGGAAGGCGCTCACCGAATCATTATTACCGACCGTGGCATAATAATCAGTAACCATATCGGGCTGACCCTGCCCGGGGGAGACAGTCAGTCGGGTCACTGCGGGTAGCGGCGGAATACCAGCACTTTCAGGAAAACGGATCACGCCACTATTCGTGCCATAGTTGTAAATAACTTCTTTTATCAGCCCCGTAGGGGACTGTATCTTATAAAGAGTCTGCAGCCCGTTCCCCATCCCAACATCTTTATAAAACAGCTGCCATAACGATTTTGAGCCCATTTCGGAATGGTAAAATGACGTCATGCAGCCATTGGTTTTCGACATAGCAATGTCATAGCGTTCTGTTGTATCAGGGAAGGCCGTAAAGGTAGTCACAGCTGAATCATACGTCAAAGAACAAAGTGTTTTGTTATTATCATCGGTCACCGTTGAAAGAACGTAGCCGGAGTTAGCGTTTTTCCAGTTTAGGGTCAGACTGAAACCAAGAGGCGACAAAAGTTGAACAGTATGCAATACACCGTTCTGCAGTAAATCTTTCAGGAGGGTGACATTTCCATTTTTATCTACCACACAATAATTATATGCATCTGTGCGAGTGAAGATAATCGAAGGGATTTTTTGTTGTAAAATTACAGGAGATGCCCCTGTGTCGTTTATCTTATAAACCTCGCCAGTACTTAAATTCAAGGTGCCATTATTTTTATCGTAGACAGTAAGACTAAGCTCAATTCCTTTTCCCAATGCCCAGTAATCATTGGGGGAAGAAGGGTTATAGCTTATGGACAGCGCCAGTCCTGGCCCCATACGATTGTTTCCATTTAAGGTAGCTAATGTGTAGTTAAAACTAAACAACCGGGTGCGGGGGTCTACATCGGATGATGAAGAACTGGAAAAATTGGGTGTTTGTGTATAATAAGTTGTATTCATCTTTTTCGCCTATATTTCTCAATAAGATTCCTAATCAAAGTTCACTTGTATGTTAGACACGAAAATAGATGCTAATGGTGCATTTCAGCACATGATTATTTCCAAATTTAATCAAATACAGGGCATACCGCTTATTATGAATGACAGGGTATCAGGATTGAAAGGCCGATCTTCAGCTCTGGTTCCAGTACGCAGAGGTGCATTTTCAGCCATTCTAACACTCAATTTTCACTATCGTCCGTTCCACCGGGAACATGTTCTGTCGGGGACGATTGAGAAAACCGGATCAGCCACTCGCAAAATGGGCTGTATATCCAGTATCGCTCATTTTACTCAAAAATTTTCTCCGGCGTATTTCTGCCGGACATCCTAACCCTGCCGACGAGCAGGTCCGCCCGCAGGAAATATACAGCGGTAATAAATCGGTACATAGCAGGTATGTATGAAGATGCAGTGATGGGAAAGATTAATGAGACGAATGATGTTATCGTGAAAGGAAAAAACAGCGGAGATGTGTTGCCAGATGGCGCTTCGCTTATCACACAACGGTAAGCGTGGCACCACTCGGCATTCAGCGGATCAGTGGTTAAACGTACCGAAAGAGACGTTCATATTGCTGAAGAGAGCGATAATTTTATTGACCAGTTTCATGGTGGCTTCCTGATTGACTAAGATTTATTCTGTGATATATTTCACAAAAATAAGTCTACGCCTCATTTTTTAACCGATCAACTTTTTTGTGATGTAAATCACAAAATAATAAAACAGCTTTTCAGTTTCGATTTTCCTAAATCGGAAGCATAAAAAAGCCAGCCTGGAGATCAGACTGGCTTTTGTGCTTTTCAAGCCGGTGTTACATCGCTTTTTTGGTCAACTCGATAACGCGCAGTTTCGCGATCGCCTTGGCCAGCTCCGCAGACGCCTGAGCGTAATCCACGTCGCCATGAGAGCTACTAATATGCTCTTCGGCTTTGCGCTTCGATTCCAGGGCTCGCGCTTCGTCGAGATCCTGGCCGCGAATTGCAGTATCAGCCAGAACGGTCACACTACCAGGCTGCACTTCAAGAATGCCGCCGGACAGATAGATAAACTCTTCATGACCGAACTGTTTAACGATGCGGATCATACCAGGCTTAATGGCGGTGAGCAGCGGCGCGTGACCCGGGAAAATACCCAGTTCACCTTCACTACCCGTTACCTGGATTTTCTCGACCAGACCAGAGAACATTTGTTGCTCTGCGCTGACGACGTCCAGGTGGTAAGTCATTGCCATATCACCCTCCGATTAAGGCGTTAAAGTTTTTTGGCTTTTTCCACGGCTTCGTCGATGGAACCAACCATGTAGAACGCCTGCTCTGGCAGGTGATCGTATTCGCCTTCCATGATGCCTTTAAAGCCACGGATGGTGTCTTTCAGGGAGACGTATTTACCCGGAGAACCGGTGAATACTTCCGCAACGAAGAACGGCTGGGACAGGAAGCGCTGGATCTTACGCGCGCGTGCTACCACCAGTTTATCTTCTTCAGACAACTCATCCATACCCAGGATAGCGATGATGTCTTTCAGTTCCTGGTAACGCTGCAGCAGGGACTGTACGCCACGCGCAGTGTCGTAATGTTCCTGACCCACGACCAGTGGATCCAGCTGACGGCTGGTGGAGTCCAGCGGGTCAACGGCCGGGTAGATACCCAGAGACGCGATCTGACGGCTCAGTACCACGGTTGCATCTAAGTGAGCAAAGGTGGTGGCAGGAGAGGGGTCAGTCAAGTCATCCGCAGGTACGTATACTGCCTGAACGGAGGTGATAGAACCGGTTTTGGTCGAAGTGATACGTTCCTGAAGTACACCCATCTCTTCCGCCAGCGTAGGCTGATAACCTACCGCTGAAGGCATACGACCCAGCAGTGCTGAAACTTCAGTACCGGCCAGGGTGTAACGATAGATGTTATCAACGAACAGCAGAACGTCACGGCCTTCGTCACGGAACTTCTCAGCCATGGTCAGGCCAGTCAGCGCTACGCGCAGACGGTTTCCTGGCGGCTCGTTCATCTGGCCATAAACCAGGGAAACTTTATCCAGAACGTTGGAGTCAGTCATTTCGTGGTAGAAGTCGTTACCCTCACGAGTACGCTCACCAACACCTGCAAACACGGAGTAACCGGAGTGTTCGATCGCGATGTTACGAATAAGCTCCATCATGTTTACGGTTTTACCTACACCCGCACCACCGAACAGACCGACTTTACCGCCCTTCGCAAACGGACACATCAGGTCGATTACTTTGATACCGGTTTCCAGCAGTTCCTGAGAGCTGGACAGCTCTTCGTAGGAAGGTGCTGCGCGGTGGATAGCCCAACGCTCTTCTTCACCGATGTCGCCTTTCATGTCGATGGGTTGACCCAATACGTTCATGATGCGACCCAGTGTCGCTTTACCTACCGGGACTTCGATCGGGTGCTCAAGATCTTTAACTTCCAGACCACGACGCAGACCGTCAGAAGAACCCATTGCGATGGTACGCACAATACCACCACCGAGCTGCTGCTGAACTTCCAGCACCAGGCTCTCGTTACCATTTTGTACCTCAAGAGCATCGTACACGCGCGGTACGGCATCCTGAGGGAATTCGACGTCAACCACGGCGCCGATTACCTGGACAATTTTTCCAGTAGCCATCTTGAATCCTCTACGAATTAACCTGGTTATACCGCGGATGCACCACCGACGATCTCGGTGAGTTCCTGAGTAATGCTGGCCTGACGAGCTTTGTTGTATACCAACTGCAGCTCTTTAATCAGGCTGCCGCCATTGTCGGTCGCGGCTTTCATCGCCACCATACGTGCGGCCTGCTCGCTGGCCAGGTTTTCTACCACGCCCTGATAAACCTGTGATTCAACGTAACGACGCAGCAGGGTATCCAGCAGCGCTTTCGGATCGGGTTCATACAGGTAATCCCAGGCTTTTTGCTTAAGCTCTTCATCTTCTGATGCCGGTAAAGGCAGCATCTGAGTGAGCGTTGGCACCTGAGACATGGTGTTAATAAATTTGTTGCTGACAACGTACAGTCTGTCCAGACGGCCTTCATCATAGGCCTGCAACATCACTTTAACCGGACCGATCAGTTCGGACAGGGATGGATTATCACCCATACCGGTCACCTGAGCGACAATGTTGCCGCCAACGGAGTTAAAGAAAGAGACGCCCTTAGAGCCGATCATTGCGATATCGCACTGAACGCCTTTTTCGGACCATGCTTTCATATCCGCCAGCAGTTTTTTGAACAAGTTAATGTTCAAGCCGCCACACAGACCACGGTCGGTCGACACCACCAGGTAGCCCACGCGCTTAACGTCGCGTTCTTCCAGGTATGGGTGCTTGTATTCCAGATTACCGTTTGCAAGGTGACCAATCACTTTGCGCATGGTTTCTGCATAAGGACGGCTGGACGCCATGCGATCCTGCGATTTACGCATTTTGGAAGCGGCGACCATCTCCATCGCTTTAGTGATCTTCTGCGTGTTCTGGACGCTTGCGATCTTACTACGTATCTCTTTTGCGCCGGCCATGAGCTTCTCCTCAATGCCAGACGGCTTGCCCAAAGACAAGCCGTCGGACGATTACCAGGACTGGGTTGCTTTGAAGGAATCGAGGATAGCTTTCAGCTTGCCTTCGATTTCGTCGTTATAGCCACCGGTCTGGTTGATCTCTTGCATCAGCGGAGCGTGATCACGGTCGACGTAAGCCAGCAGAGCGGCTTCGAAGCTACCGATTTTCGCCAGTTCCACATCTTCGAGGTAACCGCGTTCAGCCGCGAACAACACCAGGCCCTGCTGAGCAACAGACATTGGCGCGTACTGTTTCTGCTTCAGCAGCTCGGTCACTTTCTGACCGTGGCTCAGCTGTTTACGGGTTGCTTCGTCCAGATCGGAGGCGAACTGAGAGAACGCGGCCAGTTCACGATACTGAGCCAGAGCGGTACGGATACCACCGGACAGTTTCTTGATGATCTTGGTCTGAGCAGCACCACCCACACGGGATACGGAGATACCTGGGTTAACCGCCGGACGAATACCGGAGTTAAACAGGTTGGTTTCCAGGAAGATCTGACCGTCGGTAATGGAAATTACGTTGGTCGGAACGAACGCAGAAACGTCACCCGCCTGAGTTTCAATGATCGGCAGAGCGGTCAGAGAACCCGTTTTACCCTTCACTTCACCTTTGGTGAAATTCTCGACGTATTCCGCGTTAACGCGGGAAGCACGCTCCAGCAGACGAGAGTGGAGGTAGAATACGTCGCCCGGGAATGCTTCACGTCCTGGTGGACGACGCAGCAGCAGGGAAACCTGACGATATGCAACAGCCTGTTTAGACAGGTCATCGTATACGATCAGCGCATCTTCACCGCGGTCACGGAAGTATTCGCCCATTGCGCAACCGGCATACGGCGCCAGGTATTGCAGTGCAGCGGATTCAGAGGCGGTTGCCACAACAACGATGGTGTTAGCCAGTGCGCCGTGCTCTTCCAGTTTACGAACCACGTTAGAAATGGTGGACGCTTTCTGGCCAATAGCCACGTACACACATTTGATGCCGGAGTCACGCTGGTTGATGATGGCGTCGATTGCCATCGCGGTTTTACCGGTCTGACGGTCACCGATGATCAGTTCACGCTGACCACGACCGATTGGGATCATGGCATCAACGGACTTGTAACCCGTCTGAACAGGCTGATCAACAGACTGACGGTCGATAACGCCCGGTGCGATAACTTCGATTGGGGAGAAGCCATCGTGCTCAACTGGACCTTTACCGTCGATTGGCGCACCCAGGGTATTAACGACACGACCCAGCAGGCCACGACCAACCGGTACTTCCAGAATACGGCCAGTACACTTAACCTTCATGCCTTCGGCGAGGTCAGCGTATGGACCCATCACCACTGCACCTACGGAGTCGCGCTCCAGGTTCAGTGCGATAGCGTAACGGTTACCCGGCAGGGAAATCATCTCACCCTGCATACAATCGGCCAGGCCGTGGATACGGATAACACCGTCACTTACAGAAACAATAGTACCTTCGTTGTGAGCTTCGCTCACAACATTGAACTGAGCAATGCGCTGCTTGATCAGTTCGCTGATTTCGGTGGAATTCAGTTGCATGCTCCAGTCCCCTTAAGACTGCAAGACGTCTGCAAGGCGTTCAAGACGGCCGCGTACGCTGCCATCAATGACCATATCACCCGAGCGGATGATTACGCCTGCCATTACAGACTTATCGATTTTGCAATTCAGCTTAACTTTGCGTGACAGACGTTTTTCCATCGCGGCGGTGATTTTCACAAGCTGCTCTTCACTCAGTTCAGTTGCAGAAGTTACATCGACTTCTGCAGTGGCTTCACTGAGGGCACGTAAGTGCTCAAACTGCTCGAGAACATCCGGGAGCACACGGAGACGACCATTTTCAGCCATAACCTTAATCAGGTTCTGACCGTTGGCATCCAGTTGCTCTCCGCACACGGCGATAAACGACGCGGCGAGGGTATCAGGTGCTAATGCACCAGACAGCAACTCGGCCATTTGTTCGTTTTTCGTCACCTCAGCGGCAAACGCCAGCATGTTCTGCCAGCGATCGACATTTTGGTGTTCGACAGCAAAGTCAAAAGCTGCTTTGGCGTAGGGGCGAGCTACCGTAACAAATTCAGACATCAGCCCCTCCCTCCTTACAGTTCAGCGACAAGTTTGTCCACGATGTCGCTGTTAGCAGCGACATCCACGGAACGTTCGATGATCTTCTCGGCGCCAGCAACAGCCAGAATCGCAACCTGCTTACGCAGTTCTTCACGGGCACGTTTACGCTCGGCATCAATTTCAGCCTGAGCTTGTGTCACGATCTTAGTACGTTCCTGTTCTGCTTCAGCTTTGGCTTCATCCAGGATCTGAGAACGGCGTTTGTTAGCCTGTTCAATGATTACCTGAGCTTCAGCTTTCGCTTTTTTCAGCTGGTCTGTCGCGTTGGCCTGTGCAAGGTCCAAATCTTTCTTAGCGCGTTCTGCGGAAGCCAGACCGTCAGTAATTTCTTTCTGACGTTTTTCGATGGCAGCCATTAAAGGCGGCCATACATACTTCATGCAGAACCAGACAAAGATAATAAACGCGATGGCCTGGCCGAGGATTGTTGCGTTCATGTTCACAGCACAATACCTCTTTAATTTCTGTGGCTTAGGGTTTTAAAACAACTACTACGCGACAGCAAACATCACGTACAGACCCAGACCAACAGCGATCATTGGGATTGCATCCACCAGACCCATAACGATAAAGAACTGAGTACGCAGCAGAGGAATCAGATCCGGTTGACGCGCTGCGCCTTCCAGGAATTTACCTCCGAGGATGCCGATACCGATCGCAGCACCGATAGCCGCCAGACCCATCATCACAGCGGCAGCCATGTACAGCAGATCCATATTCAGGTTTTCCATGACAGTCTCCAGTTTGTTTCAATTAAAACGTAGTAGTGTTGATAAAAAATCAGTGCTCTTCAGACGCCATCGACAGATAGACGATCGTCAGAACCATGAAGATAAAGGCTTGCAGCGTAATGATCAGGATGTGGAAAATGGCCCATGGCACATTAAGAATCCACTGTGACCACCACGGCAGAAGACCCGCGATCAGAATGAAAATCAGCTCACCCGCATACATGTTGCCGAACAGTCGCAGACCCAGTGAAACAGGTTTGGACAGCAGGCTAACGCCTTCCAGGATCAGGTTGATCGGAATAAACGCCCAGTGGTTGAACGGCTGCAAGGTAAGCTCTTTCACAAAGCCGCTTACGCCTTTCATTTTGATGCTGTAGAAAAGAATCAGGATAAACACGCCCAGCGCCATCGACAGGGTGATGTTTACGTCCGCAGACGGTACAACACGCAGTGCAGGCAGACCGAAGATGTGCTCGCCGATAAACGGCAGCAGGTCGATAGGCAGCAGGTCCATCATGTTCATCAGGAAGACCCAAACGAACACGGTCAGGGCCAATGGAGCAATCAACTTGCTCTTACCATGGTACATGTCTTTCACGCTGCCATGGACGAAGCCGATGATCATCTCAACGAACGTCTGGAACTTCCCTGGAACACCGCTGGTCGCTCGTTTAGCAACACCGCGGAACATGGCCAGGAACAGAAGACCCAAAACCACCGAGAAGAACATGGAGTCGATGTTGAGCGTCCAGAAGGTGGCCGGGGGGTTATGCGGATCCACCAGCGAGAATGTACGCAGGTCCAACTGAAGGTTATTCAGATGGTGACCTATGTAATCCTGCGGCGTCATATTTTCTGAAGCCATGATGCCTTTTACCCTTTGTTATTGATTACAGCTGGAGCCAGAACTTGTACCACCAGCACCAAAACCCACGTCGCTATCAGCGGCATAAATACCACTTTCAATACCGCCAGCGCCATCACCAGTAGAGCAAAGGTCAGCAACACCTTACACACTTCGCCGAGGGCGAAGGACCAGGCCACGCGGCCTTTGGCGGGTGTATGCACCTGATGACGCCAGGCAAAAATCATGAACAACACGTTTGGCAGAACAACCGCCAAACCCCCGCATACGGCGGAGATGCCCCAGAAGGGGTCTTTGAGGCTAAACAGCAGTCCACTTGCTATCACAGCCAGAAACTGAATGAACAGAAGCTTACGAGCAACGTTTCGACTCAAGAGCGACACAGACATCACGTTTTTACTCCTGCTCCCTTCGAGGTATGCCGCGTGTCGTATAAAACGTCCTTTGAGGCTCTGAGTCAAGCATCAAAAAGCGGTCAAATTATACGGTGCGCCCCCGTGATTTCAAACATTAAGTAGCGAAAAGGTGAATAAATGTTTAAATATTTTTCCCCAGCGCTATTTTTTAACTTTTGTTGAAAGCGCCACCCTTCGGTCAAAACTGCAAACAGCGCGAAAACGTTGACGATAAAGCGTGCACGAGATCACAAAATGCACATTTACGATAAGGTTGTATTTATCAAAGACGTAAATCGTACTATTTCATCTTTCTGAAATTAAAGAAAAAATATCGCAACTTTTTTCAAAACAGCCCTGTATACAATAAAAACCTTTTATTGACATTTTTAATAAATATTTAACATTGCATTCTGGTTGCCTCAGCCCACTTTTAGCAGCCTGATATTTTCATTGTTGATTATCCTCACGGTGAACAATCCCGATAAAGTTAACCAACAGAAACACCCTGGTAACGACAAGGTTAAACTAACCTCCGCCAAATCCTTTTCGTTGTGCTGTCTTTTAACACATAAAGAACAGCACAAATTCCACAAATTTTATTATATTTTTAAAAATTGTTTGGCTTAATTATCACCAGATGGCGTTCCCCATCCAGTTGAGGGATCTGTAATTTCTCAATTGACTCCACTGCAAATCCCTCCGGAAGCTGGCCAATTTCATCCGCCGGAATTTGGCCTTTAAGGGCAAAAAACCGGCCATTTTCTGCAGGCAAATGCTGACACCATCTGACCATGTCATTAAGTGAAGCAAATGCACGGCTGATAACCCCGTCGAAGGGCGGCTCAGATGGAAACGCTTCTACCCTGCTCTGTACAGGCGTAATGTTTTCAAGCTTTAGTTCATGCTGCACCTGGCGTAAAAAGCGCACGCGCTTGCCAAGGCTGTCCAGCAGCGTGAAATGACACTCAGGACGCACGATAGATAGCGGGATACCCGGCAGACCGGGGCCTGTACCGACGTCGATAAAGCGATCGCCACGCAAATAGGGCGCAACCACGATGCTATCGAGAATATGACGGATTAGCATCTCGTTGGGGTCGCGCACCGACGTCAGGTTGTACGCTTTATTCCATTTGTTCAACATATCGACATAGGCCACCAGCTGGCTTTTCTGGTGATCGGTGAGCGAAATACCTGCCTGATCCAGCAGACGAGAGAGTTTATTGAGCACGGTGGGTACCTGTTTAAATACTTATTGGCGGATTGCTGTAGGCCCGGTAAGCGCAGCGCCACCGGGCAATTTTCAAGGGGCTATGCGCTGCGGCGCAGCATGCCCTGTTTTTTCAACCACACCAGCAGAATCGAAATTGCGGCAGGCGTGACGCCGGAAATACGCGACGCCTGGCCGATCGACACAGGTTTGTGATCGTTGAGTTTGGCGATGACTTCGTTTGAGAGCCCCGTCACCTGGCGATAGTCGAGCATTTCTGGCAACAACGTGTTTTCGTTACGCTGCTGTTTGTCGATTTCATCCTGTTGACGCGCGATATACCCTTCGTATTTCACCTGAATTTCAACCTGCTCAGCCGCTTCAGCGTCTTCAAGGCCCGGTGAGAATGGGCTTAGCGTCACCAGGTTGGCATAGGTGACTTCAGGACGTCGCAGCAAATCTTCTCCACTGGCTTCGCGTGAGAGCGGCGCAGTTAAGTAAGCGTTCACTTCAGCTGCGGTTTCTGCCTGCGGATTTACCCAGGTTGTTTTCAGACGCTGACGTTCCTGCTCGATGCATTCCAGCTTCTCGTTGAAGCGCGCCCAGCGTTCGTCATCCACCAGGCCCAGCTCACGGCCCATTTCGGTCAGACGCAGGTCGGCATTATCCTCGCGCAGCATCAGGCGATATTCCGCGCGAGAGGTAAACATACGGTACGGTTCTTTGGTACCCAGCGTACAGAGATCGTCAACCAGCACGCCCAGATAGGCCTGAGAACGACCCGGCGCCCAGCCCTCTTTCTCGGCAGAGAAACGTGCGGCGTTCAGACCCGCAAGCAAGCCCTGAGCGGCAGCTTCTTCGTAACCGGTGGTGCCGTTAATCTGGCCCGCGAAGAACAGCCCCTGGATGAATTTACTCTCAAGGGTAGGCTTCAGGTCACGTGGGTCGAAGAAATCATACTCAATAGCGTAGCCCGGACGCACAATTTTCGCGTTCTCCATGCCCTGCATTGAGCGCACAATTTGCATCTGCACATCGAACGGCAGGCTGGTGGAGATGCCGTTCGGGTAAATTTCGTTAGAGGTCAGTCCTTCCGGCTCCAGGAAGATTTGGTGTTGGTTTCGATCGGCAAAACGCATCACCTTGTCTTCGATCGACGGACAGTAACGTGGGCCGATCCCTTCGATCACGCCAGCGTACATTGGGCTGCGATCGAGATTATTACGGATTACGTCGTGCGTTTTTTCGTTGGTGTACGTGATGTAACACGGTACCTGCTGAGGATGCTGTGCCGCATTGCCCATGAACGAGAACACCGGCAGCGGGTTATCACCGTGCTGCGGCGCCAGTACGCTGAAATCAATGGTTCGCGCGTCAATACGCGGCGGGGTTCCGGTTTTCAGGCGGTTAACGCGCAGCGGCAGTTCACGCAGACGGCGAGAGAGTGAAATTGATGGCGGATCGCCAGCACGGCCGCCGCTGTAGTTATCGAGACCGATATGGATCTTACCGTCCAGGAATGTCCCCACGGTCAGCACAACCGCTTTTGCCCGGAATTTCAGCCCCATCTGGGTTACTGCACCGACAACGCGATCGTTCTCAACGATAAGATCGTCAACGGCCTGCTGGAAGATCATCAGGTTTGGCTGGTTCTCCAGCGCGGTGCGCACGGCCTGACGGTAAAGCACACGGTCAGCCTGTGCCCGGGTTGCACGGACGGCAGGGCCTTTACTGGCGTTTAGTATCCTAAACTGGATCCCTGCCCGATCGATCGCTTTCGCCATCAGGCCGCCAAGTGCATCCACTTCTTTTACCAGGTGTCCTTTCCCAATGCCGCCAATCGCCGGATTACAGGACATTTGTCCCAGCGTGTCGATATTGTGTGTCAAAAGCAGGGTCTGCTGACCCATCCGCGCCGCGGCCATTGCGGCCTCAGTGCCTGCATGACCCCCGCCAATGATGATGACGTCAAAAGGATCCTGATAAAACATGGTGGTCTGCCTCGCGTAAAGCGGTATGAAAAATGGTTTGATGCCCGGGCCGTGGATTCTACTCAACTTTCGTCTTTCGAGAAAGCACCGGGATCCTGGGTTATTAAAAGAAGATCTTTTTATTTAGAGATCTGTTCTATTGTGATCTCTTATTAGGATCGCAGACTTCTGTGGATAAGCCCGATCTTATAAAGAAGATCATGCCTTTAGAAAGGATCGTTTGCTGTTAGTGATCGGTGATCCTGGACAGTATAAGCTGGGATCAAAGAGGTACTTTATACACAGGCCAAAAACAGATTCAGGGTTATTAATGGGATAACTACGGGTTAATACGAGCTTTTAACCAGAGTTATCCACATCTGTTTGCGTAATCTTTAACCTAATTAGAGTAATTTTTTCCATTCACCCAGCCAGATCTCGGCTGGATCTTCCGGAATATCGTGATCGAGGATGTTGATCTTCAGCGTCTCACCCACCTGTTTTGCTCCACATGAGGTGACAGCAGCTTCGATTTTCTCTATTGCACCACAGAAAGTGTCATATTCACGGCTACCGATACCCACCGCGCCGAAACGGACGTTTGTCAGGTCAGGCTGTTGTTCCAGCAGATCTTCATATAAGGGTTGCAGGTTGTCCGGAACATCGCCCGCGCCGTGCGTGGAGGAGATCAGTAGCCAGATCCCTGCAGTCGGGAGGTCTTCAAGCAACGGTCCATGCAGGGTTTCGGTGGAAAAGCCCGCATCTTCCAGCTTTTCAGCCAGATGTTCCGCAACATATTCTGCGCCGCCCAGGGTGCTGCCACTGATAAGAGTAATGTCCGCCATTGATCGCTCGCTCAGATAAAGAGGCGGACATTGTACGCTGTGAACGAGCTGGGATCTACCTGTGGAAAATGTGGGAATGAAATTGCCCGATCATGGGCGGATGGTGCGCATGATCGGGTTTTGCAGGGAGATCAGGGTCTCGGTGGACTGAATTTCATCGATTGTTTGGATCTTGTTGATAAGTACCTGCTGAAGGGCATCAATGGAACGACACATCACTTTAATAAAGATGCTGTAGTGCCCGGTGGTGTAATACGCCTCGGTCACTTCTTCGAGGGCGTTCAGCCTGGCGAGGGCAGAGGGATAATCTTTTGCACTTTTGAGAATAATGCCAATAAAGCAGCATACGTCATAACCCAGATGTTTAGGGCTAACGTCTATACGCGCACCAGTAATGATCCCCGCCTGTTTCATTTTCTCTACGCGGACGTGAATAGTCCCCGGGCTGACGGCAAATTGTTTCGCCAGTTCGGCGTAGGCGGTACGTGCATTGGCCATTAGCGCCTCCAGGATGCTGCGGTCGAGATTGTCGATCTGATAATTTTCCATAGGTTTTTCTTATCTTGATTATTCAATATCTCTATTTTAGCGGCTTATTTTAATGAATTAAAATCGAAGGCGGCTTTTTGTTGTTTGATTATTGAAATGAGTGCCCTTTTTGTTGCTTAATCAATACCAACAGAACGCAGGAGTATAAAAAATGAAAACCGCTTATATCGCAAAACAACGCCAGATCAGTTTCGTTAAATCCCATTTTTCCCGCCAGCTGGAAGAAAAGCTTGGTCTGATTGAAGTTCAGGCGCCAATTCTCAGCCGCGTGGGCGATGGGACGCAGGATAACTTGTCCGGGTGCGAAAAAGCGGTACAGGTTAAGGTGAAAACACTGCCAGACGCCCGGTTCGAAGTGGTTCACTCCCTGGCAAAGTGGAAGCGTCAAACTCTGGGACTGCACGACTTCAGCGCGGGCGAAGGGCTTTACACGCACATGAAAGCCCTTCGCCCCGATGAAGATCGCCTTAGCGCTATTCACTCTGTCTATGTTGACCAGTGGGACTGGGAACGGGTAATGGGTGATGGAGAACGCCACACAGGCACGCTGAAATCGACCGTTGAGGCCATCTACGCCGGGATCAAAGCGACCGAAGCGGCAGTGAGTAAAGCGTTTGGTCTGACGCCATTCCTGCCGGAATCGATCCACTTTGTCCACAGCCAGACGCTACTCAGCCGCTTCCCGGATCTGGATGCTAAAGGCCGTGAACGTGCGATAGCCAAAGAGCTGGGCGCCGTGTTCCTGATAGGGATCGGCGGCAAACTATCGGACGGAAAACGCCATGATGTGCGTGCGCCGGATTATGATGACTGGAGCACCACGGGTGAAGAAGAGTTTGCCGGTCTGAACGGTGATATCCTCGTCTGGAACCCGGTGCTGGAAGATGCGTTCGAGCTTTCTTCCATGGGGATCCGCGTGGATGCCGATGCGCTAAAACGCCAGTTGGCGATAACCGGTGATGAAGATCGTCTTCAGCTTGAATGGCATCAGGCGCTGCTGCGCGGAGAAATGCCACAAACTATTGGCGGCGGAATTGGCCAGTCCCGTCTGACCATGCTGCTGCTGCAGTTCTCTCATATTGGTCAGGTGCAGTGTGGCGTCTGGCCGCAGCAGGTCCGTGAAAGCGTGGATTCTCTTCTGTAATTAACGCTGCCAGCGCCTGAGCAGGCGGCTACGTAACCCGGTATCAAAGCGCCAGATATGATCGAAAATGCGCATGATGCCGGGTTTTCCATGGGCTGACATTGCCACGGCGTGAAAACGATGCTGGTGCACCCTCTGTAGTTCCTTCACTTTGTTGACCACATCATCCGGTAGCCGCTGGGCAATGAAATCGGAAATGACCACCGTGTCAGCATCGTACCATTCACCGCCCTGCATGCGTTCTATGATGCTGCGAAAACAACTGGCCAGATCGGTACCGCCGCGAAAACGCTGGCTCAAAAAGCGAATTGCCTGCTCCAGACCCTTCTGGTTCGTTAGCTCATAACTCACCACTTCGCTGGAAAAGAGCATAACAAAGCAGCGGCGTCGGTCGGCGAGCGCCACGCGCATCAGGGCCAGGCAGAACGCTTTCGCACACTGCTCGTTAAAACTGCCCATCGAACCAGAGGTATCGACGCACACAATAAAAGGCCCACGCGGTTGTTCATCAAAATCCTGATGGATAACCGGGCGCTGGCTTAGCTTTTCGCGCCAGGATTCGCCCTGAAGCCGGTAGGTAAGGAGCTGCTTCTCCACCAGCCGACGGTAAAATTCATACTCCAGTTCGGTCATCCCCAGCGTGCTGAGTTCGGTAGGTAACAGGCGCAAAATGTCATCACTTTGCTGCAGCCCATCGACCTGCTCCGGCACGGTTGCCGGTTCACGGACCAGGGTGCGGAAGGTTTCCATTGGCGCATCTTTCTTTGGCACCGATTTCGCCTCCCGGGAGCGGCCAAGTTGTTCCGCAAGCTTCATGAGTTCCGGCTGCTGCGCCAGAAAGTCGCCATACCTGACGATAAGCTGGTAGTCGCCGCGCCGTAACTGCCCGGCGCTCATATCCCAGAGCCGCCCGGCTGCATTTTCATTTTCAACCAGCACCTGCTCCAGTTGGCCGCTTAAGGTCATACGCTTCTGAACTTCACTGAGCAGTTGTTCACGTTCTTCCTCCAGCAACTGCTGGTTGAGTGACGTGGCCTGAACCACAAGACTTAGCCGCCAGCGCTGCAAAAAGAGGGTGTGCAGGGCCGGGGTAAAGGGGGCGTGCTCCGTGACCAACGCTCGCGCCTGGCTGGCAAACGGCGAGTGCACCTTATCGAGTAGCGCCAGCGTTCGTGGAAGCTGAACGATAAACTGTGGTGTGGAGAGCCGCTGGCACTGCTGATAACCGGCAACTTCCTCGGTCAATTCAGGCGGCACCCCGGTCTCTTTAAACCGTTGCCGCAAGTTTTCCCGCCAGCGCGGCAGATCGTCCGTCATCGCTTTTTTGAGCTTCGGGAATTTTTCAAAGAAAGCCGCCAGCTGTGGTGAGGCGAGAAGAGTAATAACCACCTCTTCAATCAATCCCTCTTCGCTAACCGCCAGCATCACGTTGAGCGTGTCCAGCGTTAGCATTGACGAGCCTGTTTAATCTGCGCGCTCACATCCTGCAGGCTGGCTTCGATGCGGCCTAACCAGTCGCTGTGAATAAAGAGACATTTTTGCTGGTCGCTGAAGCGCGTGTGTTGCTGATGCCATTCGGTATCCAGCGCTTCAAGCTGCTGCTTAATCTCTTCCGGCACGCTGTCAGTAGCCGCTCCCGGCAGAGCAAGACGGGATCCCTGCAGGCTGACATCGCGGATCACCAGATGCAGACTGCTATCGACTTCCATATTTAGCGGCTGAGCAAAACCGATGCCGTTGAACTTGCCGCGGATCTCACCGCTCTTATCAAGCCACTGGGCCAGCGCCTCATGCTCAATCGTAATGTGGACCACCTGCATATCGTGCAGTTTGAGCGGCTGCTGAAGCAGAAGCGTAAGGGTTGGGCTGTTCAGCCCGGACGGCAACTCATAGTGCGGCTTGCGGGCAAACATACCGCCCAGACGGTTAACCTTCAGCGCCGTTTTATCACTTTGCTGCTGCTGCAGTTGAATGCGCCGTTGGGCAATCGCCCCAAGCTGGTTAAGCATCGACTGTTGGCCCCAGGCGTGCCCGGTCATCAATATATCCAGCTGTTGCTGCAGCATATTCATGCCTTCGGCGTCATGCCAGAGGCAATCTTTCAGCAGGATAAGATCGATGGGCGCAACGGCATCACGGCCGCTGAACAGGGCGCTGGCCTGCAGCAGGCGGATCGCCTTTTTCCAACGCCGGTCAGAGACATAGGGCGCTGAAGGCAGTACATCAAGCTGTTGACGCAGCATGAAAATCAGTTCGAAAACCGCGTCAGGCAATGTGATTTTATTGATGTCCTGTTGCCACTGGTTGTACTCCTCATCCGTCACCTGCAGCGAGGCGGAGACCGGGTTTTCATTTTCATCCTGCTGGCTTACCAGCATGGCGCGGAAGTTTGATTTATCCTGCACTTTATCCAGCCACAGGCGAATCAACATGCGGTCGTACAACGCTTCCAGACTACTGTCGGCTTCAGGCAGTTCGTTTGACGCGGCCACCAGCAGGCGCATGGGGATTCTCTCTTCACTGGCGCCGTTACGGAACCGACGTTCGTTGATTGCGGTAAGCAGCGTGTTCAGAATGGCCGGGCCGGCTTTCCAAATCTCATCAAGAAAAACAATCTCCGCTTCCGGAAGATATCCTGCCGTTAATCGCTCATAGCGCCCTTCATCTTTTAGGGCCTGAATTGAGAGCGGGCCGAACACCTCTTCGGGCGTGGAGAAACGGGTCATCAGATATTCGAAGGCGCGCGCCTTCTGGAAAGCAAACTTCAGCCTGCGGGCAATCAGGCTTTTCGCAATACCCGGTGGGCCAAGCAGAAACACGCTTTCACCGCTCAGCGCCGCCAGTAAACAGAGACGAATGGCGTGGCTTCGCTCGTAGAGGCCTTTTTCCAGCGCGCTGCTAAGGCGGGAAATTCTTTCTGCTAATAAATGTGAGTGAGCCATAATAGTTTTGCATCCTTTCGGCGTCGTAGCGGCCAATTGAAGCGAGTATAGACGTTTCAGTGAGGGCTGGTAATAGACTGAAGTGCGGCGCTATTTTCTTTGCGCTACATTAAAGCGGTTGCAATTAGGGGTACGATTTTGCATTGAATCGTGCATACTGTGCGCTTTTTGTGGGCCAAGGGACTAAGCACACATTTGTTATATAAACGAAAAGACTAGTCTATGAGCACTGATAAAAAGCAATCATTACCCGCTATAACGCTTGCGGCTATCGGGGTTGTCTACGGTGATATCGGCACCAGCCCGCTTTATACGCTTCGTGAATGTTTGTCCGGTCAGTTTGGATTTGGTGTAGAGCGTGAAGCCGTTTTTGGCTTCTTGTCGCTGATCTTCTGGCTGTTGATCCTGGTAGTTTCTGTTAAATATCTCTCCTTCGTCATGCGGGCAGATAACGCGGGAGAAGGCGGGATCCTGACCCTCATGTCCCTTGCCGGGCGCAATACGTCCGCCAGAATGACGTCATTTTTGGTCATCATTGGCCTGATTGGTGGCAGTTTCTTTTATGGGGAAGTGGTTATTACGCCCGCTATCTCGGTGCTCTCTGCGATAGAGGGGCTTGAGATTATCGCACCACATCTTGATACCTGGGTTGTGCCGCTGGCCATTATTGTTCTGACGCTGCTGTTTGTTATCCAGAAGCACGGTACTGGGCTGGTGGGGAAACTGTTTGCGCCGATTATGCTGGCCTGGTTCCTGATCCTCGCCGCTCTCGGTTTACGCAGCATCATTGCTAACCCTGACGTGCTGCACGCCCTGAATCCGTACTGGGCGGTGCGTTTCTTCCTTGAATATAAAGTGGTTTCTTTCGTCGCGCTCGGTGCGGTGGTGCTCTCTATTACCGGTGTTGAAGCGCTGTATGCGGATATGGGGCACTTCGGGAAGCTGCCTATTCGCGTGGCATGGTTTACCGTCGTGCTGCCGTCGCTGGTGCTGAACTACTTCGGCCAGGGCGCGTTACTTCTCAAACATCCAGAAGCCATTAAGAACCCGTTCTTCCTGCTGGCGCCGGATTGGGCGCTGGTGCCTATGCTGATCCTCGCTACCCTGGCGACGGTAATTGCCTCCCAGGCGGTGATTTCGGGGGTATTCTCGTTGACGCGCCAGGCGGTACGTCTTGGCTACCTCTCGCCAATGCGCATCATCCATACGTCAGAGATGGAGTCAGGACAGATCTACATTCCTTTCATTAACTGGCTGCTCTATGTTGCGGTCGTTATTGTTATCGTCAGCTTCGAACACTCCAGCAATCTGGCCGCGGCATACGGTATCGCTGTGACCGGTACGATGGTGTTGACCTCAATTCTCTCCACCACGGTGGCGTACCGTAACTGGCACTGGAATAAGTTCCTCGTGGGGATGATTCTGGTGGGTTTCCTGTGCATCGACATTCCGTTGTTCTCTGCTAACCTCGACAAAATTGTCTCCGGTGGCTGGCTGCCGCTGACGCTGGGCCTGGTCATGTTCATTGTGATGACAACGTGGAAAAGCGAGCGCTTCCGCCTGCTGCGTCGTATGCATGAGCACGGTAACTCCCTGGAGGCGATGATTGCTTCGCTGGAGAAATCTCCGCCGGTACGTGTGCCAGGGACCGCGGTGTATATGTCACGCGCGCTGAAGGTGATCCCGTTTGCGCTGATGCATAACCTTAAGCACAACAAGGTACTGCACGAGCGCGTTATTCTGCTTACCCTGCGTACTGAAGATGCGCCGTATGTGCATAACGTGCGTCGCGTGCAGATAGAGCAATTGTCGCCGACCTTCTGGCGCGTGGTAGCAAGCTATGGCTGGCGCGAAACGCCTAACGTGGAAGAGGTGTTCCACCGCTGTGGTCTGGAAGGCTTAAGCTGCCGGATGATGGAAACCTCGTTCTTTATGTCCCATGAGTCGCTGATTATCGGCAAGCGTCCGTGGTACCTGCGTTTGCGCGGCAAGCTGTATCTTATTCTGCAACGTAATGCCCTGCGCGCGCCCGATCAGTTTGAGATCCCGCCTAACCGCGTGATTGAACTGGGAACGCAGGTCGAGATTTAATCTCCTCTACGGGCTGATGCCCCCATCCCCCTCTCCCGCCGGGAGAGGGGGCATAAAGTGCATTTTCTTGCCTCATTTCACTTAGCGAAACGTTTCGACGTTGATCACAAATCTGTTACGTCATGATGGTTTTCTGAACACTCTTGAGATAAAACTGATGCCAGCGAAACGTTTCGCTAGTGGAGCAAAAATAATGAAGAAAGGCACGGTACTCAACTCAGAAATCTCATCGGTTATTTCCCGTCTTGGGCATACTGATACGCTGGTGGTTTGCGATGCAGGCTTACCGGTTCCGCACAGCACAACCCGTATTGATATGGCGTTAACGCAGGGCGTTCCTTCGTTTATGCAGGTACTGGACGTCGTGACGGCAGAGATGCAGATTGAGGCGGTCATTCTCGCAACGGAAATCAAACAACATAATCCGCAGCTCCACGAAACGTTGCTCGGTCATATTGAGCAACTGCAACAGCACCAGGGAAACACCATCGAAATTCGTTACACAACACACGAGCAGTTCAAACAACAAACCGCAGACAGTCAGGCGGTGATTCGCAGCGGGGAGTGTTCCCCGTATGCGAATATCATTCTCTGTGCTGGCGTCACCTTCTGAGGCCATCATGGACGCATTACTGCAACTAAAAGGGATCGATAAAGCGTTCCCGGGCGTGAAAGCTCTCTGCGGTGCGGCGCTGAACGTTTATGCCGGACGCGTCATGGCGCTAGTGGGTGAAAACGGCGCCGGCAAATCCACCATGATGAAAGTGCTGACCGGGATCTATCAACGTGATGCCGGTTCACTGGTGTGGTTGGGTAAAGAGACTACCTTCAGTGGCCCAAAATCCTCTCAGGAGGCGGGTATTGGCATTATCCACCAGGAGCTGAACCTGATCCCGCAGCTGACGATTGCGGAGAACATTTTCCTCGGGCGTGAGTTCGTCAATCGCTTTGGCAAAATCGACTGGAAAACCATGTATGCCGAAGCAGACAAGCTGCTGGCTAAGCTGAACCTGCGCTTTAAGAGCGACCGCCTGGTGGGCGACCTCTCCATTGGCGATCAGCAGATGGTGGAAATCGCGAAGGTGCTGAGCTTTGAGTCAAAGGTCATCATTATGGATGAACCGACCGACGCCCTGACCGATACTGAAACCGAATCCCTGTTCCGCGTCATCCGCGAGTTGAAATCGCAGGGGCGCGGGATTGTCTATATTTCTCACCGCATGAAAGAGATTTTTGAAATCTGCGACGACGTAACCGTCTTCCGCGACGGGCAGTTTATTGCCGAACGTGAAGTGGTTACGCTGACCGAAGATTCGCTGATAGAAATGATGGTGGGGCGTAAGCTCGAAGATCAGTATCCGCATCTGGATAAAGCACCCGGTGAGATCCGCCTGAAGGTGAATAACCTCTGCGGTCCGGGCGTGAACGACGTGAGCTTTACCCTGCGCCAGGGAGAAATCCTCGGCGTAGCGGGCCTGATGGGTGCTGGCCGTACCGAACTGATGAAAGTGCTCTATGGCGCACTGGTGCGTACCAGCGGCTACGTCACGCTCGACGGCCATGAAGTGGTTACGCGCTCTCCGCAGGATGGCCTGGCAAATGGCATCGTCTATATCTCTGAAGATCGCAAACGCGATGGCTTAGTGCTGGGCATGTCGGTAAAAGAGAATATGTCGCTTACCGCGCTGCGCTATTTCAGCCACAGCGGCGGGAGCCTGAAGCACAAAGATGAACAGCAGGCGGTCAGCGATTTTATCCGTCTCTTTAACGTCAAGACGCCGTCGATGGAGCAGGCGATTGGCCTGTTGTCCGGTGGTAATCAGCAGAAAGTGGCTATAGCTCGCGGTTTAATGACGCGTCCGAAAGTGTTGATCCTTGATGAACCCACGCGCGGCGTAGACGTCGGCGCGAAGAAAGAGATTTATCAGCTGATTAACCAGTTTAAGGCCGACGGGCTGAGCATTATTCTGGTCTCTTCCGAGATGCCAGAAGTACTAGGCATGAGCGATCGTATTATCGTCATGCATGAAGGGCATCTCGGCGGTGAATTCACTCGCGAGCAGGCCACCCAGGAAGTTCTGATGGCTGCCGCTGTAGGCAAGCTTAATCGCGTGAATCAGGAGTAAGAAGATGACTACCCAGGCTGTTTCTGGTCGCCGTTATTTCACCAGGGCATGGCTGCTGGAACAAAAATCGCTGATTGCCCTGCTGGTGCTGATCGCGATCGTGTCCACCATGAGCCCGAACTTTTTTACCGTTAACAACCTGTTTAACATTCTTCAGCAAACTTCCGTGAACGCCATTATGGCGGTGGGGATGACGCTGGTGATTTTGACGTCGGGGATCGATCTGTCCGTCGGTTCCCTGCTGGCGCTCACCGGTGCGATAGCCGCTTCAATTGTAGGGATTGAGGTGAATGCGCTGGTGGCGGTTGCCGCTGCACTGGCGGCTGGCGCAGCGATTGGCGCCGTTACCGGGGTCATTGTGGCTAAAGGGCGCGTTCAGGCGTTTATCGCTACGCTGGTGATGATGCTGCTCCTGCGTGGTGTGACCATGGTTTACACCAACGGTAGCCCTGTCAACACCGGCTTTACCGATAACGCCGATCTGTTTGGCTGGTTCGGTATTGGTCGCCCGCTGGGGATCCCGACGCCGGTCTGGATCATGGCTATCGTCTTCCTGGCGGCCTGGTACATGCTGCATCACACTCGTCTTGGCCGTTATATTTATGCGCTGGGCGGTAACGAAGCGGCTACACGACTCTCGGGGATCAGCGTTAATAAAGTCAAAATTATCGTTTACTCCCTGTGCGGTCTGCTGGCGTCCCTGGCGGGGATCATCGAAGTGGCGCGCCTCTCTTCTGCGCAGCCGACAGCGGGTACGGGGTATGAGCTGGATGCCATTGCGGCGGTGGTGCTGGGGGGGACGAGTCTTGCGGGCGGTAAGGGTCGCATTGTTGGGACGTTGATCGGCGCATTAATCCTCGGTTTCCTGAATAATGGTTTGAATTTATTAGGTGTTTCCTCCTATTACCAGATGATCGTTAAGGCAGTGGTGATTTTGCTGGCGGTACTGGTAGACAACAAAAAACAGTAACTGACGACACTACAGGACATCTTAGATATGAACATGAAAAAACTGGCTACCCTGGTCTCTGCTGTCGCGCTGAGCGCAACCGTGAGTGCTAACGCAATGGCTAAAGACACCATCGCGTTGGTGGTCTCTACGCTGAACAACCCGTTCTTCGTCTCCCTGAAGGATGGCGCGCAGAAAGAAGCGGACAAACTGGGCTATAACCTGGTGGTTCTGGACTCACAGAATAACCCGGCTAAAGAGCTGGCTAACGTTCAGGACTTAACCGTTCGTGGCACCAAAATCCTGCTGATCAACCCAACCGATTCAGACGCAGTGGGTAATGCCGTTAAGATGGCAAATCAGGCGAAAATTCCGGTGATAACCCTGGATCGTCAGGCAACGAAAGGCGAGGTTGTGAGTCATATTGCGTCTGATAACGTGCTGGGCGGTAAAATTGCCGGTGACTATATCGCTAAGAAAGCGGGTGAAGGCGCGAAAGTTATCGAACTGCAGGGCATTGCCGGGACTTCCGCTGCCCGTGAACGTGGTGAAGGCTTCCAGCAGGCGGTTGCTGCGCATAAATTTAACGTACTGGCCAGCCAGCCGGCAGATTTCGACCGTACTAAAGGCCTGAACGTGATGCAGAACCTGCTCACCGCACACCCGGACGTCCAGGCGGTATTCGCCCAGAACGACGAAATGGCGCTGGGCGCGCTGCGTGCCCTGCAGACTGCAGGTAAATCTGATGTGATGGTTGTCGGATTTGACGGTACGCCAGATGGTGAAAAAGCGGTAAATGATGGCAAACTGGCTGCGACCATCGCTCAGTTGCCCGAGCAGATTGGCGCGACTGGCGTACAGACTGCGGATAAAGTGCTGAAAGGCCAGAAAGTTCAGGCTAAATATCCGGTAGACCTGAAACTGGTCATCAAGCAGTAAAAGGCGATTCAGGCAGTCGCAGGCTGCCTGAGGGACACTTAAAAAAAGAAAAGTGTGGCATACGCCACCGGGTAACACCGGTGGCGCTCTCAGATGGACACCTCATACATGAAAACCGCAGGCAACCTCGTCGTCCTTGGCAGTATCAATGCCGATCACATTCTCAACCTTGACTCATTCCCCGCACCGGGCGAAACCGTCACTGGCAATCAATACCAGGTGGCGTTCGGCGGTAAGGGCGCAAACCAGGCCGTTGCTGCGGGACGCAGCGGGGCGAAAATCGCATTTATCGCCTGTACGGGTGATGACGATACCGGTGAGCGTGTACGCAAACAGCTGGCCTGCGATAATATCGATATTGTCCCGGTGAGCGTGGTGGCGGGCGAATCTACCGGCGTGGCGCTGATTTTCGTCAATGCGGAAGGTGAGAATGTGATCGGTATTCACGCTGGCGCTAACGCAGCGTTGACGACTGAGCGGGTTGAAGCGCAGCGCGACATCATAGCGAACGCGCAAGCACTGCTGATGCAGCTGGAATCCCCGGTGGAAAGCGTGCTGGCTGCCGCGAAAATTGCCCATGAAAATCATACCTCTGTCGTTCTTAATCCGGCGCCTGCCCGTGTATTATCAGACGAGCTGCTGGCGCTGGTGGATATCATTACGCCAAACGAAACCGAAGCTGAAAAACTGACGGGCATCCGCGTTGAAAATGACGACGATGCGGCCCGTGCGGCAAAAGCGCTGCATGAAAAAGGCATCGACACCGTGATTATCACCCTCGGCAGCCGTGGCGTCTGGATTAGCGTAAAAGGTGATGGCCGTCGCGTGCCGGGCTTTAAAGTTAAGGCGATTGATACTATCGCAGCAGGGGATACCTTCAACGGTGCGCTGGCGACAGCATTGCTGGAAGGCGAAAGCATAGATAACGCCATTCGTTTTGCCCATGCCGCCGCCGCGATTGCGGTTACGCGTAAAGGGGCTCAGC
The DNA here is from genome assembly GCF_918797525.1 of unidentified bacterial endosymbiont. NCBI lineage: Bacteria > unidentified bacterial endosymbiont. The sequence goes on along the minus strand of NZ_OU963893.1, from coordinate 79,041 downwards.
CTTCCGTTCCATGGCGTAAAGAGATAGATGAATTCCTAAGTCAGCAGGGGTAACGCTTGGCCACCATGAAAGATGTCGCCCGTATGGCGGGTGTTTCTACTTCGACCGTCTCTCACGTCATCAATAACGATCGCTTCGTCAGCGAGGCGATTCGGGGAAAAGTCGAAGCCGCAGTTAAAGATCTCAACTATGCGCCGTCTGCGCTGGCGCGCAGTCTCAAGCTCAACCAGACGCGCACCATCGGCATGCTGATTACGGCCAGTACCAACCCTTTTTATTCTGAACTGGTACGCGGGGTTGAGCGCAGCTGCTTCGAGCGTGGTTATAGCCTGGTGTTGTGTAACACCGAAGGCGATGAGCAACGGATGAATCGCAACCTGGAAACGCTGATGCAAAAGCGCGTCGACGGATTGCTGTTGTTGTGTACTGAAACGCACCAGCCGTCGAAAGAGATTATCCAGCGCTATCCCTCTATTCCTACGGTAATGATGGACTGGGCGCCATTTGATGGTACCAGCGATCTGATTCAGGATAACTCCCTGCTGGGGGGTGATATGGCCACTCAGCATCTGATTGATAAAGGCCATACCCGCATCGCCTGTATTACCGGGCCGTTGGATAAAACACCTGCGCGTCTGCGCCTGGAAGGCTATCTCAGTGCGATGGCCCGGTCCGGGATCGCTGCTCCGGATAACTATCGTGTTACTGGCGATTTTGAATTTAGCGGCGGCTTCGAGGCGATGCAGACGTTGCTGGCGCAAGAGCCGCGTCCGCAGGCGGTATTTATTGGTAACGATGCGATGGCATTTGGAGCTTATCAGGCGTTATATCAGGCTGGACTGCGCGTTCCTGAGGATATGGCGGTGATTGGCTATGATGATATCGAACTGGCGCGCTACATGACGCCGCCGCTTACGACTGTCCATCAGCCGAAAGATGAGTTGGGTGAGCTGGCCATCGATGTACTGATCCACCGTATGGCGCAGCCCACGCTGCAACAGCAACGTCTGCAACTTACTCCTGTTTTGATGGAGCGGGGGTCGGTTTAGCCTTTGCTTTATGGCGCTCCTTGATCAGGTTTTGGCCATCTTTTGGTTTTAACAGCATAAAGACCAGGGCCGAAACCACGGTGAGTGCGCCCATCGTCATAAAGGTATAGTGAAACTGCTCAACGGTATTTGTGCCGTCGAATCCTTCATAAAACCGCAGCACCGCCGCACTCACGGCAACGCCCAGGCTTATCGACAACTGTTGAGTGACCGCCAGCACGCTGTTGCCGCTACTGGCATTTTCATCGGTAAGGTCCGCAAGAGTGATGGTATTCATGGAAGTGAACTGCGTCGACATTGCCATGCCCAGCACAAACAGCGGCAGAATAAGCATCCAGACGGGTAATGCGGCGGATTGCAGGGAGAACTGGGCAATCATCAGCCCAATAAAGACCGTCACGCCAACCAGCGTCTTTCTATAGCCAAACCAGCGTAAGACCTGTGTGACCGTCGATTTTGCCAGAATCGAGCCCATTGCCGTGGGCGCCATCAAGCAGCCTGCAATCAACGCCGGGTAACCGAAACCTACCTGCAGCATCAACGGCATCAGGAAAGGGACACAGCCGGTGCCCAGACGCGAAGCGATATTGCCCGCCACGCCGACCGAGAAGGTGCGAGTATTAAACAGGGACAGAGAAATAAGCGGAGTCGGATGGCGGCGCGCATGACGTATATAGAGAAGGAACAGTAAAATACCGCCAAAGATGACGCACAGCGCGAACCACGTCGCCACGATTTTCTCGCCGAATAACTCCATACCACTGGAGAACAGCACCAGGCTCAGGCCAAACAGCAAAAAACCGCCCATGTCGAAACGGCGCCGTGGCGTGGTGAAGTTCGGCATATATTTACGGGCGTAAACTAGCCCCGCTATGCCAATGGGAATATTGATCAGGAAAATCCAGTGCCAGCTGGCCCAGGTTACAAACACCCCGCCGAGTACCGGGCCAAGAATCGGGCCGACCAGGCCTGGCATGGTGACGAAGTTCAGGACCGGGAGCAGTTCGCTTCGAGGATAGGCTCGCAATAATGCCAGGCGCGCCACGGGCATCATCATCGCCCCGCCGATCCCCTGAAGTACACGGAAGGCGACCAGCTCCGTTAATGATGCAGAAAGTGCACAGGCCAATGAGCCAAGCGTGAAAAGCGTTACCGCCAGCATAAATATTCTACGCGTACCGAAGCGATCGGCCAGCCAGCCGCTGACGGGGATTAGCATCGCCACCGTGAGGGTATAACTGATGATAGCGGACTGCATCGCCAGCGGGGAGCGGTTTAGGCTTTGCGCAATGGCGGGGAGTGCGGTATTCAGGATAGTGGCATCCAGTGCCTGCATAAAAAACGCCATTGCTGCAATCCATGGCAATCCGGCCATGCTGTGCGCATTTTTTTTGGTCATTGCGTTACCTGCTGGTGGGTAGGCGCGGCCAACAATGCCTGGCACGCACTCAAGGCGCGCTGCCCGTCGCTATCCTGGATAGCATCCACAATCGCCTGGTGCTGATCCAGCTTCACCACTTCATCATAAGTAATAGAGGTAAAGTAAGTGTGGTACACCGAATGGAACAGAGAGGCAAAGGAGGTAAGGAATGGATTGGCGCTCATCATATAGATGTGCTCATGCCAGGCCATATCGACCTCAATCCAGCGTTCGCGGTTGAAATGCTTTTTCAGTAACACCATCTCTTCCATCAAGGTGTTGAGCTGCGCTTTCTGTTCTGCAGTGCCAAGCGTGGCAGCAAGCAGGCATGCCTGAGGTTCAAGGCTACTGCGCATCACCAGGAAGTGGTCGATAACCTGATGGAAGTTGTCTTCGGTCATCCACCAGCAGAGGAGTTCCTGATCGAGGAAATTCCAGTTAGCCTGAGGCATTACGCGCGTACCAATTCGGGGACGTGGCAGCACCATTCCTTTTGCTGTTAATGTTTTTACCGCTTCGCGAACGGCAGTGCGGCTAACGCCAAACTGTTCACCGAGTTCCATTTCTCCCGGTAAGATGCTGCCCGGGACATATCTACCCATCAGGATCTGCTGAGCCAGCTTTTCTGCCAGCACGTAAGATAGGTTTTTTTGTGCTGCCAGCTGTTGTGCGCTTAAGGGCATCGCTCGTATTCCTCAATGATTCATGCGGGTAAGTATGCCATCTCGGGTGTGATTGTGGTTGCAAATACATCAAATAGAACAATTTGTAGCTTGATTTCATCGCTATTGGTGAAAAAAAACACGGATGGAATTTTTTTTGTATTTTATGCTTGTCACTTCAGAATAACTCCCTATAATGCGCCTCCACTGACACGGAACAACGGCTTACAGGCCGCCGGGTTAGCGGGGTTCAGCGATGAACTCTCGCAGAGAAAAGCGAAATAAACGCTTGACTCTGTAGCGGGAAAGCGTAATATGCACACCCCGCGCCGCAGCAAAAAGCGAAGCGGCACTGCTCTTTAACAATTTATCAGACAATCTGTGTGGGCACTCAAAGTGACATGGATTCTTAATGTCTTCGGACAATAAATGAATACCAAGTCTCTGAGTGAACATACGTAATTCATTACGAAGTTTAATTCACGAGCATCAAACTTAAATTGAAGAGTTTGATCATGGCTCAGATTGAACGCTGGCGGCAGGCCTAACACATGCAAGTCGAACGGTAGCACAGAGAGCTTGCTCTCGGGTGACGAGTGGCGGACGGGTGAGTAATGTCTGGGAAACTGCCTGATGGAGGGGGATAACTACTGGAAACGGTAGCTAATACCGCATAACGTCGCAAGACCAAAGAGGGGGACCTTCGGGCCTCTTGCCATCGGATGTGCCCAGATGGGATTAGCTTGTTGGTGAGGTAAAGGCTCACCAAGGCGACGATCCCTAGCTGGTCTGAGAGGATGACCAGCCACACTGGAACTGAGACACGGTCCAGACTCCTACGGGAGGCAGCAGTGGGGAATATTGCACAATGGGCGCAAGCCTGATGCAGCCATGCCGCGTGTGTGAAGAAGGCCTTCGGGTTGTAAAGCACTTTCAGCGGGGAGGAAGGCGGTGAGTTTAATAAGCTCACCGATTGACGTTACCCGCAGAAGAAGCACCGGCTAACTCCGTGCCAGCAGCCGCGGTAATACGGAGGGTGCAAGCGTTAATCGGAATTACTGGGCGTAAAGCGCACGCAGGCGGTCTGTCAAGTCGGATGTGAAATCCCCGGGCTCAACCTGGGAACTGCATTCGAAACTGGCAGGCTAGAGTCTTGTAGAGGGGGGTAGAATTCCAGGTGTAGCGGTGAAATGCGTAGAGATCTGGAGGAATACCGGTGGCGAAGGCGGCCCCCTGGACAAAGACTGACGCTCAGGTGCGAAAGCGTGGGGAGCAAACAGGATTAGATACCCTGGTAGTCCACGCCGTAAACGATGTCGACTTGGAGGTTGTGCCCTTGAGGCGTGGCTTCCGGAGCTAACGCGTTAAGTCGACCGCCTGGGGAGTACGGCCGCAAGGTTAAAACTCAAATGAATTGACGGGGGCCCGCACAAGCGGTGGAGCATGTGGTTTAATTCGATGCAACGCGAAGAACCTTACCTGGTCTTGACATCCACAGAATTCAGCAGAGATGCTGAAGTGCCTTCGGGAACTGTGAGACAGGTGCTGCATGGCTGTCGTCAGCTCGTGTTGTGAAATGTTGGGTTAAGTCCCGCAACGAGCGCAACCCTTATCCTTTGTTGCCAGCGGTTAGGCCGGGAACTCAAAGGAGACTGCCAGTGATAAACTGGAGGAAGGTGGGGATGACGTCAAGTCATCATGGCCCTTACGACCAGGGCTACACACGTGCTACAATGGCGCATACAAAGAGAAGCGACCTCGCGAGAGCAAGCGGACCTCATAAAGTGCGTCGTAGTCCGGATTGGAGTCTGCAACTCGACTCCATGAAGTCGGAATCGCTAGTAATCGTGGATCAGAATGCTACGGTGAATACGTTCCCGGGCCTTGTACACACCGCCCGTCACACCATGGGAGTGGGTTGCAAAAGAAGTAGGTAGCTTAACCTTCGGGAGGGCGCTTACCACTTTGTGATTCATGACTGGGGTGAAGTCGTAACAAGGTAACCGTAGGGGAACCTGCGGTTGGATCACCTCCTTACCTTAAAGAACCTGCCTTTGTAGTGCTCACACAGATTGTCTGATGAATGATGAACTTCTGAATGTACTTTTGAGTGCATTAAGAAGTTTTGCTCTTTAAAAATCTGGATCAAGCTGAAAATTGAAACGACACATCTCTAATGGTGTGTTCAAGTCTCTCAAATTTTCACAATCAGAGGCGAAACAGCTTCGGGTTGTGAGGTTAAGCGACTAAGCGTACACGGTGGATGCCCTGGCAGTCAGAGGCGATGAAGGACGTGCTAATCTGCGATAAGCGCCGGCGAGGTGATATGAACCTTTGACCCGGCGATGTCCGAATGGGGAAACCCAGTGTGATTCGTCACACTATCATTATGTGAATACATAGCGTAATGAAGCGAACCGGGGGAACTGAAACATCTAAGTACCCCGAGGAAAAGAAATCAACCGAGATTCCCCCAGTAGCGGCGAGCGAACGGGGAGCAGCCCGGAGTCTGAATCAGCTTGTGTGTTAGTGGAAGCGTCTGGAAAGTCGCAGGGTACAGGGTGATACTCCCGTACACGAAAGCACACTTGCTGTGAACTCGAAGAGTAGGGCGGGACACGTGGTATCCTGTCTGAATATGGGGGGACCATCCTCCAAGGCTAAATACTCCTGACTGACCGATAGTGAACCAGTACCGTGAGGGAAAGGCGAAAAGAACCCCGGCGAGGGGAGTGAAAAAGAACCTGAAACCGTGTACGTACAAGCAGTGGGAGCCTCTTTATGGGGTGACTGCGTACCTTTTGTATAATGGGTCAGCGACTTATATTCTGTAGCAAGGTTAACCGTATAGGGGAGCCGAAGGGAAACCGAGTCTTAACCGGGCGTTAAGTTGCAGGGTATAGACCCGAAACCCGGTGATCTAGCCATGGGCAGGTTGAAGGTTGGGTAACACTAACTGGAGGACCGAACCGACTAATGTTGAAAAATTAGCGGATGACCTGTGGCTGGGGGTGAAAGGCCAATCAAACCGGGAGATAGCTGGTTCTCCCCGAAAGCTATTTAGGTAGCGCCTCGTGAACTCATCTTCGGGGGTAGAGCACTGTTTCGGCTAGGGGGCCATCCCGGCTTACCAACCCGATGCAAACTACGAATACCAAAGAATGTTATCACGGGAGACACACGGCGGGTGCTAACGTCCGTCGTGAAGAGGGAAACAACCCAGACCGCCAGCTAAGGTCCCAAAGTCATGGTTAAGTGGGAAACGATGTGGGAAGGCCCAGACAGCCAGGATGTTGGCTTAGAAGCAGCCATCATTTAAAGAAAGCGTAATAGCTCACTGGTCGAGTCGGCCTGCGCGGAAGATGTAACGGGGCTAAACCATGCACCGAAGCTGCGGCAGCGACGCGTATGCGTTGTTGGGTAGGGGAGCGTTCTGTAAGCCGTTGAAGGTGGCCTGTGAGGGGTGCTGGAGGTATCAGAAGTGCGAATGCTGACATAAGTAACGATAAAGCGGGTGAAAAGCCCGCTCGCCGGAAGACCAAGGGTTCCTGTCCAACGTTAATCGGGGCAGGGTGAGTCGACCCCTAAGGCGAGGCCGAAAGGCGTAGTCGATGGGAAACAGGTTAATATTCCTGTACTTGGTGTTACTGCGAAGGGGGGACGGAGAAGGCTATGTTAGCCGGGCGACGGTTGTCCCGGTTTAAGCATGCAGGCGGAGGTTCCAGGTAAATCCGGTACCTTATTAACGCTGAGGTGTGATGACGAGGCACTACGGTGCTGAAGTAACAAATGCCCTGCTTCCAGGAAAAGCCTCTAAGCATCAGGTAACACGAAATCGTACCCCAAACCGACACAGGTGGTCAGGTAGAGAATACCAAGGCGCTTGAGAGAACTCGGGTGAAGGAACTAGGCAAAATGGTGCCGTAACTTCGGGAGAAGGCACGCTGGCGCGTAGGTGAAGTGACTTGCTCACGGAGCTGAAGCCAGTCGAAGATACCAGCTGGCTGCAACTGTTTATTAAAAACACAGCACTGTGCAAACACGAAAGTGGACGTATACGGTGTGACGCCTGCCCGGTGCCGGAAGGTTAATTGATGGGGTTAGCTGTAAGGCGAAGCTCCTGATCGAAGCCCCGGTAAACGGCGGCCGTAACTATAACGGTCCTAAGGTAGCGAAATTCCTTGTCGGGTAAGTTCCGACCTGCACGAATGGCGTAATGATGGCCAGGCTGTCTCCACCCGAGACTCAGTGAAATTGAACTCGCTGTGAAGATGCAGTGTACCCGCGGCAAGACGGAAAGACCCCGTGAACCTTTACTATAGCTTGACACTGAACACTGGTCCTTGATGTGCAGGATAGGTGGGAGGCTTTGAAGCGCGGACGCCAGTCTGCGTGGAGCCATCCTTGAAATACCACCCTTTAATGGCTGGTGTTCTAACGTAGACCCGTAATCCGGGTTGCGGACAGTGTCTGGTGGGTAGTTTGACTGGGGCGGTCTCCTCCCAAAGAGTAACGGAGGAGCACGAAGGTCAGCTAATCCTGGTCGGACATCAGGAGGTTAGTGCAATGGCATAAGCTGGCTTGACTGCGAGCGTGACGGCGCGAGCAGGTGCGAAAGCAGGTCATAGTGATCCGGTGGTTCTGAATGGAAGGGCCATCGCTCAACGGATAAAAGGTACTCCGGGGATAACAGGCTGATACCGCCCAAGAGTTCATATCGACGGCGGTGTTTGGCACCTCGATGTCGGCTCATCACATCCTGGGGCTGAAGTAGGTCCCAAGGGTACGGCTGTTCGCCGTTTAAAGTGGTACGCGAGCTGGGTTTAGAACGTCGTGAGACAGTTCGGTCCCTATCTGCCGTGGGCGCTGGAGAATTGAGGGGGGCTGCTCCTAGTACGAGAGGACCGGAGTGGACGCATCACTGGTGTTCGGGTTGTCATGCCAATGGCACTGCCCGGTAGCTAAATGCGGAAAAGATAAGTGCTGAAAGCATCTAAGCACGAAACTTGCCCCGAGATGAGTTCTCCCTGACTCTCTGAGAGTCCTGAAGGAACGTTGAAGACGACGACGTTGATAGGTCGGGTGTGTAAGCGTAGCGATACGTTGAGCTAACCGATACTAATGAACCGTGAGGCTTAACCTTACAACGCCGAAGCTGTTTTGGCGGAGAGAGAGATTTTCAGCCTGATACAGATAAAGAATTTGCCTGGCGGCAGTAGCGCGGTGGTCCCACCTGACCCCATGCCGAACTCAGAAGTGAAACGCCGTAGCGCCGATGGTAGTGTGGGGTCTCCCCATGTGAGAGTAGGGAACTGCCAGGCATCAATAAAGAAGAACCCCGTACCGTAAGGTGCGGGGTTTTTTGCTTTTGCATTTTTCAGGCCGACAGGTCAACTTGCACACCATCCTGCAATAAAATCCGCTATCTTATCAACGTTGTTCAAATCAAATACCGGAACCTGCAGATTAAGCTCAACATCACTTGCCACCGCAATCACATACTCATCAAACGTTAACTCACTGACATCATGCCCGGCATCCCTTCTGAATAGCAGGATCTTTGCAACAGCTTCATGCTTAAACCCTTCAACTAACACCAGGTCAAGGGTGGAATGAGCCATCCTGCTGACCAGGTAGCTGAGATCCAGAGGAGCTTCATCCGGCGTCTCTGTCATCAATGCCCAACGCTGATGACTGGCGACTATTGTTTGTGTCGCACCGGCCTTACGTAGCTCAAAACTATCTTTTCCGGGTTTATCGACATCCATATTGTGGTGGGTATGCTTAATCAAGCCGGGGCGGATCCCTTTCGCACAGAGTGCAGGTATCAACTTTTTCAGCAGCGTTGTTTTCCCGGAACCGCTCCAGGCAGAGATTGCCAGAATGGGCGTCATTTTTTTTCCTGTATCGTCTGCAAATCTTCAAGGGTATTCACGTTCACAAATGCCGTCTTAAGATCGCTAAAATCTATGGCATGGCCGCCTGACTGGCGCATAAACACCATCACCCTTCGCTCGCCTGCTGACAGATAATCGTTCAGCGAGGAGACTAACGATCTGTGAATCAATGCGATCGTAGGATGGTCACGTTCGCCGTCGTGCACCCAGGCGACGGGGGCGTCTCCGCGCTGCTGCACCAGGCGTTCAGCCAGGCATGCTGGAATAAACGGCGTATCGCATGAACAAAAAAGAAACCACTCTCCTGGTGACTGCTGCATAACCGACAGCATTCCGGCCAGCGGCCCTGGAAATTCCGCGAGGTTATCCTGATAAACGGGGAACCCACTGCGCTTATAAATATCGATATGACGATTGGCGCTGACCGTTATTGTCGTAACCTGACCTTTGAGCGTATCGGCGACATGCAACCATAAGGGCTTGCCTCGCAGAAGCTGCAAGCCCTTATCTTTTCCTCCCATACGCGTTGCTCTGCCACCGGCTAAAACGACGCCGATAATCTCCTGGCATTGATTCAAGAATATCGCCTCTTTTATTGTGGGATTGACCCTGCTAACGTGTCTCTCTAAATGAAAGGAGCCCTACCATGAAATGTAAACGTCTCAATGAAGTTATTGAACTCCTCCAGCCAGCCTGGCAAAAAGAGCCAGAGCTGAATCTGATGCAATTTTTACAGAAACTGGCGAAAGAGTCAGGTTTTGATGGTGAACTGACGGACCTTTCTGACGATATCCTGATCTATCACCTAAAAATGCGTGAATCTGCCAAAGATGCAGTAATTCCTGGGATCCAGAAGGATTATGAAGACGATTTTAAAACCGCATTACTGCGCGCGCGTGGCGTAATTAAAGAGTAAAACCTTGTAAGCGGCGGCACCGAAATCGCGACAAGATGATATCCTGAATCATTCGTATAATTTCCGGATGATCGGATGAACGACCAGGCTTTTACTTTCCAGACATTACACCCGGATACCATTATGGATGCGCTGTTCGAGCAGGGTATTCGGGTGGATTCCGGGTTAACCCCTTTAAACAGCTACGAAAACCGCGTTTATCAATTTCAGGATGAGGATCGACAGCGCTTCGTCGTAAAATTTTACCGTCCGCAGCGCTGGTCCGCAGAACAGATTCAGGAAGAGCATCAGTTTGCTCACGATCTCCTGGATGACGATGTTCCCGTTGCTGCGCCGCTAAAATTGAATAACCAAACGCTTCTGCAGCATGAAGGATTTTTCTACGCTGTATTTCCGAGTCTGGGTGGCCGACAGTTTGAAGCCGATAATATCGATCAAATGGAATGGGTTGCCCGCTATCTGGGGCGTATTCATCAAACGGGACGTAAAAAAATCTTCACTGCCCGCCCGAGTATCGGTATCCAGGAATATCTTTTTGGACCTCGTCAGGTATTTGAAACCTCAACGCTTATCCCTGCTGGATTCAAGGATAAGTTCCTCCACGCGACCGATAAACTTATCGATGCGATAAAAAACTGCTGGCACGATGATATTTCCGCGCTGCGTCTGCACGGCGATTGCCATGCGGGTAATATTCTTTGGCGTGATGGTCCACTGTTTGTTGATCTCGATGATGCGCGGATGGGGCCAGCCGTTCAGGATCTTTGGATGTTGCTTAATGGCGACAAAGCTGAGCAACGCATGCAACTTGAAACTATTATTGAAGCATATGAAGAATATAGTCCCTTTAATTCAGACGAAATTGCCTTGATAGAACCTTTACGTGCGATGCGTTTTGTTTATTATCTTGCCTGGTTAATCAGGCGTTGGGCTGACCCAGCATTTCCCCGAAATTTCCCGTGGCTTACCGCGGAGGATTACTGGCGCAACCAGATATCCACATTTAACGAGCAGGTTAAAGTTCTTCAGGAGCCGCCCCTGCAATTAACGCCGATGTATTAATAGGACACACCCAGGAGAAAGTTGATCATGAAAAAAATTTGGCTGGCGCTGGCAGGTATGATTCTGGCATTTAGCGCTTCTGCTGCTCAGTTCACCGATGGCAAGCAGTACACCACGCTTGATAAGCCAGTGGCCGGTGAGCCACAGGTTCTGGAGTTCTTCTCGTTCTATTGCCCGCACTGTTATGAGTTCGAGCAAGTGCTGCATGTCTCTGACAGCGTGAAGAAAAAGCTGCCGGAAGGCACTAAAATGACAAAGTACCACGTTGAGTTCCTGGGTCCATTGGGCAAAGACCTGACTCAGGCGTGGGCCGTAGCAATTGCGCTGGGCGTGGAAGATAAGATCACCGCCCCAATGTTTGAAGCCGTGCAGAAAACCCAGACCGTTCAGACCACTGCAGACATCCGTAAAGTATTTGTTGATGCCGGTGTGAAAGGCGAAGAGTACGATGCAGCATGGAACAGCTTTGTGGTGAAATCTTTGGTTGCACAGCAGGAAAAAGCCGCTGCTGACCTGCAGCTCCAGGGCGTTCCGGCAATGTATGTTAATGGCAAATATCAGCTGAACATGCAGGGGATGGACACCAGCAGCATGGATATCTTTGTACAGCAGTATGCAGACACCGTAAAATACCTGGTTGAGAAGAAATAAATTCACCAGAAAGAACGCCGGTCACTGACCGGCGTTTTTGTTATACCACAATATATCTTAGAGGAGGGCGCTTTCACCGGATGAGTGGACGGTCTCAAACTCTACTGCAACCTTTATGTCTATGATAATTCAGTAAGCGTGGCTTATATCCACACAGACTAAATTGTCAGCAGTTTATGATGCAAGCAAAATACTTTACTTAACTTGTTGAAAATAAATGATTAATTAAAGATTTAAATCAGGTCAAAGTGTCTCTTATTGATATGAAGTGAAAGTATGCACAAACTTATCCACAGTTTTATTTTGCGAGCGATCCTGACGATCGCAAATTCTTTTCCTGTATCAGGCGCTAAAACCTGATGTTTTTATCCGTCTGTGGCATCCTTTACCCATTAACTGATTAAAGGCACGGACATTATGGTTCAGATCCCAGAAAACCCTCTTATTCTCGTCGACGGCTCTTCTTACCTGTATCGGGCGTATCATGCGTTTCCTCCTCTGACCAACAGCGCGGGAGAACCCACCGGCGCGATGTACGGCGTGCTTAATATGCTGCGCAGCCTGATTCTCCAGTATCAGCCAACCCATGCGGCAGTTGTTTTTGATGCGAAAGGTAAAACCTTCCGCGATGAGCTCTTTGAACACTACAAGTCTCACCGTCCACCCATGCCAGACGATCTGCGTGCGCAGATTGAACCGCTGCACGCCATGGTGAAAGCGATGGGTCTGCCGCTGCTGGCCGTTTCTGGCGTCGAGGCCGATGACGTCATTGGTACGCTGGCGCGTGAAGCTGAAAAACGGGGCCGCCCGGTGCTGATCAGTACCGGCGATAAAGATATGGCGCAGCTGGTGACGCCGGGGATCACCTTGATCAACACCATGACCAATACCATTTTGGGGCCAGAAGAGGTGGTTGCAAAATATGGTGTACCGCCAGAGCTGATTATCGATTTCCTCGCATTAATGGGTGACTCTTCGGATAACATCCCTGGTGTGCCGGGCGTGGGTGAGAAAACCGCGCAGGCACTGCTGCAGGGGCTGGGAGGGCTGGATACGCTGTATGCGGAATCTGACAAAATCGCCGGGCTGACCTTCCGCGGTGCAAAAACCATGGCAGGTAAGCTTGAAGAGAACAAAGAGGTGGCTTATCTCTCCTATAAGCTGGCTACGATCAAAACCGACGTCGAGCTAGAGCTTGGCTGTGAGCAGCTCGACGTACAACCCCCTTCAGCTGATTCTCTGCTGGGCCTGTTTAAGCAATACGAATTCAAACGCTGGATAACTGATGTAGAAAACGGCAAATGGTTACAGGCAAAGGGGGCTAAACCTGCGGCGAAGCCGAATGAGACGATCGTAGTAGATGCCGAAGAGCAGGCTGAGGAAGAGGCCATAACGCTCACCTTCGACAAGTACGAAACCCTTCTTGAAGAGTCACATCTGGTTGCCTGGATAGAGAAACTGAAAAAAGCGCCGGTATTTGCCTTCGATACGGAAACCGACAGCCTTGATAGCATCTCAGCCAATATGGTCGGCCTGTCGTTTGCTACAGAGCCGGGTATCGCGGCGTATGTACCTGTGGCGCACGATTACCTGGACGCACCGGATCAGATCCCGCGCGAGCGCGTGCTTAAGCTGCTAAAGCCGATTCTCGAAGACGATAAGGCGCTGAAGGTTGGGCAAAATCTAAAATTCGATCGCGGTATTTTGCAAAACTATGGCATTGAGCTGCGCGGTATTGCCTTCGACACCATGCTGGAATCCTACATTCTGGACAGCGTGGCAGGCCGTCATGATATGGACTCCTTATCTGAACGCTGGCTGAAGCATAAAACCATTACCTTTGAAGAGATTGCCGGGAAAGGCAAAAATCAGCTGACCTTTAATCAGATTGCCCTGGAAGAGGCGGGTCGCTATGCGGCAGAAGATGCCGACGTGACTCTGCAACTGCACCTGAAGATGTGGCCAAAACTGCAGAAGCAAGAAGGTCCACTCAACGTGTTCCAGAATATTGAGATGCCGCTGGTGCCTGTGCTTTCTCGCATTGAGCGCAACGGCGTGAAAATCGACCCCACAGTTCTGCACAATCACTCCGGTGAGCTCGCACAGCGCCTGACCGAACTTGAGCAAAAAGCCCATGAACTTGCCGGTGAGGCGTTTAACCTCTCCTCTCCAAAACAGCTGCAGACCATTCTGTTTGAAAAGCAGGGGATCAAGCCACTGAAGAAAACCCCGGGCGGCGCACCGTCAACGTCTGAAGAGGTGCTGGAAGAGCTGGCTCTTGATTATCCGCTGCCAAAAGTTATTCTGCAATATCGAGGCCTGGCGAAGCTTAAATCGACATATACCGATAAGCTGCCGCTGATGATCAACCCCAAAACGGGCCGTGTGCACACCTCGTATCATCAGGCTGTCGCGGCAACCGGGCGTCTCTCGTCGACCGATCCGAACCTGCAGAATATTCCGGTGCGTAACGAAGAAGGTCGTCGTATCCGTCAGGCTTTTATCGCGCCAGACGATTATCTGATTGTATCTGCGGACTACTCGCAAATTGAGTTGCGCATTATGGCGCACCTCTCACGTGATAAAGGCCTGCTTACGGCATTTGCCGAAGGGAAAGATATTCACCGTGCGACGGCTGCCGAAGTATTTGGCTTGCCTCTGGATAGCGTGACCAACGAACAACGCCGTAGTGCGAAAGCAATCAACTTCGGGCTTATTTATGGCATGAGCGCATTTGGTCTGTCGCGGCAGCTCAATATTCCGCGTAAAGAGTCCCAGAAGTATATGGATCTTTATTTCGAACGTTATCCGGGCGTAATGGAATATATGGAACGCACGCGTGCGCAGGCGAAGGAGAAAGGCTACGTTGAAACGCTGGATGGGCGTCGTCTCTATCTACCGGATATCAAATCCAGCAACGCGGCGCGGCGCGCGGGGGCAGAACGCGCGGCAATCAACGCACCGATGCAGGGAACCGCGGCAGATATCATTAAACGCGCGATGATCGCCGTGGATGCCTGGCTGGAAAAAGAGAGACCGCGCGTGAAAATGATCATGCAAGTACACGATGAACTGGTGTTCGAAGTGCACAAAGACGATCTGGAAGCGGTGTCTCAGACGATCCACGAACTGATGGAAAGCAGCATGAAACTCGACGTGCCGCTGCTGGTGGAGGTGGGCAGTGGTGAAAACTGGGATCAGGCTCACTAAGGGTTCAGCCTATAACGCGCGTTTTATGAAAGTTAGCAACATAACGGCATGCGTTTTGTGACGATCATTAGAATTCCCTATGTAAAGAATGAAAAAAAACTACAAAAAGTGCTTTGTCTATAGATTAAAAAGGGGTAGAGTTAGCGGCGTAGGGTACAGAGGTAAGATGTTCTATCTTTCAGACCTTTTACTTCACGTAATCGGATTTGGCTGAATATTTTAGCCGCCCCAGTCAGTAATGACTGGGGCGTTTTTTATTGCGGCAAAGAAAATGTGGAGTATTAAAAACGCGGACCTTGCCGCGCTCGATTTACTCTACTTCCGCTACTGTCGCGGGTTCCAGCTCGTTAAACCAGGTATCAAGCTTCTGGCGCAGCTTATCCACGCCCTGTTTTTTCAGCGAAGAGAATGGCTCAACCTGCACATCACCGTTAAAGGCCAGTACCGCTTCACGAACTCTATTCACCTGCGCTTTACGCGCGCCGCTTGCCAGCTTGTCTGCTTTAGTCAGCAGAACCAGCACCGCAATATCGCTCGCCACAGCCCAGTCGATCATCTGCTGATCAAGATCTTTTAGCGGGTGGCGAATATCCATCAGCACCACCAGACCTTTCAGGCACAAGCGTTTTTCCAGGTATTCACCCAGTGCACGCTGCCACTTGATCTTCATCTCTTCCGGTACCTGTGCAAAACCGTATCCCGGTAAATCGACCAGGCGTTTGCCGTCTGCCACTTCAAACAGGTTAATCAGCTGAGTACGGCCTGGTGTTTTTGAGGTACGCGCCAGGTTCTTCTGATTAGTCAGCGTATTCAGGGCGCTGGATTTTCCCGCGTTGGAGCGGCCAGCAAAGGCGACTTCGATACCGGTATCAGAAGGTAAGTGGCGAATATCGGGCGCACTGGTGACAAAATGCGTCTGTTGGTAATTCCAGGTAGTCACGTGGTCGTCTCCAAAAATCGTAATCTGCGGAGGATTATACCTGAATGCGGACAAAAGGCCTTTGCTCATTGCACTCTACCTGTAAGCTAAAACCCTGGAAAATGTAAGAGATCGACTATTTGCACTATGGGACATTTAAGAGAAATCGTAGGCATAAAAAAAAGAAAAATCTTTTAAATCATCCGGTTATTTTTGGGTGATAATCTTAAAAGCTGTTTTTGTACTCTTTCGTTGCTTGTTAGTTTAACGGAACAAGGTAAAGTGTGCGTCAAGGCGAGGATGCCACGAGGATAACGACTTAGGGATAAGGGTCAGGAGCGCCAGGAGGCGAAGACGCAGGATTGTCAGGATGACCAGCGCCAGGAGGCGTTTTATCAGGAAATGGAACCGTATCACGGACGGTATTAGCCAAGGGATAAACAGGGTTTGTTGCTGGCAAACACGGAATGTATGGCCCGCCAAGGGTTGAGAGTCAGGAAAAAGGCGACAGATTGCTCTGTCGCCTTTTTTCTTAGCTTGCTTTCTGCTAGATTTCGCCGCAATTCTATACTGAAGAAAACGGCTAAAGACAAAACATCATGAAAAAACTGACCTCAGCAGCGGGCGCAAAACGTCCAGCAAAAGCACGCCGCAAAACGCGCGAAGAACTGAACCAGGAAGCACGCGATCGCAAACGCGACAAAAAGCATCGTGGTCATGCTGCGGGTAGCCGTGCAAGCGGTAGCAATCCAGTAGGCTCTTCTGCAAAAGGTAAGGCGCAGAACGATCCCCGTATCGGCAGTAAAACGCCTATTCCACTGGGCGTAACTGACGCCCCGGTCATTAAGCAGCACAAACCTAAGAGCGAGAAACCTATGCTTTCACCGCAGGCTGAGCTTGATTTGCTGGAGAACGATGAGCGCCTGGATGCGCTGCTGGAACGTCTTGAAGAGGGCGAGGATCTGACCACTGAAGAGCAGTCATGGGTTGATGCCAAACTGGATCGTATCGATGAGTTGATGCAGAAGCTGGGCCTGTCTTACGACGATGATGAAGACGAAGAAGATGACGAAAAGCAGGAAGATATGATGCGTCTTCTGAAGGGTGGAAACTAACATTTGCACCCGGCAGGCACGCTCGTCCTGCTTATAACCCTTCCGGTTGTATGTTATCTGGTGTGGTTATTCGTTAAACTACGGCGGTTGTCGCGGCGACAGAAGTGGCTGCGCACCCGAATGATGGCCCGCTGTGGGGCCAGAACGGGCCGCCGTAAACGAACGCGACACCAACGGAAGGAGTGAGCATGTCTGTACCATCTATTGACTGGGATTTGGCCCTAATCCAGAAATATAACTATTCCGGGCCGCGTTACACCTCATACCCCACCGCGCTAGAGTTCTCTGATGCTTTCGGCGAGGCGCAATTCCAGCAGGCTGTTGCGCGCTACCCTGAGCGCCCGCTGTCGCTCTACGTCCATATCCCGTTCTGCCACAAGCTCTGCTACTTCTGTGGGTGCAATAAAATCGTCACCCGCCAGCAGCATAAAGCCGATAGCTACCTTGATGCGCTCGAACAAGAGGTTTTGCATCGCGCGCCGCTGTTTAAGGGGCGTCACGTCAGCCAGCTTCACTGGGGAGGCGGTACGCCAACCTATCTGAATAAAGCCCAGATTAGCCGCTTAATGACGCTGCTGCGCGGTAACTTTAATTTTAACCACCACGCCGAAATCTCGATCGAAGTCGATCCGCGTGAAATTGAGCTGGATGTACTGGATCACTTACGTTCTGAAGGATTCAATCGCCTGAGCATGGGCGTGCAGGACTTTAACAAAGAGGTGCAGCGCCTGGTGAACCGCGAGCAGGACGAAGCTTTTATCTTCGCCTTACTCCACCATGCGCGTGAAATTGGCTTCATTTCGACCAATATCGACCTGATTTACGGGCTGCCTAAACAGACGCCGGAGAGTTTCGCCTACACGTTGAACCGCGTGGCCGAGCTTAACCCGGACCGTCTGAGCGTTTTTAACTATGCTCATCTGCCGACGCTGTTTGCCGCCCAGCGCAAAATTAAACATGCCGATCTACCTTCTGCGCAGCAGAAGCTGGATATCCTGCAGGAGACCATCACCTCTTTGACGGAGTCGGGCTATCAGTTTATTGGTATGGACCATTTCGCTCGTCCGGACGATGAACTGGCTGTTGCCCAACGCGAAGGGGGGCTACACCGCAATTTTCAGGGGTACACTACCCAGGGCGATACCGATCTGCTGGGAATGGGCGTTTCCGCCATCAGTATGCTTGGCGATTGTTATGCGCAAAACCAGAAAGAATTAAAGCAGTATTACCAGCAGGTAGATAAGAGCGGTAATGCCCTTTGGCGCGGCATCGCTTTAACTCGCGACGACTGCATACGTCGTGATGTGATTAAGGCGCTTATCTGCAACTTCCGTCTGGATTTCGGCGCTGTTCAAGCGCAATGGGGCCTGCAATTTAGCGACTATTTTGCTGAAGACCTGAAGCTGCTTGCGCCGCTGGCCAACGATGGGCTGGTGGATGTCACACAGAGTGCGATAGAGGTGACGCCGAAAGGACGTCTGCTGATCCGTAATATCTGCATGTGCTTTGACGCCTACCTTCGCCAGAAGGCGCGCCTGCAGCAGTTCTCGCGCGTCATTTAACCGTGTTGCCCGGTGGCGCTAGCGCTTACCGGGCCAATAAACTCACTCCATGCCCAACTCTTTCAGCTTGCGAGTCAGGGTATTACGTCCCCATCCCAGCAGTCGGGCGGCTTCCTGTTTGTGGCCCTGGGTATGACGAAGCGCGGTGGTTAACAGCGTGCGTTCCATCTCGGGCTGAGCTTCAGAAAGTAAATTTTGATGACCGGAACGCAGCGCGCGATCGGCCCATTGCGCCAAAAGCGTGGCCCAGTTGTCCGGCAGAGCATGCCCGGCGTTGCTGTCTGGCGCTGTGGCTTCAAACAGTTCCGCCGGTAAATCCTGGATCAGCACTTCCTGCCCGGCAGCCATGACGGTAAGCCAGCGACAGGTATTTTCCAGTTGGCGTACGTTACCCGGCCACGCCAGGCGGGTGAGTGCAGCATCGGTTTCCGGATGCAGCTGTTTGGCTTCCACACCCAGTTCACGCGCTGCCACCTGCAGGAAGTGACGCGCCAGCCGTGGGATATCTTCCCGGCGTTCCCGCAGCGGCGGAAGATGAACGCGGATAACATTCAGGCGATGAAATAAATCCTCACGGAATTTCCCCTCCTGTACGCGTAGCTCCAGGTTCTGGTGCGTTGCGGCAATAATGCGCACATCCACTTTTACCGGCGCATAACCGCCTACGCGGTAAAACTGACCGTCTGCCAGCACGCGCAGCAGGCGGGTCTGGACATCCAGCGGCATATCGCCGATTTCGTCCAGGAACAGCGTGCCGCCATCAGCCTGTTCAAAGCGACCCTGACGGATCGTATTCGCGCCCGTAAAAGCTCCTTTTTCGTGGCCGAACAGCTCAGACTCGATCAAATCCTTCGGGATCGCCGCCATATTCAGCGCGATAAACGGGGCTTTTGACCGCGGGCTGTGGCGATGTAGGGCGTGAGCGACCAGCTCTTTACCGGTGCCCGACTCGCCATTGATCAGTACGCTGATGGACGAACGCGAAAGGCGGCCGATGATGCGAAACACATCCTGCATGGCGGGTGCTTCGCCAATAATATCCGTCGTAGGGCCAAAATCAGGAATATTGCGGGGCTGCTGCTGTTCCTGATAGTGGCTAATGGCACGCTCAACCAGCGCGACCGCTTCATCAATGTCAAACGGCTTAGGTAGGTAATCGAATGCGCCTTGCTGGTAAGCGCTTACGGCGGCATCAAGGTCTGAATGCGCAGTCATTATGATGACCGGAAGCATAGGGTGACGCTGTTTGATCTGCTTTAAGAGCGCCAGCCCGTCCATCCCCGGCATGCGGATGTCCGAAAGCAGGACATCCGGCGTTTTCGTGGTGAGAGCATCCAGCACTTCGCTGCCGCTCTCAAATGTCGTGCAGCTCAATCCCGCTCCAGAGAGTGCGCGTTCAAGCACCCAACGGATGGAGCTATCGTCATCGACTACCCAGACTATCCCTCGTTGCATAAACGTCACCTTTATTTTTTAATCGGCAGGAAAACCGAAAACTCGGTATGTCCCGGCCAACTGGTAAATTCAATTTTGCCAGAGTGTTGATCAAGTAAACTGCGTGCAATGGATAACCCCAGCCCGGTCCCGCCTTCGCGGCCGCTGACCATGGGGTAGAACAGAGTGTCCTGTAAATGTGACGGAATACCCGGCCCGTTATCTTCGATATCGATACGTGCCGCCAGACGATAGCGCACGCCGTGCAGCGTGAGCTGGAAGGCGGTACGGGTACGCAGAATGATCTCACCTCCTTCAGGACCTAACGCCTGTAAGGCATTGCGCACGATGTTCAGCAGAACCTGTTCAATCTGATCGGGGTCGTGCGCCAGTTCCGGCAGGCTGGGGTCATAATCACGCACCAGCGTAACGTTGTCCGGTAGCTCCATGGAAACAAGCTTCACCACTCGCTCAGCCACTTTATGAATACTTTCTGAAATATGCATCCCTGGCTGTTGCGGCCCGAGCAGACGGTCGACCAGGTTACGCAGGCGATCGGCCTGCTCAATAATGACGTTGGTGTATTCTGCCAGCGCAGGGTCGGGCAGCGCTTTGGTTAACAGCTGTGCCGCCCCGCGTAATCCGCCCAGCGGGTTTTTAATTTCATGCGCCAGGCCTCGCACCAGGTCCCGGGCAGCGATTTGTTGCGCATGCTGGAGTTGCTCCTGGCTAAGCCGACGCTGGTTATCCATCGGGGCCATTTCGAGCAGGATTAACCCCTCGGGCAGCCGTTGTGCCGTGAGCGACAGAATATGCGAGCGTCCGTCGATGACCAGCGTCACTTCGTTATCGGTAAACCCCAGACCCGCCTGCAAACTCTCCTGCATCAGGCCAATATTCAGCGAAAAATAGCTCAACAATTCCGGAAGTGGAGTACCAAACAGTTTGCGTGCGCTTTGGGCGAGCAGTTGCTGCGCCGCCGGGTTGGCGTAATGCACGGCCAGCTCGTCGTCTACCAGCAATATACTGTTAATTAATGAATTGAGGATCTGCCCAGCATCGGGCAGCGTGCCAGTTGCCATTCAGCAGTCTCCTGGATCGGGTTGCACTAATTTAGTGCAGTATAACTTTTAAGACGTAAAAGCGCGTGAGATCAGGCTGTTGGTGGAGAAAAAAGCCCATCCGGAGATGGGCTGAAAGTTTCCACGGCAACAACTAAAACGGCTTGCGGGGCGCGCATAAAGGTTGCGCGAAACCCGTTAAAACTTAAACACTGTAATACAGTTCGAATTCAACCGGGTGCGGCGTCATACGCACGCGGTCGTTCTCTTCAGTACGCAGCGCGATGTACGCGTCGATAGCTTCATCAGTGAACACGCCGCCAGCAGTCAGGAATTCACGGTCTGCATCCAGCGCGTTCAGCGCTTCTTCCAGCGAACCGGCAACCTGTGGGATCTCTTTCGCTTCTTCTGGCGGCAGATCGTACAGGTTTTTGTCCATCGCTTCGCCCGGGTGGATCTTGTTCTTGATACCGTCCAGGCCAGCCATCAGCAGTGCTGCGAAGCACAGGTATGGGTTAGCCGCTGGGTCCGGGAAGCGCACTTCGATACGACGCGCTTTCGGAGACGCAACCACCGGGATACGAATAGACGCGGAACGGTTACGGGCAGAGTACGCCAGCATAACCGGGGCTTCGTAGCCAGGGACCAGACGCTTATAGGAGTTGGTGGTTGGGTTGGCCAGGGCGTTGATCGCTTTAGCATGCTTGATAACACCACCGATGTAGTGCAGCGCCTGTTCAGACAGACCCGCATACTTGTCGCCAGAGAACAGGTTGGTCCCGTTTTTGGAAAGAGACATATGGCAGTGCATACCGGAACCGTTGTCGCCAAACATTGGTTTTGGCATGAAGGTCGCGGTTTTACCGAAACGGTGCGCAACGTTGTGCACAACGTACTTGTAGATCTGAATCTCATCCGCTTTTTTGGTCATGGTGTTAAAGCGGGTGGCGATTTCGTTCTGACCCGCAGTCGCCACTTCGTGGTGATGTGCTTCAACCACCAGGCCCATCTCTTCCATGATCAGACACATAGTAGAACGGATGTCCTGGGAAGAATCGACCGGAGGAACCGGGAAGTAACCGCCTTTCACGCCAGGACGGTGGCCTTTGTTGCCACCTTCGTATTTGGTGGAGGAGTTCCATGCGCCTTCGATATCATCGATAGCCACGTGAGAGCCAGAAATTGAAGCACCAAAACGGATGTCGTCGAACAGGAAGAACTCTGGCTCTGGCCCAAACAGCACAGTATCTGCGATGCCGGTAGAACGCAGGTACTCTTCAGCGCGTTTAGCGATAGAGCGTGGGTCACGGTCGTAACCCTGCAGTGTGCCAGGCTCGAGGATATCGCAACGAATGATAAGCGTAGGTTCTTCGAAGAACGGGTCAATGAGCGCAGTGGTCGCGTCCGGCATCAGAACCATGTCGGATTCGTTAATGCCTTTCCAGCCGCCAATGGAGGAGCCGTCAAACATTTTGCCTTCTTCAAAGAATTCGGCGTTTACCTGATGAGCAGGGATCGTGACGTGCTGTTCTTTACCTTTGGTATCGGTGAAGCGCAGATCAACAAACTTCACTTCATGTTCGTTCAGCATCGTCAAAACGTGTTCAGCGGACATACTTAACTCTCCAGATTAGTCATTGTCGTCGTGGTAACGAAGTCTTCAATTTCTTTATGGCCTGGCCGTGCGCCATATTTTTGCCGTATTTTTGTAAAGCGAAATCTGTGCCAACTTTTAAATCACCCCCAAAAGGCGTTATCATGCACGGCATAGTGCAAAAGGGCTGCACCACGGTGGTTATGTTGCACCAGTATAGTGCTTCAATGTGAACATTGAGCACCATATTGGTGCAATTTACGTTAAAGTGCCCTTTTACCGCTCCGTGAAAGCGATCACAAAGCATCCCGGCAACACTTGTTTGCGGGAGATGTTTGTGATCCTGTTTTGTAGTGCGATTAATCCGTGTACAATAACGCGCTATTTCTAAATGCCTGAGGCAAAGTTGTGATCGAAAATTTGCGTAACATCGCCATCATCGCGCACGTTGACCATGGTAAAACTACCCTGGTTGATAAGCTGCTGCAGCAATCCGGTACGTTCGACTCTCGTGCCGAAACTCAAGAACGCGTGATGGACTCCAACGATTTGGAGAAAGAGCGTGGGATTACCATCCTCGCGAAAAACACCGCGATTAAATGGAATGACTATCGTATCAACATCGTTGATACCCCAGGGCACGCCGACTTCGGTGGTGAAGTTGAACGTGTCATGTCCATGGTAGACTCCGTTCTGCTGGTCGTTGACGCAATGGATGGCCCAATGCCGCAGACGCGCTTCGTGACCAAAAAGGCATTTGCCCATGGTTTGAAGCCAATCGTTGTTATCAACAAAGTTGACCGCCCTGGCGCGCGTCCTGATTGGGTTGTAGACCAGGTATTCGACCTGTTCGTTAACCTCGACGCGACCGACGAACAACTGGACTTCCCTATCGTGTATGCTTCTGCGCTGAACGGTATCGCAGGTCTGGACCACGAAGACATGGCTGAAGACATGACCCCGCTGTACCAGGCGATTGTTGACCGTGTACCGGCGCCGAACGTTGATCTCGACGGCACCCTGCAGATGCAGATCTCTCAGCTCGACTACAACAACTATGTTGGCGTAATCGGCATTGGTCGTATCAAGCGCGGTAAAGTTAAGCCTAACCAGCAGGTCACTATCATTGATAGTGAAGGCAAAACCCGCAACGGTAAAGTTGGTAAGGTTCTGACCCACCTGGGCCTTGAGCGTATCGAGAGCGACATTGCTGAAGCTGGCGATATCATTGCCATCACTGGTCTGGGCGAGCTGAACATCTCTGACACCATCTGCGATCCGCAGGCGGTTGAAGCGCTGCCAGCCCTGTCTGTTGATGAACCAACCGTTTCCATGTTCTTCAACGTCAACACCTCTCCGTTCTGTGGCAAAGAAGGTAAGTTCGTTACCTCTCGTCAGATCCTTGATCGCCTGAACAAAGAGCTGGTGCACAACGTGGCGCTGCGCGTTGAAGAAACCCCGGACGCAGATGCATTCCGCGTGTCTGGTCGTGGTGAACTGCACCTGTCTGTTCTTATCGAAAACATGCGTCGTGAAGGTTTCGAAATGGCGGTTTCCCGTCCGAAAGTTATCTTCCGCGAAATCGACGGCCGTAAACAAGAGCCGTTCGAAAACGTAACGCTGGACGTTGAAGAGCAGCACCAGGGTTCTGTGATGCAGGCTCTCGGTGAGCGTAAAGGCGACCTGAAGAACATGAATCCAGATGGCAAAGGCCGCGTACGTCTCGACTACGTGATCCCAAGCCGTGGCCTGATCGGCTTCCGTTCTGAGTTCATGACCATGACGTCTGGTACGGGTCTGCTGTACTCTACCTTCAGTCATTACGATGACGTTCGTCCGGGCGACGTGGGTCAGCGTAACAACGGCGTTCTGATCTCTAACGGTCAGGGTAAAGCGGTTGCGTTCGCACTGTTCAGCCTGCAGGACCGCGGTAAACTGTTCCTGGGCCACGGCGCAGAAGTTTACGAAGGCCAGATCATCGGTATTCACAGCCGTTCTAACGACCTGACGGTAAACTGCCTGACCGGTAAGAAACTGACCAACATGCGTGCGTCCGGTACTGACGAAGCAACGGTTCTGGTTCCACCGATCAAGATGACCCTGGAGCAAGCTCTGGAATTCATCGATGATGACGAACTGGTAGAAGTGACTCCACAGTCTATTCGTATCCGTAAACGTCACCTGACCGAAAACGACCGTAAACGTGCTATGCGCGGTCCGAAAGAAGACTAATATACGTCTCTTTCAGGATTGAAAAGCCGCTGAATGTCAGCGGCTTTTTTACGCCTGCTGGCGAGTGGCCGTTACCCTTGACCCGGTGGTCACCACTGCAGTAAAGACCTTCTCCTTTTTTCGCTTGCCTATCTCCTCAATGATCACCGCAAAGCGTGCTTCGTTGAGTTTGTAAAAGAGTCCCATGGTCATGGCGGCGATAATCGCCAGGCCGCAGGGCCAGAGAAAAATAAGTTCACGCAACCCCATTAGCGTTCCCGCGCTCTGCACGGCATGCGGGACATAGCCAATCTGAGTCAGCATAATGCCTGGCAGAAACCCGGCCAGGGCAGCGGAAATTTTACGTGAAAAGGTATAGCCGGTATAAACCGACCCTTCGGCACGAATACCGGTTTTCCACTCGCCGTAATCTACGGTATCAGGCACCAGCGCCCAGTTAAGACTGTTAACGAATGCCGTGCCGAAAAAGGCCATGCAGGAAAAAAACACAAACCACAGGGAGCTGGTTCCCCAAAAGAAGTTCAGTATATCTCCCACGGCCCATAGCGCCAGTCCACCCAGATACACCGGCTTCTTGCCGAAACGCTTAACCGCGCCGGGCACCAGAAACACGCCAACCAGAATGCAGCCCATACTGAAAAACCCCATCCACGACAGTAGATGAAGATCGTTTAACACGTACTGGGTGTAGTAGACCTGAATGGCGAGCTTGATGTTAAATGCCGCGAGGGTGCACAGGTTGGCAATACACAGCACCAGTAAAGGTGGATTACGAAAGATGGCGCAGAAAGATTTGAGGATACCGGGTTTATGGTGATCGGGCGTTATCTCCACGTAACGCTCCTTCACCCCGCTGTAGCACCCCCACATGCAGAACAGGCCGCCGGTGACAAACACCAGCGCGGCAACCAGATAGCCAAGAGATGGCTGGCTAACGAATAACGCCTGAACAGGCATAAAGCCGACGGTGCAAAGCAGCAGGCCGACCGTTGCGCCACCCTGACGCCACGCTGCAAGCTGGGCGCGCTCATTCGGATTTTTAGTCATCGCTGGCAGCATCGCGCCATATGAGCAGTTCATCAGGCTATAGCAGAGGCCGAACAGCATAAAGAGCACGGTAGCGATAGCCGTCTTTACCGTCAGGCTAAAGTCGTTGACCATAAACTGCGCCGAGGCAACCAGCGCCACCGGAAAAGAGGCATAAAGAACAAAGGGTCTAAATTTTCCTCTTGCGCCGATATTTCGTCTCGAGTCCAGTAGCACGCCAGTCAACATGTCGGTAAAGGCGGTAAAGAATTTTGCGACGAGGAAAATAATGCCGCCGTAGAACGCGGGCATGCCCAGCTCATCCGTGTAAAATTTCAGCAGATACAAGGTACCGATCGATAACATGAGATTAGAACCTACATCGCCAAGACCATAGGCGCATTTTTCACGCAGATTCATTTTCAATGTCAGCGGATTATGAATAGTCATAACCACTCCTTATAACGCTCCCGAGAGCATTGTTTAAAGTCATCCCTAACCGCCTTTTTAAAAAAGAAAGCGGTTATTATTTTTTTGGATATCAGGCCGTATGTTTACGAGCTTCAATCTCTTCCATGATACGGAGATACATTTTTTCATTGAGGCTGTAGAAAAAACCCATTGTGATCATGGCGAGGATGGCTTATACACACGGATAAATAAATATCAGCTGACGTAAACCTTCGACGGTATGCGTTGATTGCACCACATTGGGCACATAGCCGATTTGTGTCAGCATCCAGCCCGGGAAGAAACCCGCCAGTGCCTGTGACATTTTGCGAAAGAAGGTCAGCCCGGTATAAACGGTGCCTTCGGCGCGTACGCCGGTGCGCCATTCACCATATTCCACCGTGTCAGAGACCAAAGCCCAGTTGAGGCTATTAACAAACGCCGAGCCAAAAAAGGCCAGACATGAGAAGGTAACAAAGCTTATTGAACTATCGCCAAAACCATAGTTCAGGAGATCGCCAGTGGCCCAAATAGCCAGGCCGCCGATATACACTGTTTTCTTACCAAAACGGCGAACGGCTGCAGGCATTAAGAAGACGCCAATGAAAATGCAGCCCATGCTGAAGAAACCCATATACGACAGCAAAATCGGATCGTTCAGTACGTATTGGGTGTAATAGATCTGAATAGCCAGCTTGACGTTGAAAGCGGCTAGAGTGCAGAGGTTAGCTATGCACAGAATAAAAAGTGGACGGTTACCTGCAATAGCGCGAAAAGATTGCAGGAAGCCTATTTTTTGCGTGACATCAACCGACTTAATCTCAACATATCGCTCTTTAACACCCGCATAGCAGAGCCACATAAACAGCAGTCCACATAGAGAGAAAAGCGCAGCGGTGACGCCATATTGCAGCTGTTTGCTTCCTTCAATCATATTCATGACCGGGACAAAAGCAACGGTACCGATTAACAACCCCAGTGTGGAACCGCCCTGTCGCCAGGCCGCCAAAGAGGCGCGTTCATTGGGATTTTTAGTGATGGCTGGCACCATTGCACCATAGGAGCAATTCATCAGGCTGTAACACAACCCATACAGCATAAATAACAGTGTCGCGACGACTGTTTTGCCTGTTAACTCGAACGGGGAGCCAATAAAGTTGCTGGTTGCCAGAAGGGCCACGGGTAATGCGGCATACAGCACAAAAGGACGGAACTTACCTTTCGGGCCGATTTTGCGCCGTGAATCGAGTACAATTCCGGTTCCTATGTCGGTGAATGCGGTAAAGAATTTAGCGATTAGAAAAATGATTCCGCCGTAGGTGCCCGGTAAGCCAAGCACGTCGGTATAGAATTTCAGTAAATAGAGCGTGCCGATATCCAGCAGGATATTTGAACCTACATCACCAATGCCATAGGCGATTTTTTCTTTAAAGGGCAAGCGCAGGGTTGCCGCATCGACAGAGGTCTGACTCATTTATATTCTCCGTACACCCGCGAGTTTCCACGCGGGCAGTGTGGTATTAGAGATGACGTAAAGACGCAAACAGTGAGGCCCACTCACTTTTCGCGCGGTAAAAGACCGGCATTTTGCCAATCGGCGCCTCTACGGTAATTTCCCCACCCAGATACGTTTCCCCCGTCCAGACGTTGACCCAATCATCTTCCGGTAGATACAGCGTCCAGTCGCGTCGGCCCTGCTCGTAGACCGGCGCAACCAGAAGATCCTGGCCCAGCAAATATTGATATTTCAGCGTGTAGGTAACCGCATCGTCTTCGTAGTGCAGGAACAACGGACGCATAACCGGCAGGCCGATGGCCGCGTTGTGCGCTACCGCCAGCTTGATGTACGGTTTCAGCGTGGTGAAGATGGTAGTCATCCGCGCAAAATGGGCGATGGTTTCCCCGTCGCTGTCGAACTGCCAGTTATCGCCGGGGCGGTTACCTTCGTGGGTACGCATCATTGGCGTAAACGCGCTGAAATCGCACCAGCGCAGCAGCAGCTCCTTACTGCGTTTCATTTCAAACAGCGTGGTATAGCCACCGATATCGCTGTGATGCAAGCCGTGACCGGTCATCGCCAGCGACAGTGCCGCAGGCACAACAGACGCAAGGCCGTCATCAAGGCTCCAGTCTACGTTCTGATCGCCTGCCCACATCATGGTCGAATATTTCTGGCTACCGGTAGAACCTGCACGCATAAAGAAAAGGATTTCGCCAAGCTTGCCGGTCTCCTGAAGCGCTTCGTAATTACATTTCGCCCACAGTGCAGGCCAGGCGTTATGCATAATTTCAGCGCTAACGCCGTTATGCAGATAAGTATCAGTAGGAAGGTATTCGCCAAAGTCCGCCATCCAGCCGCCGCAGCCGAGCGCGATCATGTTTTTCTTGATAACGTCTTTGAACCAGTCATAAGCTTCTGGATTGGTAAGATCCACCACGCCGCCGTAAAACTCACCAAATTCAACCAGATAATCGTTATCCCCGGCATCTTTCGCCAGGTAACCGCGCTGGGCTGCTTCAGCGCAAAGATCTTTATCGCTGGCAACATACGGGTTGATATAGGAGAGAAACTGGACGCCCTCTTTGTTCCATTGCTTGATACGGGAATCAAGCTGCGGATAGTTGCCACTGTCCCATTTCCAGTTCCACATCACCCGTTTGCCAAACGAGGTCATACGTATACCGCACCAGTCTTGCGCCCAGATACCGTTCACCTTCACACCGGCGTTACGCATCGTATCAAGCTTTTTCTGACAGACTTCTGTGCCGCCCTGGATGCCGAGCGTGACGCCATCGTAAACCCAGTCGGGCAACTCAGGCTGGCGGCCCAGCA
This sequence comes from unidentified bacterial endosymbiont, assembly GCF_918797525.1. NCBI lineage: Bacteria > unidentified bacterial endosymbiont. Next base: position 49,948 of record NZ_OU963893.1, on the reverse strand, counting down.
GTGCGGTGAGTTTTTCCAGTAGGGCGATATAGGTATCAGCACATTCAAAGCGCAGCGTGGCATTATTTTCCCACAGCGCCAGTTCGTGATATTCCGGCGCGCTGAAATCGAAATTCATGTAGCAGCTATTTTCTACGTGGCAGTAGTACTTTTGTGTACTGACAAAGGTCGCCTGCGGGAAGAATGTCCAGTAATAATCGCCGCCCGCGTTTTCTTTGCAATCGGCCTGCCAGGTGACATAGCTGGACTTATTGCGCCCAACGCCCTGTTCGCTGGTCCAAAGCGGAAAGGGTTTTCCGCGTAAATCAAAGTAAGAGAACTGCTCGCCACAGCCATAAATATGGTCCTCAGGCTTCGCGGCGAGACGTAACCAGATACGATTGTGGCTTGCACAATCATTGTTCAGCTTCATGACCAGACGGTCATTTTCATCGATAGCGATGGTCAACGTCGCTTTGATGCTACCTCCCCGGCTGAAACGTACCTGCCAGCCTGCGGTCGATGGGCTTACTGCAGCATCAATGAGCGCGATCTTTTCATTGAGCTTATCTTTGATGCTGAAATTACCGCGAAACATCTCAATATCGGCAACACCAGCGCCTATCCACAGGCAGGGAGCCGTTTTGCTATGGCACAAAATCAAACGATGTTCAAAATAGAGTGAAAAACCATCGCTGGATGCTTGTAGCTGGAGATTCGGTATATTCATTTTATTGTCTCTGTAAGAGGGATGAATTTTTAATATTGATGTTCTATTTGTTTTTGTTGATATTTTTTTATAAAACTATGTATGCTGTATGATAAACAGCATGCATAGTTAGCTTTTACATTTTTGCTTCATCTGCCTTGCGTATATTGGCGATCTTCTTACCAAAGGCTATTTGCAGAATCGCTAATAATATAAACGGCGGAAGCAGCGCTGTTAGCGCAGAAAGGCCCATTGCACCTTTGATTAACATGGCACCCGACGCAATTAACAATAAAAATACCAGCGTGCGGAATACTTTTACTGAAATGCGTTTATGAACATATTGCCCTACCAGCGAACCTAAAATCATGGTGGGAATACAGAAAATTACCAGTTTAAAGGTCGATATAGTTAAGATCCCGCTGGTGGCGAGTCCACCTACTACCGCGATATTATTGGCAGTAAAGAAGGCGTTTAAGGTTCCGCGAAAGGCCGCTGGGCCCAAATTACGTAACATACCGTACATGACTACCGGTGGCCCATTTGTTGAGAACGCGGCGCCTAATGCGCCTGCTACAGCACCTAGCGGTGCGGCGATCCAGCGACGGTCATAGATGGGCAGGCGAGGTATAAACATACTGTAAAATGAATAAATAATAAGGAAGGCGCCTAAACCTATTTTCATCATATGATCGGGTAGATAGGACAGCGCATATAATCCAACCGGTATCCCCAAAAATGAGAAAAGTATAAGCACTAATGCCGATCGCCAGTCAGTTTCCTTTCTGGATAACCAGGTCGCATAGATGGCGGTTGCTGTACCGACAATAACAGACAGCGGCGTTGCCATTTTCACTGGTAGCATAAGCGTGATCAGCGGCATGGTGGTTAACCCACCGCCAAACCCGGCGCATATTCCCACGAAGGTATAAAGAAACATTAAAGCGATAACGATGCATACCACATTGGTATCCAGAATTACCCCATCAGGTGTGAATAAATTAAAAAAATCCATAGCCTTTCCTTCTATGCTAATTTAATCCCCAGAATACTCTTCAGGCGATAGGTCAAATCGGAGACTGAACGCTAATCCAGGGCCTAAGCGCCCTTGAATGTGAAACGACAGACGATGTTCCTGTTCCGGTTCGAGTAAAATCAGATCGGTGCCGGAATTAAACGCATTCGGCGGGTAGCTCATGGGTTCCATCGCCAATCCTTCAACAACGGCATATGCAGCGTAACTTGCTGATATGCCGTTTTTTCTGTTTATTTCGCGTTAACATCCAGCAGACCAGCCGCAACGGCAGGAGCAAGACCCGGCGCGAGCGGGATACGCGGGATCACCAGACAGTGCAGCAGGTGATAGATATCCTGTTTACCGTCCCACACTTTGGTCGTGACTTTATTATCCGGATCCAGTTCCTGCCACCATGAACCGTTCTCGTAGTCCATCAGGTACTTAATGCAGTAGTCCCACCAGGTCTGGTACCATTTTTCATACTGGCGATCGCCCGTCACCGTGTAGAGGGCATAAGCTGTCCCCATTGCTTCCACAATAGGCCAGCGAACGCGTTCGCGGACGACCGGCTTCCCTTCCCAGTCAACGGTATAAACGATGCCGTCGGCACCGTCAGGCGCCCAGGCGTCGCGAACGGTAGCGCTGAACAAACCTTTTGCATCTTCCAGCAGCCAGGCCGGAGGCTGTTCGCATCGTGCTTCCAGCGCCGCATGGATATGCAGCATTAAGCGGCCCCATTCAATCCAGTGGCCAGGAGTGCCGCCAAAGGCGCGAAAACGGTGAGCCGGATTTTCTTTGTTGTAGTCGCGAATCGGATTCCATTGTGTATCGAAGTGTTCATTAACGCGGTAATGATTGTTTCTGGCGACATCGTGAATAATGACGGAAGCGACCCGGATGGCGCGGTCCAGCCATTTTTTATCGTGCGTAACGTCATAGACAATCAGGAACGCTTCAACGGCGTGCATGTTGGCGTTACCGCCGCGATAGTCTTCCGTTTTGCTGAAGGCTTCATCCCAGGATTCCAGGCACATCTGCTCTTCTTCACTCCAGAAATACTTCTCGATAATCTCGATAGTGTAATCCAGCAGTTTTCTGGCTTCCGGATGGCCGGTGGTGACCGCGCTGGCTGCGCCCAGCAGCGCAAAGAAATGTTGATAACCCTGCTTGGACGCATCAACGACGCCCTGGTCGTTCACACAGGCGTACCAGCCGCCATATTTTTTATCATGCAGGGCACCGTTCATGGCTTTGATACCGTGATCAACAAGGTCGTAAGCGCCTGGACGACCCATATTGGCCGCCACGGAATAGACGTGCAGCATACGGGCTGTGATCCAAAGATGGGTACCCATCTCTTCCTTAATCTGGCCTTTGTTGCCCAGCCAGCCGAATCCGGTAGCCACAATGGAGCCTTTACCAAAATTGAGAATGCGGTCGGTTTCCTGTTCCAGCCAGCGGTTGTGGCTCAATGTATTAAACCATTTCATGCTTTTGTCCTTTTATTAACGACGTGCCATCATTTCGTCGACGATTTCGCCTAAACGTTGTAATTTCGGTACAGAAATATCGCGGAGCATCAGTTCGGTATCAGGCAGGCCCACCACGGAAGACCAGACTGCACGCCCGGCCAGAAAGCCGGAAGCGCCTGCGGTCATCGCGACCCGTACCGCGCGCGGGAACAGTTTTTCATCTACACCGGAAGAGAGGATCACCCATGGCATATTGATGTGCTCGCCCAGACGTTGAGAGGCGGCGAGAAGTTCTTGTTGTGTGCCTTTACCCTGCAGCGGCATTTCAACTTTGTAGAGATCGGCGCCGCTATTACCCAATTCTTTCGCCGCATTAATGATTGCCTGCTCACGATCGAACTTATCGCCACGGCGCGGTGGACGCACGACCGGCTCGATGATGCTTACCAGCCCGTTGCTGTGGCACAGTTCGTTGAACTCTTTTACCCTATCCAGACGCTGCTGCGCATCTTCGTCGCTGCGCCATAGCACCAGTAATTTCAGCGCCTTGCCGCCGTCCTGTTTCACAATCTGCGGATTGATATTTTTATCAATAACCACGCTATCTACCGGGATCCCATTCCCTGGGATGAACTCATCGGCGGCAACGATCATGGCGCAGCTTTTTGCAATTGCGTGTTGCTCAACCACCTGGGGATAGCAGAACTGCTGATCGACCAGGATAGCGGACGCGTAGGGGGAGAGAATTTTCGCCGCGTTGACTTTAAAATCGGTCAACACGCTATCGGTAACGGGTGATGTTGCACCAGCAGCGGCAAACATCAGACGCATCGCTTCACGTTGATCGACGGCCAACATGGCAAAACCGCCGGATGCGCGCGTAATGTCTTTGATGGTGTACTTATTCATTCAATTTTCCTTTATCCAGTCGTTATATTTTTACTTTGGCGGGTAAGCCGGCGCTGAGGCGGGCCTGTTCCAGAACGGCAGACCAGTCCTGACGCCCACGACCTGCAGCGCGAGCCTGGCTATAGACTTCGCGAGAAGCGGCGCCGAGCGGCAGAGGAACGTGCAGTTGATTGGCGACATCCAGCGCGATGCCAAGATCCTTGTGAGCAAGATCGATCATGAAGGCCGGAGAAAGATCGCCCTTCAGCACCTTGTTCGGCCAGGAGGTCGTGAAATGCCCTTTACCTGCCGCAGTACCGCTCATCACGCTGACGGCGACGTCAAAAGGCAGCTTTAACGCTTCGCACAGAACGGCGGCTTCAGCGGACAGTGCGTTAAGAGCAATACTCATAAAGTTATTGATTAGTTTGACGCGGATACCCATTCCCGGACCGCCCGCGTTAATCAGCTCGCTCCCCATCGCCATCAGAATGGGCGTAGCGCGCGTGACTTGCTCTGCACTGCCGCCTGCCAGCAACAGCAGCGTGCCGGAAATCGCGTTTTCGGAAGTCCGTCCGACAGGAACGTCCATCAGGCTGAAGCCTTTAGCGTGCATATCCGCGATCAACTTGTCGGTTTGCAGTGGATGGATCGTGGACATATCGATGACCAGCGATTCAGGAGCTAACGCTTCGCAAACGCCGTGCTCGTCAAACAACACGCTACGGACTAAATCGCCATTGGGCAGCATGGTGATGACAAACTCCGCGCCTTTTGCGGCATCTGCGGGTGTGGTAACCGGCGTGGCACCTTTTTCTACCAGCCGCTGGATAGCCTCAGGGTTGACGTCAAAGACGTTGACCTGGTGGCCCTGCTTGAGCAAATTGCCTGCCATAGGGGATCCCATTTGCCCTAAGCCGATAAATCCGATAACTGCCATAACGTTCTCCTGAGACATGAATGTCATTTTTTGTCATTTTAGACGGTCCGGTTTTGTCTGATTTTGATCGTATTTGTAATTTATGGTCAAAAAATTGACAGTCGTCACTTTTTAAACATTTTGTGGAATTAAAATATGTTCATCGCAAAATGACTAAGGAATGACCATGCTTCGTGTTGCTTGTGTAGGTATTACCGTGATGGATCGTATTTATTACGTGGAGGGGTTACCGACGGAAGGCGGTAAATATGTGGCTAAAAATTATACTGAGGTAGGCGGTGGCCCGGCGGCGACGGCAGCCGTGGCGGCGGCGCATCTGGGTGCGCAGGTCGATTTTATTGGCCGCGTTGGGGATGACGCTACCGGCATAAGCCTGCTGGCGGAACTGGAGTCTCATGGGGTTAACACCCGCTTTACCCGACGCTATGAAAAGGCAAAATCATCACAGTCAGCGATTATGGTCGATGAAAAAGGGGAGCGGATTATTATCAACTACCCCAGCCCGGACCTACTGAACGATGCAGAATGGTTAAACGATATTGATTTCAGCCAGTGGGATATCGTGCTGGCGGATGTGCGTTGGCATGAAGGCGCGAAAAGGGCCTTTACGCTGGCGCGCCAGGCGGGCGTTACGACGGTGCTGGACGGTGATATTACGCCGCAGGATATCTGCGAGTTGGTGGCATTAAGCGATCACGCGGCGTTTTCGGAGCCCGGCCTGGCACGATTAACCGGCGTGAAAGATAGGGGCAGCGCGTTAAAACAAGCACAAACGCTCACAAATGGTCATGTGTACGTTACGTGCGGCAGTGAAGGCTGCGACTGGATTGAACATGGCGAGCGTCAGCATCAACCCGCTTTTACCGTAGATGTTGTTGATACAACCGGCGCGGGTGATGTTTTCCATGGTGCTTTGGCATTCAGCCTGGCCTCAGGGATGAGGCTTACGGACGCCGTACGCTTCGCCAGTGCCGTAGCGGCGCTGAAGTGTACAAAACCCGGAGGGCGTGCAGGCATTCCCGACTGTGATCAAACCCGCTCTTTTTTGTCACTTTTTGTATAAAATGCGGGGCGTGATGGTATTCAAAGGACAGCCCATGAGTCTTACCGAATTGACCGGTAACCCGCGTCATGACCAACTTCTCACGCTGATTGCCGAGCGTGGCTATATGAACATTGATGAACTGGCGCAACTGCTCGATGTCTCTACGCAAACCATTCGTCGCGATATCCGCAAGCTGAGCGATCAGGGGCTCATCACGCGTCACCACGGTGGCGCGGGCAGAGCCTCCAGCGTCGTTAACACGGCGTTTGAGCAGCGCGAAGTCTCACTCACGGAAGAAAAACGGGCGATTGCCGAAGCCATCGCTGATTATATTCCTGATGGTTCAACGATTTTCATCACCATTGGCACTACGGTAGAGCACGTGGCGCGTGCGCTGCTTAACCATAATCATCTGCGTATCATTACTAACAGTCTGCGGGTGGCACATGTTCTCTACAAGAATCCGCGTTTTGAAGTGATGGTCCCCGGCGGTACGCTGCGCCCGCACAACGGGGGAATTATCGGCCCGTCGGCAACGGCGTTTGTGTCCGGCTTTCGGGCGGATTACCTGGTCACAAGCGTAGGCGCTATAGAGCAAGATGGCGCAATGATGGAGTTTGATGTCAACGAAGCCAGCGTGGTGAAAACGATGATGGCGCACGCCCGGCATATTTTACTGGCGGCCGATCATACGAAATATCACGCCTCTGCTGCCGTCGAAATTGGTAACGTCGCCCAGGCGACGGCGCTTTTTACCGATGAACTCCCCGGCTCTGTTCTGCAAAACCATCTTAAATCCAGCAAGGTCGAGCTAGTCGAGGTCAATTCCAGCGACGAACAACAGGCGGGCTAATTTTTACCGGCCCGTTTAACGCCTTAAGCTGAATCTGACGCATAGCCAAACCTTATCTTTCCCGCTACAGTTACTTTTCCACGGCGAAAAGGAGATAAACATGCTTTATATCTTTGACTTAGGAAATGTAATCGTCGATATCGATTTTAATCGGGTGCTGGGCGCATGGAGCGATTTCAGCCGTGTGCCGCTGGCGACGCTAAAACAGAGTTTCACCATGGGTGAGACCTTTCATCAGCATGAGCGCGGTGAAATTAGCGACGAAACGTTCGCGGAACGTTTCTGTCAGGAGATGGATCTACCGTTAAGCTACGAACAGTTTTCCCACGGCTGGCAGGCAGTCTTTGTTGCGATCCGCCCGGAAGTCATCGGCATCATGCAGAAACTGCGCGAGCAGGGGCATCGCGTGGTGGTGCTGTCCAATACCAACCGCCTGCATACCACATTCTGGCCAGATGAATACCCTGAAGTGAAAAGCGCTGCCGATAAAATCTATCTCTCTCAGGAGATGGGGATGCGTAAACCCGAAGCGCGGATTTATCAGGCGGTTCTGCAGGCAGAGGGTTACACCGCGGCGGATACAATCTTCTTCGACGACAATACCGACAATATAGAAGGCGCGAACCAGCTGGGGATCACGTCAATTCTGGTGACAGGAAAAGAGACCATACCGAACTATTTTGCGAAGCAGTTATGCTAAAAAATGTTCATCAACACGCCACGCACCATACCCGGCCTCTCAGGGCGTGGCTAAAACTGCTCTGGCATCGCATTGATGAGGACAACATGACGACGCTGGCGGGTAACCTCGCGTATGTGTCGTTGCTCTCATTAGTGCCGCTGGTGGCGGTTATCTTTGCCCTTTTTTCAGCCTTTCCGATGTTTGCAGAAGTCAGCCTGCAGCTTCGTCATTTCGTTTTTGCGAATTTTATTCCTGCCACCGGCGATGTCATTCAGAACTACATTGAGCAATTTGTTGCCAACTCCAACAAGATGACGGCGGTAGGGGCGTGCGGCCTTATCGTGACGGCGCTGCTTCTGATGTATGCCATCGATAGTGCGCTTAACACCATCTGGCGGAGTAAAAAAGCGCGCCCAAAGGTTTACTCCTTCGCGGTGTACTGGATGATTTTGACGCTGGGGCCGCTGCTGGCAGGCGCGAGTCTGGCCATCAGTTCGTATCTCCTTTCGCTGCGCTGGGCCAGCGATCTCAACACCGTTATCGATAACACCCTGCGACTCTTCCCGCTAATCCTCTCGTGGCTCTCTTTCTGGCTACTGTATAGCGTTGTCCCCACCACGCGCGTACCCAACCGTGATGCGGTCGTCGGCGCGCTGGTGGCGGCCATGCTCTTTGAGCTGGGTAAAAAAGGCTTCGCACTGTACATCACCATGTTCCCGTCGTATCAGTTGATTTACGGCGTGCTGGCAGTGATCCCCATCTTGTTTGTCTGGGTTTACTGGACCTGGTGTATCGTCTTGCTTGGTGCCGAAATAACTGTCACTCTCGGGGAATACCGCGAACTAAAAAAAGCAGCGATAGCTGAAAAACAACAAGAAGCAGACCAATCATGATTGCATTGATTCAACGCGTAACCCGTGCCAGCGTCACTGTGGGGGATGAGGTGACGGGTGAAATTGGCTCAGGACTTTTGGTGTTATTAGGTGTCGAAAGGGATGACGATGAGCAAAAAGCCAACCGCTTGTGCGAGCGCGTATTGGGCTATCGTATCTTTAGCGATGCAGAAGGCAAGATGAACCTCAATGTCAAGCAGGCGGGTGGCAGCGTGCTGGTGGTGTCGCAATTTACGCTGGCCGCAGACACCGGGCGCGGCATGCGCCCGGGTTTCTCCAGGGGGGCTGCGCCGGATCGAGCGCAAGCGCTTTATGCGTATTTTGCAGCGCGTTGTCGGCAACAGGAAATAAATACGCAAACCGGACGATTCGCTGCAGACATGCAGGTATCGCTGGTGAACGATGGCCCCGTCACCTTCTGGCTCCAGGTATGAGCCTGCTGGCGGCGCGGCCGCGGGGCACAAGAGAGAGTACCGCTATGTATCACCTTCGAGTACCGCAAACAGAAGAAGAGTTAGACGTTTATTACCAGTTCCGCTGGGAAATGCTGCGCAAGCCGTTACATCAACCCAAAGGGTCTGAGCGCGACGGCTGGGATGCGATGGCGCATCACCAGATGGTGGTGGATGAAGAGGGCAATCTCGTCGCCGTTGGGCGTTTGTATATTAATGCGGATAACGAAGCTTCTATTCGCTTTATGGCGGTTCATCCCTCGGTGCAGGACAAAGGACTGGGGACGTTAATGGCGATGACCCTGGAGTCCGTGGCCCGCCAGGAAGGGGTAAAACGCGTCACCTGCAGCGCGCGTGAAGATGCCGTCGAGTTCTTTGCCAAGCTCGGATTTGTCAATCAGGGCGAAATTACAGCCCCGCAGACCACGCCGATTCGTCACTTTCTGATGATCAAACCTATTGCGACGCTGGACGACATTCTGCACCGTGCCGACTGGTGCGGGCAGTTGCAACAGGCGTGGTATGAGCATATTCCGCTCAGTGAAAAGATGGGCGTACGTATTCAGCAGTACACCGGGCAAAAATTCATCACCACCATGCCGGAAGCCGGCAATCAGAATCCGCATCACACCTTATTTGCCGGAAGTCTCTTCTCGCTGGCTACGCTCACCGGGTGGGGGCTCATCTGGTTAATGCTGCGCGAGCGCCATCTGGGGGGCACCATCATTCTGGCAGATGCCCACATTCGTTATAGCGCGCCGATCAGCGGCAAGCCAGGCGCGGTTGCCGATCTCGGCGCACTGGGTGGCGATCTCGACCGCCTGGCACGTGGCCGTAAAGCGCGCGTGCAGATGCAGGTTGAGCTGTTTGGTGATGAAACGCCGGGTGCGGTGTTTGAAGGAACTTACATTGTTCTCCCTGCTAAGCCGTATGGCGCGTATGAAGAGGGTGGGAACGAGGAGGAATAGGTTAAGCTTCTGGAAGACGGCTCGCAAAAGTGTTCGCCATTTTCAAATTGTCCTTTAACCCTAAATTTACCAAGCGTATTTTGCCTGAAAATTAATCACAGATGATATGCTAAGGTGATATATGAGTCTTATGGCGAATTTTGAAATGGGCAGAATACTGATTGATTTGTCTGATGACGTTATTCAACGGCTGGATGACCTAAAGCAGCTATATAACCAGCCACGTGCCGAATTGCTACGGGAAGCCATTGAACAATATCTCGACAGCAGAGTTCTTCGGTAATTCGCGATGCACTTGGTTTGTGGGGAAATCAGCAAGAAGATGGGCTGGAGTACGAACGCAAGCTGCGTGAGGAGTGGTAACAATGGAACACATGGCAGTGTTTGATACCAATATTCTCATCGATCTCTTTAACAATCGCGTAGAGGCTGCCGATACGATCGATCGCACGGCCTTGCATCGGGCGATTAGCCTTATCACGTGGATGGGGGTCATGGTCGGCGCGCGCAGGCACGGTTATGAAGCGAAAACGGCAGCCATGATGGGCGCTTTTGAAATTATTGATGTGTCTCGTGATATCGCTGAAAGAAGCGTTGTGCTTCGTGAGAAACACGGGATGAAACTGCCTGATGCCATCATTTTGGCCACTGCCCAGAGCAGAAATTGTCCCCTGATGTCGCGCAATACCAAAGACTTTGCCGGAATTGCCGGGGGTTGTTTCCCCTTACCAGCTATAGGCCGGGCAAGCTTGCGCCGCCCGGCACGGTTACTGGAGATTACTCCCCTTCACCCGGGAACAGGAACGGGTTAATTGAGCTGCGGGCAAAGCCCTCCTGCTCCATTTTTGCGTCCAGAATCAGCGAGGCGAGGTCGTCGGCCACGGCTTCGACTTTCGGGTCTTTTTCCTGATACAGAATCTTCAGGTAAGTGCCGCAATCGCCGCAGCTTTCCGCTTTCACCGCCGCGTCTTCGTTTTCCAGCGACCAGTAGTTGAGATCGCGGGTCTGTTCGCAGTTACTGCATTTAATGCGTACCACGTGCCACTCGGTTTCACACAGGTTGCAGTGCAGGTAGCGCAGCCCCTGAGTGGTACCAATTTGCACCATGCTCGATACAGGCATTGAGCCGCACACCGGGCAGAACTGGCGCGCTTCGCCGTACTCAGCGCGGGCTTTGCCCGGGATCAGGCCCGCCATTTGCGCCCAGTAGAGCGACAGCGCAGCCCAGATAAATGGCGCTTTATCGCTGCTCACCAGGGAGAAATCAGACGCAAACAGCGCGTTCGCCATCTCTTCCAGCTCTTGTTCGGACGCTTTTTCCAGGTTCTCGATGACCGCCAGCGCGGTGCCGCTCATCTCGGGTTTTAGCTCGGCAATCAGGGAATTCAGCAGTTTGTGCCAGTGCTTATCGCGCGGCAATACGTGAATATCCAGCGGCGGTTTACCCTGGGAATTGGCTTCTTTAATGCGAGCCGTCAGGTCCATTTGCAGCGGGTGGTCATACAACACCACTTCCTGCGCATGGGCAACCAGCGCGGCAAAACGCAGAAAATCGCCCAGCGGGTTATTCTCTGCCAGCTCGCGCAGACGCTCTGCGCGGCGGTTGTAGAGGTTCTTGAGTCTGGGGAATAACAACGGCGGAATGTAATCCGCCGTGCGTTTCTCGCTCGAACCCAGCTCATCTTGCGGGATTATGCGAATACTCATTCAGATGACTTTTCCTGTTTCTGGCGGACTTCACGGTACCAGCGCGGGTGATGTTTCTTCGCCCATGTGCTGGTTACCCATCCTTCCACCATCGCGGTTATGGTGCCTTTCACCCAAAGGGCGGCGTAGATATGCACCATGATAACCACAATTAACGCCACTGCGGCAAATGAATGCAGCATCAGCGCGAATCGGATCACCGGGATTGAGAAAGCAGGCGCAAAATACGGACGCCAGATGATCACGCCGCTCACCAGCAACAGCACCAGGAAGATAATCGCCGCCCAGAATACGCATTTCTGGCCGAAGTTATAACGCCCGGTATCACCTACTTCCTCGTTGACAACGATCTTACGAATATTCTTCGCCCAAAAGATATCATCCCGATTGATTAGATTGTGGTGCCAGTAACGAAAAAACATGATGATGAACGAGGCAAACATCACCACACCCACGAACGGGTGTAGTATACGCGCCAGCTGTGGTGTCCCCATGATCTGCATCAGCCAGTTGAAGGACGGGAAGAAGAATCCCAGCCCGCTTATCGCCGCCAGCATGAAGCAGAAAGCGGTGATCCAGTGGTTGATACGTTCCGGCGCCGTGTAGCGCACGATGGTGTCACGTTTTCTCATTTGCGCACCTCGTCTTTCTCTTCATGCAGGTTGTCGTCTTCCTCTTCCGCGCGGTTCGGACCGACGCCGACGTAGTGGAAGATGCTGGCGGCGAAGGTGGCCGCAAATCCGACCGCGGCCAGTGGTTTCCAGATGCCTTTCCAGAACTTAACCGTAGCACTGATTTCCGGGTTCTCCGGCAGACCGTGATACAGATTCGGTTTGTCGGCATGGTGCAGCACGTACATCACGTGCGTACCGCCAACGCCGGCCGGATCGTACAGGCCTGCGTTATCGTAACCGCGGGTTTTCAGCTCGGTGACGCGCTCGCCCGCCAGTGTTTTCATATCCTCTTTAGAACCAAAGTGGATAGCACCGGTTGGGCAGGTCTTCACGCACGCAGGCTCCTGGCCGACATTGACACGGTCAACGCACAGCGTACATTTGTAGACGCGGTTGTCTTCCGGGTTCATGCGCGGGACGTCGAACGGACAGCCCGCGATGCAGTAGCCGCAGCCGATGCACTGCTCGGACTGGAAGTCGACGATGCCGTTGGCATACTGAATGATAGCCCCTTCTGACGGACATGCCTTCAGGCAGCCCGGATCCGCACAGTGCATACAGCCATCTTTGCGGATAAGCCATTCCAGTTTGTCGTTCTGCTCCACTTCCGAGAAACGCATCACCGTCCAGGACTTGGCGGTCAGATCGGCCGGGTTATCGTACACCCCGACGTTGTGACCCACTTCGTCACGGATGTCGTTCCACTCAGAGCAGGCCACCTGACAGGCTTTACAGCCGATACAGGTGGTCACGTCGATAAGCTTCGCCACTTCCTGCTGGTGGTCCCGCGCCTGAGGCGCGGGCGTGAAACCGTTAGTCGCGGAACGACGGATAATGTCTTGCGATTGATAAGCCATAAGTCGTCTCCGTTACACCTTTTCCACGTTCACGAGGAAGGCCTTGAATTCCGGCGTCTGCGTATTCGCATCACCGACGAATGGCGTCAGGGTGTTCGCAATGAACCCTTTCTTCGCCACGCCTTCATAGCCCCAGTGAATCGGAATACCGATGGTATCCACCTGCTGACCGTGAACGTTTAGCGTACGAATACGCTTGGTCACTACCGCTTTGGCTTTGATGTAGCCACGGTTGGAAGAGACCTTCACGGTATCGCCATGGGCAATGCCGAGCTTGTTCGCCAGCTTCTCGCCGATCTCCACAAACTGTTCCGGCTGCGCGATGGCGTTAAGCAGCGCGTGCTTGGTCCAGTAGTGGAAGTGCTCGGTCAGACGGTAGGTAGTACCCACGTACGGGAACTTGTCCTTTTTACCCAGCGCGTCAAAATCGCCTTTAAAGATGCGGGCTGCCGGGTTAGAGACCACGTTCGGGTGCAGCGGGTTAGTTCCCAGCGGCGTTTCAAACGGCTCGTAGTGTTCCGGGAACGGCCCTTCCGCCATCTTATCAATAGCAAACAGACGTCCCATTCCTTCAGGCTGCATGATAAACGGCCCAACGTCGCTGCCCGGTGCGGCAGTGCTGTAGTCCGGAATATCCACGCCGCCCCATTTCGCGCCGTCCCACTTCAGAAGCTGACGCTTCGGATCCCACGGGTTGCCCTGCGGGTCAGCGGAGGCACGGTTGTAGAGGATGCGGCGGTTCAGCGGCCATGCCCATGCCCAGCCCAGCGTATTCCCCAGACCGGACGGGTCGGCGTTATCGCGGTTGGCCATCTGGTTGCCTTTCGGCGTCCAGCTACCGGCAAAAATCCAGCAGCCGCTTGACGTCGTACCGTCATCACGCAGGTGCGCGAAGGTGCTGAGCTGGTCGCCTTTCTTCGCCAGAACCGCACCGGTCGCCGGGTCGATAACGTCCGCAAGCGCCTTACCGTTGCTCTCCATCGCCACCTCTTCCGGGGATGGATTTTCCGGCGTCGAGTAGTTCCAGGTCATGTTCAGAACCGGTTCAGGGTTGGCACCGCCTTCAGAGGCGTACATCTTACGCAGGCGTAAGAAGATACCGGCCAGGATCTCGCCGTCGTTAAGGGCGATACCCGGGGCGTCCGCGCCTTTCCAGTGCCACTGCAGCCAGCGACCGGAGTTAACAATAGAACCGTTCTCTTCCGCGAAGCAGGTGGACGGCAGACGGAACACTTCGGTCTGAATCGTCGACGGATCGACGTCGTTCGATTCACCGTGGTTCTGCCAGAAGGTCGAGGTCTCGGTATTGAGCGGGTCAATGGTCACCAGGAACTTCAGTTTCGACAGCGACGCCACAACCTTGTTCTTGTTCGGGAACGACGCAACCGGGTTAAAGCCCTGGCAGATATAGCCGTTGACCTGACCCTGGTGCATCATCTCGAAGTACTGCAGAACGTCGTAACCTTTGTCCCACTTCGGCAGCCAGTCAAAGCCCCAGCTATTTTCAGCCGTCGCCTTGTCGCCATAGAAGGCTTTCATCATCGAGACGAAGAACTTCGGATAGTTGCTCCAGTAGTTCACCTGGCCTTCGAGCAGCGGTTTTGGCGTGCTGGCCGTCAGGTAGGTTTGCAGGTCGGTCTGTTTCTCGCCTGGCAGGTTCATATAACCCGTCAGGCTTTGCGACAGCAGCCCGAGGTCGGTCAGACCCTGAATATTGGAGTGGCCGCGCAGGGCGTTCACGCCGCCGCCTGCCATCCCCATGTTGCCGAGCAGGAGCTGAACCATCGCCATGGTACGGATGTTCTGCGCACCGACGGAGTGCTGCGTCCAACCGAGCGCGTACAGGAACGACGCGGTTTTGTCTTTGGCGCTGGTTTCGGCGATAAGCTCACACACCTTCAGGAAGTCAGCCTTCGGCGTCCCACAGATATTTTCGACAACGTCCGATGTATAGCGGGAAACGTGCTCTTTCAGCAAGTTCCACACGCAGCGCGGGTGTTGCAGGGTGGTATCGCGTTTCGCAAAGCCGTTCTCATCCAGCTCGTAGTTCCAGCTGGTCTTATCGTATTTGCGTTTTTCGGCGTCGTAACCGCTGAACAGGCCATCTTCGAAGTGATAATCCTCACGCACGATCAGGCTGGCGTTGGTATAGGCTTCGGTGTATTCGCGGTTGTATTTTTCGTTGGTCATCAGGTACAGCAATACGCCTGACAGGAAAGTGATGTCAGTACCTGAACGAATAGGGGTGTAGAAATCCGCCACTGACGCAGTACGCGTAAAGCGGGGATCGATCACAATCAGTTTAGCACCGTTGTGGATCTTGGCTTCCATCGCCCAGCGGAACCCGACAGGGTGCGCTTCAGCGGCGTTACCGCCCATCACCACGATGAGATTAGCGTTTTTGATGTCGACCCAGTGGTTGGTCATCGCACCGCGACCAAATGTTGGAGCAAGACTTGCTACCGTTGGTCCGTGTCAGACACGCGCCTGGTTGTCGACCGCGAGCATACCGAGTGCGCGCGTAAATTTCTGGGTTAAATAACCGGTTTCGTTGCTGGAGGCGGAGGCGCACAGCATGCCGGTAGAGAGCCAGCGGTTAACCGTCACGCCGTCAGCATTTTTATCAATAAAGTTGGCGTCGCGGTCTTCTTTGATCAGTTTCGCGATACGGTCGAATGCCTCTTCCCAGCTGATTTGCTGCCATTTATCAGAACCTGGCGCGCGATACTCCGGGAATTTCAGGCGGCTTTCCGAGTGGATAAAGTCCACCAGACCTGCCCCTTTTGGGCACAGCGCCCCGCGGTTGACCGGGTGATCCGGGTCGCCTTCGATGTGAAAAATAGACGCTTTGGCATTTTTTGCACCGTCACCGAGGCTATACATCAACAGCCCACAGCCGACGGAGCAGTACGTACAGGTATTACGGGTTTCACGGGTACGCAGCAGTTTGTACTGCCGCGTCTCCGCCAGCGCTACGCCGGGCGCAAAGCCCAGTGCCGCCGCCGTGGTGCCTGCCATACCGCCAGCGCAGATCTTAAAGAACTGCCTTCTGCTGACCTGCATGGGTCACTCCTTGTTCGACATTGCTTATATATGTAGTTTTAACTTCGCGGCATTTATGACCACAAAGGAGAAAATTTGCGTTAACCCCTCATTTCTCCGGGGGATAGCACCAGAATACCACAATGTCGGTAAGCTCGTTCCAGCTGCGTTAAAACAAAGTGAACGTATTATCACTGTGTTGATTATAAAGTGTGATATCGATCACATCATTAACCCTTCATGTTAAAGGGTTGTAGCCTGTGTCCGGTTGCACCTCCCCCAACGGAGTAGATACACTTGATGCTGAAAAATTGATCCATACTATGCGTAAGGTCTGCACTTTGTGATGCAATAGCAGGCTCACCTCCGTGGTTTTTCAGGAATAGCGTTGTGTCTAAACAAAACCGTGTTACCCACTCGTCGCCACTGCCTGCGGGCATTGCGGAACTGTCGGTACACAGACCGCCCCACATTAGCCGTGCGACGCCCGATTTTCTGGCGCAGGAAGTGCCTGTTGCCCTGGTGTATAACGGCATCTCGCATGTGGTGATGATGGCGTCACCGAAAGATCTTGAGCTGTTTGCCATCGGGTTCTCGCTCTCGGAAGGCATTATTGAGCATCCACAGGAGATTTACGGCATGGACGTCGTTGAGACCTGTAATGGTCTTGAGGTGCAGATAGAACTCTCCAGCCGCCGCTTTATGGGGTTAAAAGAGCGTCGTCGCGCGCTAGCCGGGCGAACGGGTTGCGGCGTTTGTGGCGTTGAGCAGCTTAACGATATTGGCAAACCGATAGTCCCGCTGCCCTTTAGCCAAACCTTTAATCTCGCGCATCTCGATACCGCCCTGGGGCACCTCAACGAGGTTCAACCTGTCGGTCAACTCAGCGGCTGCACGCACGCGGCAGCCTGGGTGTTGCCGTCAGGAGAGATTGCCGGGGGACATGAAGACGTTGGCCGCCACGTGGCACTGGATAAACTGCTCGGACGCCGTGTCCGGGAAAACGAAACCTGGCAGCAAGGAGCGGCGCTGGTGTCCAGCCGGGCCAGCTATGAGATGGTGCAGAAATCCGCCATGTGCGGTATCGAAATTCTGTTTGCGGTGTCGGCGGCAACGACGCTCGCGGTTGAGGTGGCCGAGCGTTGCAACCTCACACTGGTGGGATTTTGCAAACCCGGCAGGGCAACAATCTATACCCATCCGCAGCGTTTGATTGTTAATCAATGATTTTGACAAAGAATAGCAAATCCTTCCGCTTTTCGTTGAGGGTGATGAGGGTTAGTATTTGTCTCATCAAGGCACGGTGCCTTACCTAAACAACTTAACGAAAGGATTTATCTCATGAAAAACATCAAAACTTTTGTCGCTGTAATTGCTCTGGCTGCCTCTTTCGGTTCTTTTGCTGCTGAAACCGTCACCGCTACGGCCATGACTATCGACGGAGCTGAAGCGCAGATCGCCGCTCAAGCCCAGGCCGCAGGCGCATCATCTTACAAAATTACCGAAGCGTTTACCGGTAACCGCGTACACATGACGGCGGAACTGAATAAATAAGCGTAAAGCTACTGTTGAAAGAGCGCCCCGAGGGCGCTTTTTTCGTATCAGAAGTAACGCATTAGTTCAGGTTGTAGCGAAATCCTAATCTTATTTGATACTCGCTAACTTTATCACCCTTATCATTTTTGGTTTTATCAAGATAACCCAGTTCGGTATAGGGGATAAATCTATCGCTAACCTGATAAGATATAATAAAGTTGTGCTGTAATGTGTGTCTCTTATCATTTTTATAATAGTATTGCGTGTCGGCAACTTTCTGATAAAAGGTCGGGTTATACTGGATTTTAAATTTATCGGTAACGTTTTTTGTGATGTAAAGATCGATACGATGTTCAGCCTGACGATCCCAGTTTTTATCTACATCTTTGCTGAAATAGGTCCAGTAATTGTAACGATAACGAATGGCCGTGGTAAATGTTGGATCCCAACGATAACCCAGCTCCAGATAAGGGTCAACCTGGCTTCCTGCTGACTCCCAGTGCCAAACATATCCAGGAGCAACATAGAAACTTTTATACCAGAAAGAACGGTTCATTTCTATTTCCTGGTAGCTTGCGCTGAACTCATCCATATTTTTACCCATGTTAGAGTCGGTTTCGAAACTCCAGTAGGTACCTTTCAAAATATTATCAGGTTGCTTAATAATGCCTGATAAACGGAACATTTGTAGAAATTTTTTGCTACCTGTACGGTATTGCGTTCGTGAGTTGAACTGAACAGTTGAAAATGGAACATACTTGACAGGAGCTGTAGGTATTGCACAGCTTGCAGGCTCTGTCATAGATTTGTCTACAGCAAATGAATAGTGTGAACAGAAAGTGAAGAAAGTCGCCATAGCGAAAGTATGAATATTTTTATTCATGATAACCATCCGTTTTATTTTGAAAAAGTAACGCTTAATTTATAATTGGTATCAGGAGCAATCCTATGCTTAATCGCCAGCATAGTCGTGCCGGTATTATTTTTCTGTTTATTATCTCCGGGGTAAGTCGATAGTTCAATAAATGAAGCATCTTTATCCGCAGTAATAAATAAGGTCTTACCATTTTTAGTTAATGTTGCTTTGTTTTTATCAATACTGATATTCGCGGTTGTGACCATAGCCCAGCGATATTCATGCTGGCTATTTGATTTCTCAATTTCATCAGTAATTTTTATATGGCTGTCGTCAAGGATTTTATATTGCCGGATGATTTTATTGGCTATTTCAGGATAGGCATTGGTTAAATCAACGGTGATGGTTTTATCCCCATTGGTTGTTAGCGTAGCGGTTCCTTCTGGTGATTGGTTACGATCATCGAAAGTGAGGGTGTTATGACTCAATGTTGAGACTCTGTAATATTTAGGTCTTACACGATTATCAAAATAGCCGGGTAAGTTGTAATAGTCTTTACCCAGGTCTGATGCCCAGCGAATATTATCAAATTCCAGGATAAAAGAACCCAGGTCCTGATGAGCATGGTTTGCCTTGTTAGTTCCAGATTTTACGCCTAAATAGACAGAAGTTGGTTTTTCCTTCTTGTAGACAAAGAGTTCGGATGGACCATGAAACAGAAATGTCTCAGGCGCGTGATTGGGTTCGACTGGCGGTTTTTCCGGGAACCATAACGCATAAAGCGGTAAGAATCTGTCAAATTCACCCCAGGGTTTGTTGGTTTGAGAACGCTGAATTGCCTGTTGCATCTGAGTATTGGATGCGTTAATTATTGTCGGTTGGTTAAATCTTTTACCTAACCAGGCCCACGCCGGGGTGTAGCCCTGATCTTCAACGCCATCGCCGTAGTTAAAACCCTTTCCGGTGATACCTTCTATGGCATAACGATACCATGCTGTTTTTGATAAGACCGGATCGTCAGAGAGTCCGAAATCGCTATTTAGCGCTGTGCTTAGCATTTCCTGAGCGATAACCCGATAAGTCATCCCATAACTCCAGTAAACCGGCCCTTCTGCACTTGCGCCGTCAGGTTTATATGCATCAAGTCCCATTTTCAGTGATGGGATAATATTGTTGAGAAGGCGTGCGGATTTCTCGGGCCAGAAGTCTGCGGTTGCCAGAAGTGCTGCTAAGGTTCCTCCATTACACACTTCATTCCAGTTAGTGGCCCACCAGGGGAACCCAAGACTCGATGCGTGCGGATCTTGTCCCTGATAGGCTTTGATACCCCAATCGATACCGTCAGTAAGGAGTGAGTCGCGTATCATTTGTTGTTGCTTAGGGGTGAGCTGAGAAAAAAGCCAGTCATAGCCAATCGCCTGGGCAAACATCATCTCACCCGCATCCAGATAGCGAGATTTTGCATTCCAGTCAGGAAATTCAGCTATCGCCAGCATCGTATCTACTGCTTTTTTGGCATATTTATCGTCACGGGTAATTTGCCAGGCAAATGCATTATTTAATATGATGTCAATGGCTTTTCTGGATGTGTCTAATAACGACGGAGATGCATCATTACCCGTGAGACGGAACGTTATGGTCTCTTTATTCAGGCTCCGATCGGCTCTTCTGATAATTTCAGAAACTAATGATTTCATCTGCCGATCGGTGTTCATTTTCTGCTTGATGACATCAAAGTCGCCGGCGCTCGCCAAAAGACGAGGGTGCCCTTTATTAAGCCTCGATACCACATTGCTGGCATTGAATATATTTTCAGGACGAAATTGATGGGCTTCAGGTACCGAGGCCAGGGAGAAGTGAGATATCACTACGCTGGTAAGGGCCAGCCCTATTATCGATTTTTTCATGGCATATCCTTGGTGACATTAGTAATGTCACCAAGCATTGCAATCACTGTGCCACTACGTTTAATTACTTATTTATCATATTGTTAATTGCGTTCTGTTGAGGTGTGTAAACACTTTATTAGTGTCCAGAAAAAAATATAGACACAGAATGTGAAATAACGCTTGTTTTTATATATCAGGTGCGATGGGGGTTTTTTTTACGAGCAGGCGCGGGGGCAGGAGATAATATTAACGTCCCTGGCTTAAAGACGGGTAAGGAGATAAGTTGTCCAGTTTTACGTCACTGTGGGTGAATATTCCTCAGAAAGCTCCCTTACGTAAAAGGGAGCTCGTGAAAGGTTAAATAATCCCAACGCCTGCGGCAGCGAAGCCAAAAACAATCAACATAATAAGCACCTTGTTTGGGCTGACCTTTTTATTTAACAGTTTCAGACAGCCCAGTACCAGCACCAGCGGAATGAGCCCGACGCAGATTTTGTCGAGGATCTCCTGCAGCACGAATGGCTGCCCGGCAATAGTGGTTTTAAAGGTGGTAGTGAACTTCACCATGCTGGCGCACATAGCGCCCACCATCATCAAGCCCATCATGGCTGATGCTTTGGTGATGCAGGAAAGCAGGCCTGACTGCGTGGCCTCTGCAATATACCTCGAGCCCAGTCGGTAGCCCATTACACCGCCGTAGTAGCGCAGCAGAAGGCTCGGAATGTTGTAAATCAGCAGAAACAGCAGCGGCCCCAATGGATTCCCTTGCGTAGCCAGGCCGAGAGCAATTCCCGTGGCGATAATACGCAATACGCCATAAAAGAATGAATCACCTACCCCGGCGAAGGGGCCCATCAAGGCCACTTTGATGCCGTTAATACTGGACGTATCAAAACCGGGGTTCGCGGCGTTCTCTTTTTCCATCGATAGCGTCAGGCCCATAATAAACGGCGCAAGATGCTGGTTGGTATTAAAGAACTGGCTATTGCGTTTTAGTGACTCAATATAGCCGTGCGGATCACCGGTGTAGATTTTCTTGAGCAGCGGCGCAAGGATCCAGCCGTAGCTCAGCCCCTCCATGCGGGTGAAGTTCATGGAACCCAGTAGCTGAAACTGGCGGAAAAAAAGCTGACGGAACATCTTTTTCTCGCTCTTGCTGTCATCATGCGCGCTAACCGCGCTGTGTTGGATATCAGTCATTGAAGAATCCATCCTTATCGTCAACTGACGCCGGGGCGGCAGTCGCTGCTTGTTTGTTGGCTTTAAGCTGATTGAACTCGTTTAAGCACAAATACATGGCTACGGAAGCCGCAATAATGGCAATGCCCATGATCGGTAACTGCAAATAGGCAGCCATGGCAAAACCGATAAAGAAGAAGGCGGCGATATTTTTGTTCCATAACGCTTTGAGCAAAATGGCGAAGCCTAGCGCTGGCAGAATGCCGCCGACGGCGGTCATGCCGCGCATCACCGTATCCGGGATACTATCGACCAGGCTACGGATAACGTCGGTGCCAAACAGAATGCCGAAGAAGGCCAGTACCGCGAACGGTACGCCGTAAAACAGCGTCATACCGAGCGTTATGCCAAGTGCGGCACGGTCCCGGCCCGCCTCCAGCAGGGCGTCATATTTCTCAACCAGCCCGGTATAAACCAGCTTCAGGACCTGGTAGACGAAGACCGCCAGCAGGCTGATGGGCAGCGCCAGGGCCACCGCGACGGCGGGTTCCGCGTGTGTCAAAATGGTAAAGGCGGTAGCCAGAACCGAGCCTACCGCCAGATCGGCAGGCACCGAGCCGCCGATGGTGATGGTGCCGAGAAAAATCAGCTCAAGCGTTGCGCCGATGATAATCCCTTGCTGGAAATCTCCCAGCACGAAACCGACCATCGCGGCGCAGATCAGCGGACGTTCAATCAGAGGCTGGCCTAGCGTGTGGTCGGCGAACTTGGCGATATACATCACCAGCGCGACAAGAATTGCGGACGTTAACATGGGAACCTCGCTTAACCCAGCATCTCAATCAGGTTTTTCACCGGATGAGAAGGCAGGACCTGATATTCAACGCTAACGCCGCGGCCGGCGATGGCGTGGAAATCCATTACATCCTCCGGCGTGACGTACACGGTATCGCTAATGCGCGTTTTCGCCGCCAGGTTCTCGGTAATGCGCCCGAAGTTAGCGACGTTCAGGGTTTTTATTTCTGGAACCTGTGCGACCAGACGGCGGGCGTCGGCGGTGTTATTGACGATCACCATAATTTTCATCGCTTCCGAGCGCGGGTCGTTAAGTACATCGCCTGCATCTTTTACCGCCATAATAGCGCACCTGGCGGTATCGGGCGCCGCCATGCGCAGCGACATTTTTTGTACTTCGTTATTCACGATCTGGTCATTGGCGACCAGTATACGGTTCACGCCCAGATGCTTGGTCCAGACGACGGCAACCTGTCCGTGGATCAAACGATCGTCAATTCGTACTAAAGAAATCATGTGTAGCTCCAGTTAGCAAAAGTAGAGGGTCCATACGCGGGAAAGGCGCACCAGGGCTTCGAAATAAAAATAATCGCCCCAGAGGTTAGGTTCGTTAATGCCTATCTTGCGGCCAAAGTTATACACGCCCTCACGCAGAAGGCCGTCCTGCGCGTGGACAAAATAATGTTCGCGTAAGTTACGCATCATTAGCTCGATCGCATTACTGTAGGCAGGACGCAATGGATCGGTTAATGGCAGCGAACTTAGCAGCTCGGTCAGGCCACAGGCGGCAATCGCGGCGGCAGAGGTATCGCGTAAGGCGTTATCCTCCGGCAAGAAAATAAGATCCCAATAACAGATGTAATCTTCCGGCAGCCGGTTAAGAAAATAGTGAGCGAGTTTACGCGCCAGTTCCGGCTGGCTGGTGTCGCCCGTATGGCGAAAGCCCAGCGCAAAACCGTAAATCCCCCACGCTTGTCCGCGTGCCCAGCATGAGTTGTCGCTGTATCCCTGATGGGTATCGCCACGAAGCGGCTGGCCGTTATGGACATCCATATAGAACGTGTGGAAAGAAGACGCATCATCACGCACCAGATAGCGTGCGGCCTGTGTCAGATGACGCGTTGCCGCCTCACGCCAGGCTCGCTCGCCTGTTTCGTTGGCCGCCCAAAACAGCAGCGGTACATTGAGATTACAGTCAATAATCATCCGTCCCTGACGCGCAGGATCATTGAGATCGCCCCACGCCTGAATAACGCCAGCGCTGGCATTGAAGCGGCGATAAAGCCGTTCTGCAGCCCGCAGCGCCAGGCCGCGCGCGCGGGGGTTACCGGTCAGTCTCCAGGCGTTTACGCAGGAGAGCGAATAAAGAAAACCGAGATCGTGGGTATCAACCTTAATGTTTTTATCCAGGCGCTCTTCAAAGCTATCGAGCAGGCGTTCGGCAACCACGCGGTATTTATCATCGCCAGTTACTTCCCAGGCCAGCCACAGCATCCCCGTCCAGAATCCTTCCGTCCAGTCGACTTTCTTCACGTCGGGATAGCGGCCGTCCATCGCGCTTGCTGCCGGAAAGGTCGTGGAGAAGCGCGGCAGCATGGCGTCAATTTGCGCGATAACCTCTGCCAGGGCGCTTTGCAGCCATGGCTCATCCAGTCCCGGTTGAGGGGCAAAATAGCGGCGATCGAGTGTTTCCAGCACCACGGTCATGACGTGGCCTCTTCAGAAAAAAAATCGTCGGCATCATCCGCCGCCGTGGGGCTGGCCGTCTGACGCGTGGCGATAATTTCCGGGTCGGTATTCATGTATTGCATCGCGCTACTGGCGGCAGCGATAGCCTCCTGGATGCGCGAGGCGGTTTGCGTCTGCCCGGAGAGACAAAATTCCATCAGCATGATTAAGTTAGCGCCGCTTACCACGTGGACATGCGAATGCTTCACTAACATTTGTACGGCGGTGTTATTAACGCTGCCGCCGGGCATATCGGTAAAAAGCACCAGCTCCTTATCTTTACTGGCGGCATGTCTGGCGATGGTTTCAAAGCGCACGGCAAGGTCCGCTGTTGAACCTATTTCGCCGCAGTAAGCGCAAATAGGCGTCACCCCGTGATCGTCACCAACCAGCAAATTTAGCGCAGAAATCACACCTTCGGCATAGCGACCATGGGTTGCGATATACAACTCTCGCATTACATTTTCCTTAAATTTAGGTTTCTGTTGGAGACAGTGCAATCACTATGCCAAATGCGTATATATATGATTTAATTAGGTAAATAATTTGTTTTCGACGCTGGTTTCAGTGTTGAATCAGGCAGGGACCAAAGTGTCGAAGCGTCTGCCAGCCTGAGCTGGCAGGACGATCACTGGAGCGTATCGCTTGCTATCCATGGCTCCATGATTTCATAAATCATCAGCACTTCGGTGAGCGGCAGGGTGAGGTTGTATTTGCGGTTAAGGGCCTGGAAAAAAGTGTCGTGAACAGCAACAAACGCCTGTTGTTCAAGGGTTAATGGCGTCTCCTCACGGTGGCGAACGCCGTTATTCACCATCACGCGTTCAATCATCAGCGCAATGTGCATAAACAGATTAATGCGCAGGTAGCTTTCGAAGTGAATTTTGTAGAATGCCTCGTACTGCTTAATTACCGCCTCGACTTCGTCAATGATCACCACCGGATTAAGGAAATTCAGGCGGCTGGCAACCCCCTCGACGGTGAAAAGTTTCACCACCTCTTCAATCATCGGCTCAAGTCCACCCTCCTGCAGCAGGCCGCTAAAATAGTCTCTTTTGAGTATCAGTGTCTTTTCTTTAATCAGCTGTTCGACGCTTAACAGAGGGATGTAACCGGCTTCCAGGTCAGTCGTCGTAATGATAAGCCGCGTCCCGTTTAACGCCGGGTCGGCACGGGAGATTTTCCATTTCAAATCATCATATTCCATGGTGAGAATATCGATCTCCTCCTGAGCCAGATAACGCTGGACGATATCTTTGAGCTTGCGTGAAATGCCTTCTCCAGAGATACAGGAGATAATGATTTTATTGCCCGGCAGCATCCCTGCGTAATAACGCGTCTCTACCTCGTATGCACCCTTCGTGCCGTCGATAATGGCATCCATGGGCTGCTTGTCCTGAATTTTTGCGGCGATATCCAGCGCCATGGCGGTACTGACGTTGTTGATAACCAGTAGTTCGCCGTGGAGGTGCAGTTTTATCTCTTCATAAATCTCTTTTAATGAGCCCATATCCACCAGAATGATCAGACCTGCGCCCTGTTTAAGGCGTGACAGATGAGCAATCAGCAGGTCGATGATCTCGCGGGTGGAGGTGGCGCCTGGCATATCGAACGCTTTAAAGTAATAGCCTCCGGTAAGCTCATTGGCGATACCCGCAATACTTGATGCCGTGGAACGCCCATGCGAAACGATAATGCCCTGGACAGGCGAATCGTCACCCGCCAGGGTATAAAAAATGCAGCTCAGCAGCGGCGTCAGAAGCGGTAAGGGGCGATCCTCAACATGCTTCGCCAGCAGCGTGAGACACTCTTCTGCCAGCAGGCGGCCTTTGACCGACACATAGTCAGCGATGGTCTGCAACTCTTCCACCCTGTCTTCCTGCGCTTCGGTATGCAGGGCGTAGATGAGGCACAGCCACACGGCTTTGCGGATCTCTTGTCCGCAGGCAATACCGACCTGGTTTTCCAGCTCATTTATTGCGTGCATGGCATTCTGCCAGATATAGCCGCTATACAACGCATCAGCAGCCATAACGCCGTGAATCGTCGTCAGGAGCTGTTCTATTTTACGGTTAAGCAGTAACACGTTTCCGCTGTGGCAGAAGTCGCGAAATATCACCTCATCACGCATCGCCTTGGGTAGCAAAGCGCTGGTATCGGGCGTGGAGCGTTGATGAGCGGAGATAACCAGCGTTTCGCCACCCGGGTAAGTTCCCTGTAGCGTTATGGTCTGAGCCTCACGATTATCACTCCAGGCACTGGCGCACATAACCTTGATTTGGTTTTTCAGTTCGCCAATATTGCCTCGCACGGGTGAGGTCGCCAACTGATGCATCAACTGATTATTCAGATGAATATCTCGCTGCAGACCAACGGCTTCCTGATGCAGAAAATAATTCACCTGGGCTATGCGTTCCGTGAGCGGACGGGAGATAAAATTAGGCAGCGTAACCCGTACCGGAATGCGGCGACGGAAGGTGTTGAGCAGTACCGTGTCGATATTTTCCGTGGTGGCAAAGATAAAACGTAATGACGCCGGATGACGAGTAAGGTTGTCTCCCAGACGGTAGAAGTAGCCTTTATCCATAAACAGGAACAGTTTTTCCTGATTCTCTGCCGACAGGCGATGCACTTCATCCAGGAATAAAAAACCGCCGTTCGCTTCATCAAACGCACCCTGTTTATCACGATCGGCACCGGTAAATGCCCCACGGGTATAGCCAAACAGCGTTGCGGAAAGTAGCTCGGGATTGTTGGCGTAATCGGCGCAGTTAAGTTCAACAAAGGGTTTATTGCCGGGGATGATGCCCTGGTCTAATGCGTACGCGTAGATGAGCGATGCGAGATGGCTTTTGCCTACCCCGCTTTCACCCGAGAGCAGGATGGGCAACCCCTCACCGGGATAGTCAACCGCAGAGCGGCACAGCGCCACCGCTTCGGCAAGGCTACCCTGTGCGCCAATCAGTTCTATAAACGCGTCTGTCTTTTTCGACACTAAAGTGGATGGGGACAACGTTTGTTTACCGGTGCGTTGCACGAAGAAGCGCACCGGGCGGGTATTTTCCTTACGCAGATGGCCATCTTCACACAGTCTGTTCAGGTAATGGCTGATGACGCTGCGGTTAACCTGTATAAAGCCAGAACAGTCCTGTGCCGTGAATCCCGTGAGGCTCTGTGCATAGTGTGTGAGGATTTTGTGGAAGAGTTTTTCTTTCGCTGACAACGCCATTTCTCAAGGTCCTGCATAGAGTTGAAAATAGCGTCGATATTATTTAGACGCTAGACACTAATATTGTTATTAGACACTTAACACTTTCCTCGTTTATGAATTAAAGTGAAACTCTGTTTTAATTAGAATGTGATCGCGATCGGGGCGCTTTTTAGCGTATGCCCGCCAGCCGCAGCAGCGCCGTGACCACCGCTGCCGCCACAATCACCGCAATCAACGGCACCTTTCGCCAGGCGAGGAACACGGCAAACCCCACGCCAAGCACCCGCGCCATACCCGCGAAATGTTCCCCTTCATAAAAGGTGGTCGCCAGCGCCACGGAAAACAGCAATACCGTTGCCGCATCCGACAGCATTGCCTGAGCGCGTTCCGATAAGGCCAGCCGGTTACCGAGTTTTGCTCCGCCAAGACGCATCAGATACGTCCCTGCAGAAAGAAGGGCAATACCAGAAATAAAGACGGTCATGTTTTCCATTATTTTTTCCTCGCGACCAGGCCCAGCAAAGAGAGCAGTACCGGCAGCCCTACCGGCGCAAGGGGGACGGCTGCCAGCGACAGGGCGGCGCCGCTACAGGCGCGAATCAGCGTGGTGCGGTTTTTAAAGGCAGGAACCACCAGCGCCAGCAGAATGGCCGGGAATACCGCATCCAGGCCGATGGTTTCCGGATCCGGCAGCAGCTTTCCGACCATCGCACCCAATAGCGCGCCCAGCGGCCAGATGATGGCTACGCCCAAACCGCACAGCCAATAGGCCGCTTTACGCTGCTCGGGCGTTTTTTGCGACAGGCCAAACACCACGCTCTCGTCGTTCATAATGTGGCAGCCCAAAAAGCTCAGACCGCGCTTGCCCACCAGTTCACGCACCGTTACCCCAAACGGCACATGGCGGGCATTCACCAGTAACCCCGCCGCAGCCGCAGCCAGCGGATTTCCACCGCTTGCCACGATGCCGATGAACATAAATTCCGACGCACCAGCCAGCACGGTAATAGAGAGCACAAACGGCACCCAAACCGGGAAGCCGTAAGCCATGGCCAGCGAGCCGTAGGACATGCCAACGACGCCAACCGCCAGGCAGACCAGGATGATTGCTTTGATAGTGTCGCCTTGCAGGCAGGAGAGGTGCTGCTTCATACAATTTTAGCCATATCGAACGTATTTCCATTATAATGAACGGATCAAAATCGTTTTACAAGACGAACGATAAGTTCGACAAAAAGAACAAGAGGCCTTTTATGACGCAGCCCATTAGCGTAATCGCCAAAAGTCTGGTGCGAGAACGTCTGCGAACAGGGCTTTCACTGGCGGAAATTGCCCGCCGGGCCGGGATCGCTAAATCCACGCTTTCCCTGCTGGAATCCGGCAATGGTAATCCCAGTCTGGAGACGCTGTGGTCGCTGTGTGTGGCGCTGGATATCCCCTTCGCCCGGCTGCTTGAGCCTCAGCACCCCATCACCCAGGTGATCCGCCGCGGCGAAGGGACAAAAGTGGTTGCCGGTCAGGCCAACTATGAGGCGATTTTGCTGGCTGCCTGCCCGCCGGGCGCGCGACGCGATATCTACCTGCTGTTGACCCAACCGGGCGCAGACCGGCTTTCCCAGCCGCACCCGCCCGGGTCGGTTGAGCATATTATCGTGACGCAAGGACGGGCGCTGGTCGGCCTGCTGGATGCCGCAGAAGAGCTGGGGGCAGGGGATTACATTTGTTATCCCGCCGATCTGCCGCATATCTTTAAGGCGCTGGAACCTGATACGCATGCGCTGCTGGTGGCAGAACAAAATTAACCAGGATACGGAAAATCATGTCGCTCAAAGCCATTGCTAAAGAACTGGGGCTGTCTGTTACCACCGTCAGCCGTGCCCTCAACGGGTATGACGATGTCTCAAGCGAGACGCGCGCCCGGGTGGAAGCAGAAGCCCAGCGCCGTGGCTATCGGCCGAATACCTTCGCCCGGCGTTTGAAAATGGGCAAAATCGATGCCGTCGGTCTGGTGTTCCCGGTGCATCCTGTTCCGCTCAATAATAGCGTTTTTATGGATATGGTCGGCGAAATTAGCCACCAGCTTGCGCAACATGAAATCGATCTGCTACTGATAGCCGATGATGACCTGGCCGATAAACACAGCTATATGCGCATGGTGCAAAGCCGTCGCGTGGACGCGCTGATTGTGGCGCACACGCTGGATCACGATCCGCGTCTGGAACAGCTTCAGGCCGCCGGGTTTCCCTTCCTGGCCCTCGGGCGCAGCCAACTCCCGCAGCCGTACGCGTGGTTTGATTTCGACAACTATGCCGGTACTTACCAGGCCGCCCGCTGGCTCATTGAAAAAGGTCACCAGCGTATCGCCTTACTCGGTGAAAGTAATAATCAAGCCTTCATCACCCAGCGCCGTCAGGGCTTTCTGAACGCGTTGCGGGAAGCGGGCCTTTCCTGCGAGTGGCTACGCGCAATGCCGCCTTCGCGCCGTGTGGGTTATGCCACGACAAAAGAGTTACTCTCTCTGCCACAACCGCCAACCGCCATCATTACCGACTGTAATACTCATGGCGACGGCGCGGCCATGGCGCTGGCTCAGCTCGGGCGTTTAGCGGGCGAAAACGCCGTGTCGCTGGTGGTGTATGACGGTTTACCTCAGGACAGCATTGTCGATATCGAGGTGGCCTCAGTGATCCAGTCGACCCGTCAGGGCGTCGGTAAACAGATTGCGGATATGGTACGTCAGTTGATTAAGGGCGACGATATAACCCAACTTCAGGTGCTCTGGCAACCACACTTCTCCCCGGGCCAGACAGCGTAGACTCACGCATTTTTACTGCCAGATCACAAATCCGAAACGTTTTGGTTTTCACCCGAAACGTTTCGGATCAACACTCAGTACATCCCATGACAGGAGATGTCTGATGCAAGATCCTATTTTACGACTCGAAAGTAGCCATGTAGACGTGGTGATTAAAACCCGCCCGTTCGCCGAAATTATCTACTGGGGACCGCACCTTCAGTACTTTTCCCCGCACGATGCCCATACGCTTTCACGTCCGGTCGCCAACGGCAGGCTGGACGTAGACTCACCTGTAACGTTGATGGCCGAGTTGGGTCACGGTCTGTTTGGCTCGCCGGGCATTGAGGGCCACCGTCAGGGGTTGGACGGGTCGCCAGTCTTCACCACGACCCATGTCCAGCAACGGCAAGACACTCTGACGATAACGGCGGAAGATGCGCATGCTGGCCTGCGCCTGACCAGTGAACTGGCGCTGGACGCGAGCGGCGTAGTGGTGATACGCCACGGTCTAACCAACCTGAAAGCGCAGGCGTGGCAGGTTGACCGTTTTGCCGTGACCTTGCCGGTGGCCGAGCGCGCCCGGGAGGTGATGGCCTTCCACGGACGCTGGATCCGCGAATTCCAGCCGCATCGCGTGAAGCTGGAGCATGACGCCTTTGTGATTGAAAACCGCCGCGGCAGAACCTCCCATGAACACTTCCCGGCGCTGATCGCAGGTACATCGTCGTTTAGCGAAATGCACGGCGACGTCTGGGGCGTGCATCTGGGCTGGAGCGGTAATCACCGCCTGCGCGCGGAGGCTAAAACCGACGGTCGCCGCTACCTGCAGGCTGAGGCCCTCTATCTGCCCGGCGAAATGGCCCTGGAGGAGGGTGAAACGCTGTGGACACCGCGTCTTTATGCCAGCTATTCCGCGCAGGGGCTGAACGGCATGAGCCAGCAGTTCCATCGTTACCTGCGTGACAACATCATCCGTTTTCCGGAAAACAAACCGCGTCCGGTGCATCTCAACACCTGGGAAGGGATCTACTTCAACCACGATCCGGACTACATCATGCGCATGGCCGACGAGGCGGCGGCGCTGGGCGTAGAGCGCTTTATCATCGATGATGGCTGGTTCAAAGGCCGCAACGACGACCGCCGTGCGCTGGGCGACTGGTATCTGGATGAAGAAAAATACCCGCATGGTCTGACGCCGGTGATCAATCACGTCAAACAGCTCGGCATGGAGTTTGGTATCTGGCTAGAGCCAGAGATGATTAATCCGGATTCCGATCTGTATCGCGCCCATCCCGACTGGGTGCTGGCGCTGCCGGGCTACACGCAGGCTACCGGGCGTCACCAGCTGGTGCTCAATCTCAACATTCCGCAAGTTTTTAATTATCTGGTCGAGCGCATGAGCTGGCTGTTAGGCGAGCATGCGATCGATTACGTAAAGTGGGACATGAACCGTGAGCTGGTGCAACCCGGCCACCGTGGCAAAGCTGCGGCGGATGCACAAACGCATCGGTTTTATCGCTTGTTAGACGTGCTGGGCGAGCGTTTTCCGCATATTGAGTTTGAATCCTGCTCGTCCGGTGGCGGACGAATCGATTACGACGTGCTGACCCGCAGCCATCGCTTCTGGGCGTCTGATAACAACGATGCGCTGGAGCGCAGCACCATCCAGCGCGGCATGAGCTATTTCTTCCCGCCGGAAGTCATGGGCGCGCATATCGGTCATCATAAATGCCACGCCACCTTCCGCCAGCACAGCATTGAATTTCGTGGCCTGACGGCGCTGTTTGGCCATATGGGGCTGGAGCTGGATCCCCTCACTGTCGATAAGCATGAGCGCGAAGGGTATCGCCGTTACACGGCGCTGCATAAGCAGTGGCGCGAGGTGATCCATCACGGAACCCAGTGGCGCGTGGAGATGCCCGATGCCAGCACCCAGGTGCTGGGTATGGTCAGTGAAGATAAAAAGCAGGGGCTGTTTATCGTCAGCCAGCTCGCCATGGCGGATTACACTCTTATGATGCCGCTGCGTATGCCGGGGCTGGAGGCGGGGGCGCAGTACCATATCTCGCTGCTCGATCACCCGAATATTCGCCTCACCGGGGAGGGCGGCCACACGATGCGCACGCTCCCGGCCTGGATGGAGACACCGCAAACCGCGAGCGGTGAGTGGCTGATGCAGGCGGGCGTTGCGCTGCCGATTCTGGATCCGGAAACCGCCATTCTGATTGGCGTTGAACGCGTGTAAGGGTGATGGGCCGCGTAACCGGCCCGCCGTTAAGGATAAAAATAATGAACACAACAACCTGTACCCACAAAGACAACCCTAATTTCTGGATCTTCGGGCTGTTTTTCTTTCTCTATTTCTTCATTATGGCGACTTGCTTTCCGTTCCTGCCGATCTGGCTGTCGGACATCATCGGCCTGAACAAAACCCACACCGGAATAGTCTTCTCCTGCATCTCGCTCTCGGCTATTGCTTTTCAGCCGGTGCTGGGGGTTATCTCGGATAAACTGGGGTTGAAGAAACACCTGCTATGGATTATTGCGGTATTGCTGTTTTTGTTCGCGCCCTTCTTCCTGTACGTTTTCGCACCCTTGCTGAAATCCAGCATCTGGTTGGGAGCGCTGAGCGGCGGTCTGTATATCGGGTTTGTCTTCTCGGCGGGCTCCGGGGCGATTGAGGCCTACATTGAACGCGTGAGCCGCAACAGCTTCTTTGAATACGGCAAGGCGCGTATGTTTGGCTGTCTCGGTTGGGGGCTGTGTGCCTCGACGGGCGGGATCTTGTTTGGCATCGATCCGTCGTATGTCTTCTGGATGGGTTCAGCCGCCGCGCTGCTGCTGCTGATACTGTTAGTGGTGGCGAAGCCGAAGCCGAATCAGACGGCGCAGGTGATGAATGCCTTAGGCGCTAACCAGCCGCAAATCACCGCCAAAACCGTGTTTAGCCTGTTCCGCCAGCGCAGAATGTGGATGTTTATCCTCTACGTGATTGGCGTGGCCTGCGTTTATGACGTCTTCGACCAGCAGTTCGCCACCTTCTTCAAAACCTTCTTTGCCACTGCGCAGGAAGGGACCCGTGCTTTTGGTTTTGCCACAACGGCGGGGGAGATATGTAATGCGATAATCATGTTTTGCTCGCCGTGGATAATCAACCGCATCGGTGCAAAAAATACGTTACTGATTGCCGGGTTAATCATGGCGACGCGCATTATCGGCTCCTCGTTTGCCACGAATGCGGTGGAGGTGATTGCCCTGAAAATGCTGCACGCGCTGGAAGTGCCGTTCCTGCTGGTGGGCGCGTTCAAATACATTACTGGAGTGTTTGATACGCGACTGTCGGCCACTATCTACCTGATTGGCTTCCAGTTCGCCAAGCAGTCGGCGGCAATTTTTCTCTCCGCCTTTGCCGGGAATATGTATGACCGGATCGGCTTTCAGGAGACCTATCTGATGCTGGGCTGTTTTGTGCTGGCGATAACGGCGGTGTCGGCGTTTACGCTGAGCAGCAGGCAGGAAATTGCGGCTGCCGCAGGTGCGGCAGCCTTAACCGATCAGGCGAGGTAAAACACCTCTTCCAGTTCCGCACTCACCGGGCTATTGTCCGGGTTCGACGGCATGACGTCGCGCATGTGTTTCCACCAGCGCTGGCAGATCTCGGTATTAGCGACCGCGTCCCAGCGCGCTTGCGACTCAATTTCCACCGTGGCGAACAACAGGTTGCGCTCTTTATCAAGATAAATCGCGTAATGGTGGGCGCCGTGGGCCTTCAGCACCGCTTCCAGCTCCGGCCATATCGGGTTGTGGCGGCGCTGGTACTCCTCGTGCGCATCCGGGTTAACCTGCATCACAAAGGCCTTGCGGATCATAATGCCTCCAGGTACAGCTCACGGACGTCATCGCGGCTGGCGGTGCGCGGGTTGCACGGTGCGCACGGGTCGGCGAGGGCTTTATCCAGCCAGCCTTCGATATCCGCTTTGGTTACGCCAAGCTGGCTGAAGCCGGACGGAATACCGACGCGGGTGCTCAGGTCACGAATTGCCTGGATGGCCGACATGCTTGCGATTTCATCGCTCATGCCGCGCGTATCAACGCCCATCGCCTGCGCCACGCGGGCAAAGCGGGCAACGGCGTTCGGACGGTTAAAGTTTTCGATGATCGGCAGCAGGATGGCGTTACACACACCGTGTGGCAGATTATGGGTCGCCCCCGGTTGATGCGCCAGGGCGTGCACCAACCCCAGACCGGCGCTGTTAAAGGCCATGCCCGCCAGGTACTGACCAAACGCCATCTGTTCCCGTGCTTCAAGACTGTGACCATCGTCGACCGCTTTTGGCAGCCAGAGGGCGATCAGGCGAATCGCTTCCAGCGCATTGGCATCGGTCAGCGGGTGCGCCCCTACGGAAACGAAAGCCTCAATGGCGTGAGTTAACGCGTCCATGCCGGTGGCTGCGGTAACGGATGCCGGAATATTGAGCATCACGCTGGCGTCATCCACGGCAATATCCGGGATGATGTTTGGGTCGATAATCACCTCTTTCACCTGACGCGCGGCGTCAATAATGACCGCGTTACTGGTCATCTCCGCCGCCGTGCCAGCGGTGGTGTTGATCGCAACCAGCGGCACGCCCGCGTTGGTCACTCTACCCACGCCGGAGTAGGCAGTGGACGGACCCGGGTTGGCGGTAAGAATTTTGATCGCTTTAGCGGTATCAATTGGGCTGCCGCCGCCAAAGGCAATCACGTAATCACATTCCGCCTCCTGATAAGCCGTGAACCCTTTTTGCACCAGCGCTTCGGTCGGGTTTGGAAACACCTCGTCGAACAGGTGATACGACATCTGATGGGCATCCAGCGCGGTAAACAGGCTGTCGAGCAGGCCCAGCTTCACCAACTGGCCGTCGGTAACAATCAGAGCTTTACCCCACTGCTTGTTCGCCACCAGATTGACCATATCGCCGATTGCGCCCGTGCCGTGCAGGCTGATTTTTGGCAAGGCCAACATAAAGCTCATGATAATTCTCCTTAATATGATTTTTTGGGTAATTTAAATCCGTTTTCGTGACATAACCCGCCGCGTAAGGATCGGCAGCGAAATCACTACGATCAGCATTGAGCCGATAATCACCGACATCACAATGCCGGGCACGTTGAGCAGGCTCAGGCCAAACGTCACCAGCCCCATCAGGAAGGCGGCAATAATCACGCCCACCATGCTGCCGGAACCACCGAGGATATTGATCCCGCCAAGCACTGCCAGCAGCACCATCATCTGCCCGAGCGCGAGAATGATAAGAATGGACGTATCGTTAAACATCTCCACCAGATTGCCTGGGGCAATAAACGACGGTACGCGGCTGCCAATGGCGGCGATCATCAGCACAATGACCGCCCCCAGCAGCGCTTCGCGGTGTTTTAACAGGAGATTGAGCATGTTATGCCGCCTCCTGTTTGGCACCGCTGGCCGCGCTGACGATAGTTTCCGCCGTCGCCTCACCCGCCGAATATTCGGCGACCATCAGCCCTTCGGCAGTCGTTGTGGTCGGGCCGGTATAAATCACTTTTACATCACCTAACTCTTTGGCTGCCTCCTGTGCGCCAGTGTTCGCTGCCTCGAAGAATCCATTTCCCAGGGACTTCGCCACCAGGGCGATTTTAACTTCTGCTAACGCGGAACCGGACAACGCCAGAGCGGCAACGGTGAGGATCAAGCTTATCTTTTTATTCATTGCTTTTACTCCACGAGATTGAGTGAGGTGTAGGGATTGCAGGTGTTTTTTCGCCCCGTCTCAGTGAGCGGGGCGCGATGTTTTAGAGGTACAGATCTAACGCTGACTGCATGGGGGTGACACCGAAGCGTTTGCCCAGCGCAATCAGTTCTTCACGGGTGATGGTCTGCTTCATGCCGCCCATGGCGTAAACTTTCACCAGCACTTCAGCCGACTTCTCGGCAGTGTCGATCAGGCCAAAGGTTTCATCCAGCGTCGGGCCGCTGCCGAATACGCCGTGGAACGGCCACAGCACCAGAGAATGTTTTTGCATATCGACTGCGGTGGCCTGGCCGATTTCGTCAGTACCCGGCACCATCCACGGCAGAATGCCTACGCCGTCCGGGAACACCACCAGACACTCGGTGCTGCCTTCCCACAGTTTGCGGGTGATGAAATCCGCACTGTTTTCCAGCACGTAGGTCAGGGCGATCAGGTTAGTCGCGTGGCAGTGCATGATCACCCGGTCTTTGCCGTGGGTCGCCTTGATGCGCTCGCAGTGGGAGAGGAAGTGTGCTGGTAGCTCAGAGGTCGGTACTGCGTCATCCGTCAGCCCCCACAGAATGTGGTAGCCCGCGCCGTCGCTGTCCACTTTCACCACCCCGAGGTTGGCCTGCGGGTCAAGCTGGACGTTGCGGAAAAATTTGCCGGAACCGGTGACGATGAACGGCGTGTTAGCGAGTAGCGGCATCGGCTGGCTCAGGGCGATATAGCGCGGCTTAAGGTGGAAGTCGGCCGCGAACGGCTCGATATCGGCGTCATCCAGGCGCAGCGTCAGGTTGCCGCCGTTGCGCTCGTCCCAGCCTTTCAGCCAGGCGTCGGAGGTGGCTTTGATCATGCCCTGGACGAACCAGGAATGGGTAATGGTCTGCATAATTTTCTTTTCCAGTTATCGCGATAAGGGGGTTACCCGCGCTTTTCCAGCACGTTTTTCTCATATGCCCGTACGTTATCCAGCCACTGGCTACCTACCGGGGCATCGTTGCGCTGGCAGTACATTTCCCACACTGCCTGCCACGGCAGGGATTTTTGCTCTTCAAGCAGCGCCAGGCGTGCGGTGTAGTCGCCTTTCTCTTCCAGCTGTTTCAACGCAGAGGTTGGCTCCAACAGGGCGCGCAGCAGGGCTTTCTTCATGTTGCGGGTGCCGATAACCCAGGCTGCGATACGGTTGATGGAGGCATCAAAGAAGTCGAGGCCAATGTGCACGCGGTCGAACAGGTCATGACGGATAATTTCGCTGGCGATGGCCTGGGTTTCGTCATCCAGCAGCACCACGTGGTCGCTATCCCAACGCACCGGGCGGCTAACGTGCAGCAGCAGACGCGGGACGTAGAGCATGGCGGCGGAGATTTTGTCGGAGATAACCTCTGTCGGGTGGAAGTGACCCGCATCCAGGCACAGTGCCGTCTGGCGGCTGGTGGCGTAACCCATGTAGAACTCGTTCGAGCCGACGGTATAGCTTTCTGCGCCAATACCGAACAGCTTGCTCTCCACGGCGTCGATGTGGTGCGCCGGGTTCAGTTTTTCGCTAATCGCTTCATCCAGCGCGGCCAGCAGGCGCTGACGTGGTGCCAGACGGTCGACGGTGATGTCTTTCATGCCGTCCGGGATCCAGATGTTCATCACCGATGGTGTGCCAAGCTGCTCGCCAAAATACGCCGAGACGCGGCGGCTGGCCTTCACGTGGTCAATCCAGAACTGGCGGATTTCATCGTTGGCATGCGCCAGGGTAAAGCCGTCGGCGCTCAGCGGGTGCGAGAAGCAGGAAGGGTTAAAATCCAGCCCCAGTTTGTTGGCTTTCGCCCACTGTACCCAGTTCGTAAAGTGTTCCGGTTTAATTTCATTGCGCGCGACCGGCTCGTCGGATTCGAGATAGATCGCATGCAGATTGAGGCGTTTTGGACCGGGGATCAGGCTCAGCGCCAGCTCCAGGTCGGCGCGCAGTTCGGTAGCGTTGCGCGCTTTACCCGGGTAGTTGCCGGTAGCCTGAATGCCACCCGTCAGCGAACCGCCCGGATTTTCGAAACCAGCGACGTCATCGCCCTGCCAGCAGTGCATGGAGACAGGCAGGCGGTCGAGCTGGTGCAGTGCCTCTTCGACATCCACACCGACGGCGGCGAAACGCTGTTTAGCCAGGTCCCAGGCTTGTTCTAATTGAGTGGTCATGCGCAAAGCTCCTTTGTCAGACGTTTTTGCTGAAACTGCTCCCGATAGCGTGCAATTTCATGGCAGGGATTGGGTGTAAAGGTGGTCAGGCTGTAGTTCTCCGTCACCACCGAGCGGAAATCGTCAACGCTTGCCAGTTCATCAAGCGCCATCAGTTGAACGCCGATATTCCCGAGCGTGGAGGCCTCAACCGGGCCCGCAATCACGGTGATGCCGCAGGCATCGGCACAAAGCTGGTTTAGCAACCGGTTCTGGCAGCCGCCGCCGACGATATGCAGTTGGCTAAACGGCTTGCCGCGTAGCTCAGCCAGCTCGCTCAGCACGTCGGCATACAGCAGGGCGAGGCTGTCAAAAATGCAGCGCGCCAGTTCGGCGGGGGTAGAGGGAACCGCCAGGCCTGCCTCGACACAGGCAGCCTGGATTTCGGCACTCATGTGCGTTGGGTTGATAAAGCGATCGTCGTTTGGATTAATCAGGAAGCTGCAGGGGGGGAGCTTTTCGGTTTCTGCGATAAGCGCAGGCAGATCGCGAATGTTTTGCTCTTTCAGCACGCGCTGAAGCAGCCATAGCCCCATGATGTTCTTCAGCACCCGATAGCGGCCTTCTGCCCCACCTTCGTTGGTGATATTTGCCGCCAGGGCCGCCTCGCAGGTATAGGGCGTTTTGCTCTCAAAGCCCATCAATGACCAGGTTCCGGAGGAGAGGTAAGCGGCATCTTTACTGGCGAGCGGTGAGGCGATCACCGCGCTGGCGGTATCGTGGCTGGCGACCGCGACCACCGGAATGTGGTTACCTTGCGGACAAATCCACTGACCGATCACATTACCCGGATGGGTGGGCGCGCCAAACCAGGCGGGCGATGCGCCGGTCCAGTCCAGCAGGGTTTCATCCCAGCTGTCGGCGTTGATATTCACCAGTTGAGTGGTGGTGGCGTTGGTGTATTCCCAGTTCATGCAGCCGGTCAGGCGGTAGCTGAAATAGTCCGGGATCAGTAGCACATGGGCGACGGTCGCGGCAACGTCTGGCTGCTGCTCCATTAGCGCACGCAGTTGGAAGAGCGTATTGAAGGGCAGGAACTGAATACCGCTGCGCCCGTAAATACGCTTTTTACCCAGTTGAGCGATGGCATCCGCCATCAGGCCTTCGGTACGCTTGTCACGATAGGAGACGGGCAGGCCGACACGCTCGCCATCACGGCCCAGCAGCACGTAATCCACGCCCCAGGTATCAATGCCAATGCTGTCGATAAGAATGCCTTCATTGCAGACATGGTTCAGTCCCGCGCGGATCTCGGTCTCCAGGCCGTCGATATCCCAGGTATCAAAACCCTCCTGTTTTTGCAGGCAGTTGGCAAAACGGTGCATTTCGCGAAGCGAAAGCGTGCGCTGGTTACCGTCATACGTGGCCAGCATGACGCGGCCGCTGGATGCGCCTAAATCGACGGCCACACAATGGCGAAAAGTCATGGTCGGGTCCTTCTTTAAGTCATTGGTAATGAGTGTAAGAAAGGGACGAAAAAGACACCTTCTCGCCACTGACAGACGAAATCTGGGGCTGGCAAGAAAGCAAAGATGAACGTGAGAGAGTTCACAGTTTCCAGTCATCAAGGGGTTGGCAGGCAATGTGATGGTGTCCGCATTTCACGATCTTTGTGCCCGTTTCTTAAAAAACGGACAGTTTTTGCGACCTTTACTGCCGAAAATTTAAGGTCAGTCTTTAAGCCCTTAATTACTATTCTGAGAATATTTCTCATTGGTGGGGCCGTTATGACCGTACTACACAGCGTGGATTTTTTTCCTTCGGGAGGTTCGCCTGTCGCGATAGAGCCACGGCTCCCTCAGGCTGCATTTCCGGAACATCATCATGATTTCCATGAAATTGTGATCGTCGAACAGGGTACGGGCATTCATGTGTTTAACGGCCAGCCGTACACCATCAGCGGGGGGACGGTATGCTTCGTTCGCGATCACGACAGACATTTGTATGAACATACCGATAATCTGTGCCTGACCAATGTTCTCTATCGTTCCCCGGAGGCGTTCCAGTTCCTCTCTGGCCTCAATCAACTGCTACCGCAGGAGAAGGATGGACACTACCCGTCGCACTGGCGGGTGAATCAGTCCACGCTATCGCAGGTGCGACAGTTGGTAAGCCAGATGGAGAAGAGCGAGGACGGACAGGAAACCCATGCCATTGCCACCCGTGAACTGCTGTTTATGCAGCTGCTGGTGCTGCTGCGCCGTGGAAGCCTGGTGGAAGGGCTGGAAAATAACGACGCGCGGCTGACGCAACTGATGGCCTGGCTGGAGGAGCATTTCGCCGAGGACGTTTGCTGGGAAACGCTGGCTGATAATTTTTCCCTGTCGCTGCGTACCCTGCACCGCCAGCTTAAGCACCATACCGGGCTGACGCCTCAGCGTTATCTTAACCGTTTGCGGTTGATCAAAGCGCGTCACTTGCTGCGCCATACTGACGATAGTGTTACGGATATTGCCTACCGCTGTGGTTTTGGCGACAGTAATCACTTTTCGACCCTCTTTCGCCGCGAGTTTAGCTGGTCCCCGCGCGATATTCGTCAGGGTAAGGATGCATCACTTCAGTAACGCGAGAGCAGTCACCGTTTTTTTGCCGCAAAAAGGGTAATAATGTCAGGTTATTCGCCGTTGAGGTTGTGGTGTGGCCGCTCAGTTAATCCTACGCAAAGACGATTTTTTTGCCTCCGCCGCTCAGG
Source organism: unidentified bacterial endosymbiont (assembly GCF_918797525.1). Taxonomy (NCBI): domain Bacteria; species unidentified bacterial endosymbiont. Next base: position 9,113 of record NZ_OU963893.1, on the reverse strand, counting down.
CCGTCGCGGTGGCCGATCGCTATCCGCAAAACGTCTTTGCAGAGCATACTCATGAGTTCTGTGAGCTGGTGCTGGTATGGCGAGGCAATGGCTTGCACGTTCTCAACGACCGGCCATATCGCATTACACGAGGGGATCTGTTTTACATCCGCGCCGAAGATAAACACTCCTACGCCTCGGTCAACGATCTGGTGTTACAGAACGTCATTTACTGTCCGGACAGGCTGAAACTCAACGTCGACTGGGCGAGCACTATTCCCGGTTTTCTTGATGTGAAAAGCCCTGCGCACTGGCGTTTAAGCAGTAACGGCATGACTCAGGCGCGGCAGATTATTTCGCTTCTGGAGCAGGAGAGCCAGAAGCGTGATGCCGTCGCTAACCCAATGGCGGAGCTGCTTTTTGCCCAGTTGGCGATGACGCTAAAGCGCCACCGTTACGCTAGCGATAACCCTTGTGCCCCCCAGGACGCGCTGCTGGATAAGCTGATCACTACCCTTGCGGGTAGCCTGAACAAGAGCTTCGTACTGGAGAAATTCTGCGAGCAGGAGCAATGCAGCGAACGTACGCTACGCCAGCAGTTCCGCGCCCAGACCGGGATGACGGTGAACCACTATTTACGCCAACTGCGCATCTGCCATGCCCAGTACTTGCTACAGCATACGGAACTGATGGTCAGTGAAGTGGCGATGCGCTGTGGTTTTGAGGACAGCAACTATTTTTCGGTGGTGTTCAATCGTGAGGTGGGGATGACGCCAGTGCAGTGGCGTCATCGTAGCCGAAAGGCCGCGTAATCAGTTCGCCATGCCGAGGCCGACAATATTGGCTGCGATAATAATCACCACGCAGCCCAGACTCAGCACGCTCACTGGCCGACGCCCGGCGTTTTTCCACTCCTTTAGCACCAGGCCAACCAGCCCGCCGCACAGTACGTAGAAGCTCATATGCAGCATCCAGCTCATGTAGTCATACTGCGCCGGAATGCTGGCGTGGCCCCAGGCGTAGAAGAAAAACTGCAGATACCACATCAGTCCGCCAAGCGCAGAGAGCAGAGCATTGGTAATGATGAGCGATTTTGCCAGCGAAAAGTCCGCTTTTACCGACAAGCTCTTCACTTTTGCCAGGCGAATGAAGCAGTACCCGAGGTTAACCAGCGCGCCGCCGCCCATGATCACCACATAGCTCGGTAGCGCAACATACAGGGGATCAACGCCCAGCGCAGCGGCGGCTTCATGCATCGGTTTGGCGGCGTTCATCGCAAAGGACATCCCTGCGGAAAAGATGCCGCACATCACCGCCAACAGCAGACCTTTCTGCAGATTAAAGTCTTCGGCCCGGATGCCCATTTTGCGCTCTTTGAGCTGGCCTGCGCGGGTAACGATACCTACGCCTATCACCGCGACCAGCACACCGAGCAGTGTCATTCGCCCGCCCTGCGTATTGATCAGCACGTCGAAGTTGCCGTTAAGAATGGGCGTCATCAGCGTGCCGACAATCAGGGTAATACCAATCGCAATACCAATCCCCATCGACATGCCGAGATAGCGCATGGTGAGGCCATAGTTGATGTTGCCGATGCCCCACATTGCGCCAAACAGAAACACCGGCAGCAGGGTGGAAGCGTTGAAAGAGGAGAAGTAGCCCCAGAAATCCGGGAGCAGCATGGCGCTAATGGTCCACGGCAAAATCAGCCATGACACGGTACCACCAACGGACCACATGGTTTCCCATGACCAATGTTTAACCTTTTTAAACGGGGCATAGAAACAGGCCGCACTGGCTGCGCCTATCAAATGCCAGAAAATACCCATCGTAATCGCATGATTCATTTTTTATATCCTCATCGTTTTTTTAAGCCGGTGGCTTCCCGCCGACTTGATGAGTATAAAAATTAGGCGGTTTAGGAACCTTCAGAAGGTTGCCGCACTTTGGTTCAGGATGGCAGTCAGGACGTTAACCACGTGAGGAGACTCACAATTCCACGCTTTATTGCAAAACGAATAACCACACAGAAACTAAGGCATTGATAATCATTTTCAATATCATTTAATTAACTATAATGAACCAACTGCTTACGCGGCATTAACCGCTGTGCCGCCCGACACTAATGGAGAGGATTATGAGTTATACACTGCCATCCCTGCCGTATGCCTACGACGCACTGGAACCGCATTTCGACAAGCAGACGATGGAAATCCATCACACTAAACACCACCAGACCTATGTGAACAACGCGAATGCCGCGCTGGAAAGTCTGCCAGAATTCGCTAACCTGTCTGCGGAAGAGCTGATCGCCAAACTGGACCAACTGCCAGCGGACAAGAAAACCGTTCTGCGTAATAACGCGGGCGGTCACGCTAACCACAGCCTGTTCTGGAAGGGCCTGAAAACCGGCACCACCCTGCAGGGCGACCTGAAAGCAGCCATTGAGCGCGACTTCGGCTCCGTAGACAACTTCAAAGCGGAATTCGAGAAAGCCGCTGCGACCCGTTTCGGCTCTGGCTGGGCATGGCTGGTTCTGAAAGGTGACAAACTGGCGGTGGTTTCTACCGCTAACCAGGACTCCCCGCTGATGGGTGAAGCCATCTCTGGCGCATCCGGTTTCCCTATCGTGGGGCTGGACGTGTGGGAACACGCTTATTACCTGAAATTCCAGAACCGTCGTCCGGACTACATCAAAGCCTTCTGGGACGTAGTGAACTGGGACGAAGCTGCCGCGCGTTTCGCCGCTAAAAAATAAAGTTGCATTGACACCTGTGAGAAGCGAGTCTGATGACTCGCTTTTTTTGTCTCTGCAGAAAGGAGCAGCGATGCATTATCCGGTGAACGTGTTTACAGGCAAGGTAAGGGATTACGACGGCAGCCGCCCGAGCGCCATCGCGAAAATTCAGGTTGACGGTGAGCTGACGTTAACCGACCTCGGGCTTGCGGGCGACGAGCAGGCTGAAAAGAAAATCCACGGCGGGCCCGACCGTGCGTTATGTCACTACCCACGCGAGCATTATCGCCACTGGATAACGGAATATCCCGGGCAGGCTGACCTGTTTGTCGCGCCAGCCTTTGGCGAGAACCTTTCTACTGAAGGGCTGACTGAGAATAACGTTTTTATCGGCGACATCTTCCGCTGGGGCCGCGCCCTGATACAGGTGACGCAACCGCGTTCACCCTGCTTCAAACTTAATTATCATTTCGGCATCAGCGATATGTCGGCGCAACTGCAAACGGCGGGCAAAACCGGCTGGCTGTACCGTGTGGTGCTGGCAGGACAGGTTTCTGCGGACGCGCCGCTGGAACTCGCGTCACGCCTGAGTGACGTGTCAGTGTACGACGCCTGTGCGATAGCCTGGCATATGCCGTTTGACGAGGAGCAATATCAGCGCCTGCTATCGGCGGCGGGGTTATCTACAAGCTGGACAAGAACGATGCAAAAGCGGCGTTTAAGCCGCAAGATCGAGGATGATTCGCGTAGATTGTGGGGGAAATAATTGCCCCTCATCCCGGCCTTGAAGGGAGAGGGGGTCGTCAGTGCAGGCATGTTTTTGTGGGGAATCCTCAGCCTATGGGTTGAGGGTGAGGGGCTACGAACGCTTATACAATGGTAGCCAAAGCGTTAAACGCAACCCGCCCAGCGGGCTGTCGTCGGCTTTCACCCAGCCGCGGTGCTGCTGCATAGCGGTTTCGACAATCGCCAGGCCCAGCCCCGTGCCGCCTGATTCACGATCACGTGCCTCATCGGTACGGTAAAACGGACGGAAAATCTGCTCGCGATCTTCCGGGCTGACGCCAGGCCCATCGTCGTCGACAATAACGGTTATCCCGTCTTTATCCACCGAGAACGCCACCTCAATCTTCGTGTTCGAGTAGCGCAGGGCGTTACGCACGATATTCTCCAGCGCGCTCTCAAGCGTGTTAGGGTTACCGTACAGCGGCCATGGCCCCGGTGGGAAGTTGACGGTGAACGATTTACCCATCTGTTCAGCTTCAAATGCGGCGTTATCTAACACTTCATGCCACAGATGATTGGCTTTCACCGTTTCGCTGACCAGCGCGTTCTTCTGCTGATTGCGCGACATGACCAGCAAATCGTTGATCATGCTGTCAAGCCGGTGGGCTTCCGTTTCGATACGCTCCAGCTCTTTGCTCTCACCGCTACGGCGGCGCAGCAGAGCGGTGCCCAGCTGTAGTCGGGTCAGCGGCGTACGCAGCTCGTGCGAGATGTCCGACAGCAGGCGTTGCTGCGCGGTCATCATCCGATCAAGCGCCGTCACCATCTGGTTAAAACTGGTCCCGGCGGCAAGGAATTCCTGCGGCCCGGCTTCCAGCTCCGGATGTTGTCTCAGGTTACCCTGGGCAACTTCATCGGCGGCGTTTTTCAACTTACGTGCCGGTTTCGCCAGGCTCCATGCCAGCCATAACAGCAGCGGAGAACTGACCAGCATCGTGACAATCAGTAGCAGAAGCGGACGGTCAAACAGCAGGTTGATGAAATCGGATTGAGAGTTACTTGCAGGGCGAATCAGGTACAGCTGGTAGTTGTCTTCCCCATCCCTGATAGAGAAGGGGCCAACCATCTCTACCCGACCATATTTTTTCTTCTGGGGGTGATCGGCGTTATCCGCCTGGCCAATGAAGTTACGGATAATTTGCATTTCATTGCGATCGGCCCCAATAACGCGACCTTCGCTGGTGACCAGCAGCAGGCGTTGTCCGGGCGGCGCCCACTTATCGATGGCGCGAAACAGCCTGCGCCACCACATCAAATCGTTTGGCGGATCGTTTGCCAGCTCAGCTTCAACATGCTGCTCGATCATCACGCCTTGACGTTGCTCGCTGTCGAGAAGCTCCGTCATTTGGCGTGAGTCGAGTTTTGGCAACATCAACACGAGCATTAAAACCAATGCCAGCGTGAGCCAGAAAATGGCAAAAATGCGGGCGGTTAAGCTCCCTATCATGAAGCGGAAACCATCAGATAGCCGCGACCACGCAGGGTTTTAAACCATGGGTGACCATCTTTACGTTCCGGCAGCTTACGGCGCAGGTTCGAGATGTGCATATCAATGGCGCGATCAAACGGAGTGAGGCGTTTGCCCAGCACTTCCTGGCTTAAGTGTTCACGCGATACCACCTGGCCAAGATGCTGCGCCAGCAGATACAGCAGGGTGAACTCTGTGCCGGTCAGTTCCAGCGTTTCACCGTCGAAGCTCGCTTCCTGGCGACCCGGATTCAGGCTCAGGGAGTCTACTTCAAGCGTTGGCGAACTGTTGTCCGTATTTTGCTGCTGTTCGCTCCAGTGGGAACGACGCAGGATAGCGCGAATACGGGCGACCAGTTCACGGTCGTTGAACGGCTTAGGTAAATAGTCATCCGCGCCCAGCTCAAGGCCGAGTACACGGTCAAGTTCGCTGCCGCGTGCGGTCAGCATAATGACGGGGGTCTGGTGTGTCTGGCGAAGCTCTTTCAACGTATCAATGCCGTTTTTCTTCGGCATCATGACGTCAAGCAAAAGTAGATCGATGCTATCGTCAAGGAGACTCAGCGCCTGCTCGCCATCATGGGCGACCAGAACGTTGAAACCTTCCATGTCGAGCAACTCTTTTAAAAGAGATGTGAGCTCTCGGTCATCGTCAACTAACAGGATTTTATTCATTATTTAAATACCTCCGAGGCAGAAATTACGACATCAAGGCTAGCTAATCCATGACTTTACGTTGTTTTACACCCCCTGACGCATGTTTGCAGCCTGAATCGTAGACTGTCTCTCGTTGAATCGCGACACGAAAGATTTTGGGAGCAAGTGATGCGCAAAGTTATCGCTGCCGTCATGGCCTCAACGCTGGCGTTCAGTGCATTTAGCCAGGCTGGTGTAACTATTATCGGCGATAACGGTTCCTCGCAAGAGGGTGCAGCGCCCCACAGCAGCCAAAACCATATGTTTGACGGCATAAGTTTAACCGAACATCAGCGTCAACAGATGCGAGATTTAATGCAAAGGGCAAGACACGATCGGCCCCCTGTTAATGTTAGCGAAATGGAGACAATGCATCGCCTTGTCACCGCAGAAAATTTTGACGAAAGCGCAGTACGCGCTCAGGCAGAAAAGATGGCACAGGAACAGATTGCCCGCCAGGTAGAATTGGCGAAGGTTCGCAACCAAATGTTCCATCTGCTATCGCCCGAGCAGCAAGCGGTTTTGAATGACAAACATCAGCAACGGATGGACCAGTTGCGTGAGGTAGCACGGATGCAGCGAAGCTCAGAAACGACGTTTTTCAGTAGCAGTACTAACCAGTAAATCCTGTTTTCCTTGCCATAGACACCATCCCTGTCTTCCCCCACATGATGTGGGGGTTTTTTTTATCAGGTACTTAGAAAAAATCCCTTATAAATCAACCCTTCTTGCAACAGCCATAAGCAGTTACAAGAAGGATATAGCGTTACGGGTGTAGACAAGATGTAGACAACATTGTTACACCGCCAACCCGCCGCCGAGAGGGTTTAACGTTACTGCGTGTTGCAGGTAATCGGGGGCAAGGTGAGCATAAACCATCGTCTGTTGTATGCTGGCGTGCCCCAGAATTTGCTGTAACGCAATAATGTTTCCCCCGTTCATCATGAACCAGCTTGCGAACGTATGCCGAAGCACATGCGTGGCCTGCCCGCGTGGTAAATCGGGCTTAACCTGTTTGAGCCGTTCGCAGAAGTTTTCATAATCAACTTTGAACAGTGGCCCGGTGTCGCTGGTCTTGATCTCTTTCTCCAGTTCTTCCGATATCGGAACCGTGCGTTTTTTCCCGTTTTTGGTCTTAAGGAACGTCACGCGCCCGTGATTTACCTGCTCACCTCGCAGTGTGCTTCCTTCACCCCAGCGTGCGCCGGTGCTGAGGCATAGCAGTGCCACGCGTCGATCGTCGCCGGTAAGAGTATCCAGCAATTTGCTGATCTCTGATTTAGCGAGATAAGTCATAGCTGGCGGCGCTTCTTTCAGAGGTTCCAGACCCTTACAGGGGTTTTCCTTCCTGAACTCTTCCAGCTTTATCAACGTGCTGAACATCCCGGATAAGCGGTAAATATCACGGTTGATCGTTGCTGCGCTGATACCGTCTTCCAGCCGTTGGCTTCGGTGCTGTGCAATCATTCGCTTGTTCAGTCGGTTAACGGCTGGATCACCCAGCGCCCTGATCGTTTTATTCAGGTGCCGTTTTTCAATCTCGCCATTTTCCTGAGTCTGTCCATACAGCAGCCACCAGGTATCTAACAACTCGCTTAAGGTGCGGCGGTCGACGCTCGCGCCCAGCCATTCTTTTTTGTCGGCGTTGGCTAGTACATAACGCTCAAAAAGAACTGCCTCTTGTTTCTTCTCAAATCGCCTGCGGATACGTTTTCCGTTACGTCCGCGCGGCCATACGTCTACTTCATATTGACCACCTTCGAGCTTCTTAATCGACATAGCGAAGCCCTCCGGTATGACAGAGTGAAATTGAATCTATCCAGTCAATGAAATCATGGTGCAGTGTTAACCAGTTTTGCGGGCGGAGCGGCGCGACGTTGCCGCAGCTTCTGGCCCATCAAGAGAGAGAGCCGGGGCGATTTGTCCGGCTTCTGGTGCAGTATTTCCTGTCATTAACCAGAGCGTGTATTTCGCAAAGTGGGGGTGTTGAGTGATCTTGAGCAAGATATCGCTGCCGATACTCTCGACTCTACCTGTCTCATAATATTTTTGGGTTCCGGCAGGTATTCCAGTCAATTCAAAGAATTGCTGCCTTGTTAGCCCCTCCGCATCTCTAATCACACGAATTTTTTCACCCATCCCACTTGACGGGGTGGAAATCTCTACCATAACATTGTCCTCAAGGGTGGTAATCTCTACCATGAGTAACCGCCAATATAAGCAGTTACAGGCCGAAATAAGCGTTCAAACGCTTCAAAGGGGATTATGACACATGAGCGAAAAAGATTTAGAGGGGTTCATTGAAGTGCGTCACGCTGTTGACGCGGTTCCATACCCAAAATTTGCCGAATTGATCGGTAAGAAGCCCGCCACGGTTAAGAGCATGATTGAAGACGGTAAGTTGCCGATCATCCCATGGAAAAACCCGGAAAGCCTGGGCGCCCGTGCTGAGAACTGGATCTATATTCCTGAGTTCAACCGCGCAATGCGTGACGCCTATTACAACCGTCCGAGAGAACAGCGCGACGCGTGGTTGTTGTGGATCGGTCTTTGAGGTTATCGCGATGAGCCAGAAAACAGCCAACCACGAAAACCGGGTGCGTGAATGCAACGACATTCTGGACACCCATTTAAAAGATATGCAAACGGGCTTCATGATTCGCACCAATAGCGGCGAGTTCATGATCAGGGATAAAAAGCTGATTAAGAAAATAACCAAAGACGTGGCCCGCCATGTTGATGGTGAATTGCTTAAGCTGGGAATGTGAGGGCGATATGTTCAATCCACTGAATAAAAGCTACACGGCAGTTATCAACCCTTTTTCTGATAACAATACCTATGATGTGCCGACATATATAAAGCCGGGCACTAAAGTAACGGTTGCCATTGATTCGCGTGAGCAGGAAATATCTATTCTTGCTGCTTACGATTACGGCATTGAAGCACTGAACGAAGAAGGGCGCGAGCAATTAAACCGTTTAATAGCTGATCTTAAAGTGGCTATCACAGGAAGATGATATGAGTCAGTTAGTGCAATTAAGCCGCCACTCTTATTTATATCGTGGCTTCACGATTCAAAAGTGCCCGCGTAATCCATTTACGTTTAAGCACTCTTATCGTATTTCCAGCAATGGCGATTATTACGGGCGTGACTTTGCTTTAGCGGAAGCCATGCGCACGGTTGATCAGATGTATAAGCAAGGGGGCAGTAATGCACGATGAAGGCCCATCACTGGCAAGCCTGCTTAAGCACGGGTGCCAGGTCACGCACTTCAAGAACTCACGCGGCTGGCTGGAAACGCCGGACGGAAGATTTTTTAAACCCGAACCGGCGAAGGTTCAATTTATCCAAGGTAAAAATAAACCGTTTATTTATACCCAAAGAATAAATAAAGGCTTCCTGCTTACACTGGCTGGATTATTTAAAAAGCTAATTAAGTAATTCGG